>JACPYV010000081.1 GCA_016195825.1 Burkholderiales bacterium | reverse complement strand
GCGGCCTCCGAGCAGTTGCCCGACGGCACCTCGTTCGTCGCCGCGCTGCTGGTCGTGCGCGAGCTGATGCATCACCTCGACATCGCATCGGTCACGCTGGCCGACTGACCCGCGTTCACCCCACGTCTCACGGCGCGCCACGGGCAGGCGCCGGGGGCGGCTGCATCCGTGTCTGCCCTGAACACCCTCTCGAAGGACCACCCATGAAGCGCATCACCCTCATTGCGGCACTTGCTTTGGCTACCGCCGCACACGCCGCCGACCGCTGGCCCGGCACGAAAGTCGGTCAACCCACGCCGCAGGCCGCCGGCGTGCCGGCCGACCTGGCGCGCAACCTGAAGAACTTCGACGACCTGGACTTCCGCGTCTACACCGGCCAGCAGTGGCAGGACCTGCACAAGTCACATACGAAGGACGTGATCGTGCACTGGCCTGACGGCCACATCACGCAGGGCATCGCCAAGCACATCGAAGACCTGAAGGCGATTTGGACGTTTGCGCCCGACAACCGCATCACCGAGCACCCGGTGCGCTTCGGTACCGCCGACGCCCAATGGACCGCCGTGACCGGCTGGCTGGAGGGCACCTTCACCCAACCCATGACGCTGCCCGACGGAACCGTCATAGCGCCCACCGGCAAGGCCTACCGCATCCCCATGGCCACCATCGGCCACTGGAACAAGGACGGCATCATGTTCGAGGAGTTCCTGTACTGGGACAACGGCGCGTTCATGCAGCAGATCGGCCTGGGCAAGTGAGGCTATGCGCTTCGGCCGTACCGCGCCGGCGGCTGCCCCGCGTGGCGGGTGAACGCCACGCTGAACGTGCTGGCCGAGCTGTAGCCCACGCGCTCGGCCACGTCGGCCACGGCCAGGCTGTCGTCGCGCAGCAGCTTGCGGGCCAGCGCCATGCGCCAGGCCAGCAGGTAGCTCATGGGCGCCACGCCCACCGCGCGGCTGAAGCGCTCGAAGAAGGCGGAGCGCGACAGCGCGGCCTCCTTAGCCATGGCTTCGATGGTCCACGCGCGGGCGGGTTGCTCGTGCACGGCGCGCAGCGCCGCGGCCAGGCGCGCGTCGGCCAGGCCGCGTACCAGGCCGGGTGACGCGGCCGTGCCCCGCGTGGAGCGCAGCACCTCGATCAGCAACACCTCCAGCAGCCGCGCCAAGACCTCGTCTCGCGCGGGGCGGCCGGCGCGGGTTTCGTCGATGAGGAGCTGCACGAGCGCCGTCAGCCGCGGCTCGCCGCGCACGTGCACCAGCTGTGGCAGCAGCGACACCAGCAGCGCCGCATCCGGCGAGCCGAACGTGCAGTGCCCCACCAGCAGCCGCACGTCGGGCGGGCCATCGGGGTCGCCGACGCGGTAGGTGCCATCGGGCAGTTGAGTGGGCGGCACGTCAGGCACATCGGCCGCGGGCGGCGTGGCGCTGCTGTTGGTGAAGGGCTGCGCCGCGGGCACCAGCACGAAGTCGCCGGCCTGCAGCGCCAGCGGCGGCTGGCTGTCAACCGTGAGTTGGCAGGCACCCTCCAGCACGACGGCATAGAACGGGAGGCCGGCGTCGGCCCGGCGCACCCGCCAGGCGCCCGCGCCGACCACCACCTTGGAGTAGCGGGCGCCGGGCCGCAGCAGGCCCACGACTTCGGCGAGAGGGTCGATCACAACAGGACGATGGCGGATGTTATGTGGACGTTTAATTGTATCTGGTCCTGTTTTGGCTCCCTATCCTGCGGCATCCGCACCCCTCAAGGATTTCCGCATGAAAACCGTTCTGATCACCGGCTGCTCGTCCGGCTTCGGGCTCGAGACTGCCCGCCACTTCCTCGCCCAGGGCTGGCAGGTCGTCGCGACGATGCGCACGCCGAGCGAGGACTTGCTGCCGCGCTCCGAGCGCCTGCGCGTGCTGGCGCTGGACGTGACCGACGCCGCCAGCATCCGCGACTGCGTTGTCTCCGCCGGCCCCATCGACGTGCTGGTCAACAACGCCGGCATCGGCCTGCTGGGCGCGCTGGAAGGCATTCCGATGGCGCAGGTGCGCGAGATCTTCGAGGCCAACACCTTCGGCACGATGGCGCTGACGCAGGCGGTGTTGCCGCAGTTCCGCGAGCGCCGCGCCGGCGTGGTCATCAACGTGACGTCCAGCGTGACGCTGAAGGCTTTGCCGCTGCTGGCCGTCTACACGGCGAGCAAGGCGGCGGTGAATGCCTTCACCGAGGTGCTGGCGTTGGAATTGGCCCCGTTCGGTATCCGTACGCGCCTCGTACTACCGGGCCGCGCGCCGAGTACGCGCTTTGGCGAGAACGCCAGGTCGCGCATGCAGGGCAGCATTCCCGAGGCCTATGCCGACCTGGCGGGCGGCGTGTTTGCGGGCTGGACGCAGTCCACCGAGGAAGTCACGCAGGCGCAGGACGTGGCCGCGGCCATATGGCGTGCGGCAACCGATGCCGACTGCCCGATGCGGCTGGCCGCCGGTGCCGATGCCGAGGCGCTGCTGCCGACGGCTTAGAGTGCCGCCTGGCATGGCCCCTGGGAGGGCCGACATGGTGGCAAGCCTTGGACCCAAGCCTGGAACTCGATCTGCAACTTGCTGGCCGCGGCTCGCGCCTGGCCAGCCTGCACGTGGCGCTGCGCGACGCGATCGCGAGCGGCCGGCTCGCGGCGGGGCTGAGGCTGCCGTCCACGCGCGAGCTGGCGGCGCAGGTGGGCGTGTCGCGCAACACGGCGGTGGCGGCCTACGAGCTGCTGGCGTCGGAGGGCTGGCTGGAGCCGCGCGGTGCGGGTGGCAGCTTCGTGGCCGAACTGCCGCGGGCGGCCGTTACGGTGTCGGACCGTGCCAGCGTGGCGCGCTGGGCCGACAGCCGCTGGCTGCGCGGCGAGGGCGGCAGCTGGCCGGCGCCGCTGAACCAGGGCCCCGCACCGGCATATCACTTCAAGACCGGCATGCCTGACGTGGCGAGCTTCCCGTTCGACGTGCTGCGCCGCCTGCAGACCCGCGCGCTGCAGGCTGCCGCGCGCGAGCCGGCGGGCTACCCGCCGACTCAGGGATTGCCCGCGCTGCGAGCAGCGATTGCCGGCCACGTGTCGTCGTCCCGCGCGGTGGCCTGCACGGCGGACGACGTGGTCATCACGGCCGGCGCGCAACAGGCCTTCGACCTGATCGCACGCGTGCTGGTCACACCCGGGCGCACGCGGGCCGCCGTCGAGAACCCCGGCTACCCGCCGCTGCGTGCAGCGCTGCTGGGCGCGGGCGCGTTGCTCGCGCCGGTGCCGGTGGACGCCGAGGGGTTGGTCGTGGACGCCTTGCCGGCGGACGCGCGCATCGTCTGCGTGACGCCGTCGCACCAGTCGCCACTGGGCATGGCGATGTCGCTGGCGCGTCGGCGCGACCTGTTGAACTGGGCTGCCGCGCGCCAGGCCGTCGTCATCGAGGACGACTACGACGGTGAGTTTCGTTTCACGCCACGGCCGCTGGACGCGCTGAAGACGCTGGACCGCGACGGCCGCGTGTTCTATGTGGGCACGCTCTCCAAGAGCATGCTGCCGGCGCTGCGCCTGGGCTATGTGGTGGCACCCGCCTGGGCGCGTGAGGCGCTGGTGTCCGCCAAGCATGCGGCGGGCTTGGGCGCGCCGGCGCTGATGCAGGCGGCCGTGGCGGACTTCATCGCTGAGGGCCACCTGCTGCGGCACGTGCGCCGCATGCGCAGTGAGTACGCCGAGCGGCGGCGCGTGCTGGCGCAGATGCTCAGGCGCCACCTGGGCGACCAAGTGGAGATATTCCCCGCCATCGCGGGGCTGCACCTGGCCGTGGCCTTGCCGGGTGTCGATGCGGATGAGCTGACGCGCCGCGCCTGGGACGCGGGCGTGGGTGTCGAATCGCTGAGCCGCTATGGGCTGGGTACGGCCGCCGTGCAGGGGCTGGTGCTGGGCTACGGAAGCATCAGCGCGGCGCGCATTCCCGAGGCCGTCAGGCGTTTGGCCAAGGTGCTTGGCACCCTTTGAATCGCTGCGCTTGGCGCTGTGATCGCGCGCCTTTGCTGCCTACGCTGAGGGCTCTGCAATCACGGAGAGCGCGATGCCCTATTTCATGTGCCGCACCTGCGGCACCGAGCACGACGACAGCGCTCAGCCGCCCTCGCTGTGCCCCATCTGCAGCGACGAGCGCCAGTACGTGGGCTGGCAAGGCCAGGCGTGGACCACGCATGAGGAACTGGCCACGGCCCACAGCAACCTGCTGGAGATGGATTGCGAGCTGTTCGGCATAGGCATCGCGCCAGGCTTTGCGATCCCGCAGCGGGCGCTGCACCTGCCCGAGGCCGGTGTACTGTGGGAGAGCACGGCGTTGGTTACCGACGCGGCCGTGGCCGAGCTGAAGCGGCGTGGCGGTGTCGAGCGCATCTGCATCTCGCACCCGCATTTCTATTCGGCCATGGTGCGCTGGAGCGAGGCGCTGGGGGGCGTGCCCATCCTCGTGCACGAGAACGACAGGCTGTGGGTCAGCCGCGCCTCGCACCAGCTGGAGTTCTGGCGCGGGGACACGTTCGACCTGGGGCGGGGCGCAACGCTGCTGCGTTGCCCGGGGCATTTTCCCGGCAGCGCGGTGCTGCACTGGCAGGGTCAGGGCCGCCAGCTGCTGCTGGCCGGCGACGCACTGCACGTGGCGCAGGACCGTCGCCATGTGAGCTTCATGTACAGCGTTCCCAACCACGTGCCGGCTCGCCCGGCTCTGGTGCGTGAGACGCAGGCGCGGCTGCGCGGCATTCAGTTCGATGATGTATACGGCTTCACCTGGGGCCTGAACATCATTGGCGATGGACGTGCCGCTGTCGATGCGTCATTCGAGCGGTACTTCGACATGGTTGGTTTGGCGACTGCGGCTTGATGCGCGAGAGTGGGGCCGGGAATCCGCCCTCGCGGGGCGGATTCCCGTGGCACTGCACCGAGTCGAAGGGCTCTTCGTCAAGGCAAGCCTCAAATATTCAAACCGTCAACTCAAGCCGCCTTCTCCACATGCGCATGCCGCGTGTACAGGAAGTCGATGACCGCCTTGCGTGCCGCGATGTAGCGGGGGTCTTCGGCCAGCTCGACGCGGACGCGTGGACGGGGAATGCCAACCTCCAACACCTCGCCAATCGTCGCCGCCGGCCCGTTGGTCATCATGACGATGCGGTCGCTCAGAAGCACGGCCTCGTCGACGTCGTGGGTGACCATGACCACGGTGCTCCGCGTGCGCGCGACGATCTTCAGCAGCTCGTCCTGCAGCCGCGCGCGGGTCAATGCGTCCAGCGCGCCGAAGGGCTCGTCCATCAGCAGCACTTTGGGCTCCATGGCCAGCGCCCGAGCGATGCCGACGCGCTGCTTCATGCCGCCGGAGATCTCGTGCGGTCGCTTCTGCAGCGCGTGGCTCATGCCCACCAGCTCCAGCGCAGCCTTGGCGCGCAGGTGCAGGCGCACGCTGGGTTCCTTGCCGCCAAAGACGGACTCGACGGCCAGCAGCACATTCTCAAGGCAGGTCAGCCATGGCAGGAGCGAGTGGTTCTGGAACACCACCGCGCGCTCAGGGCCGGGCGCGGCGATCTCGCGGCCGTCGCAGATCAGCGCACCCTCGGTGGGCAGCAGCAGGCCGGCGATCAGGTTCAGCAGAGTCGACTTGCCGCAGCCCGAGTGGCCGATCAGTGTGACGAACTCGCCGCGCTGCACCTGCAGGTTGACGTCCTGCAGCGCGTGGAAACGGCCCTTGCGGGTGTTGAACGCCATCTCGGCGTGCTGGACTTCGATGAAGGCTCGGTCAGTCATGAAGGGCTCCTGTTCTATTCGATCAAGCGGGTGGCGCTGTAGTGCCTTCCCCAGCGGGTGCCGCGGAACCGGTTTTGCCGGGCCGCTGGCACCGCCCCCCCTGAGGGGACCGGCGAAGCCGGTTGGGGGTGGATCGGTCCTAGTCCTCGAAGGAGAAATGCTTGGCCAGGCTCATCAGCGCCCATTCGAGCAGCAGCCCGACGATGCCGATGACGAAGATGGCGATGATGATGTGGGCGACGTTGAGGTTGTTCCACTCGTCCCAGACCCAGAAGCCGATGCCCACGCCGCCGGTCAGCATCTCGGCCGCGACGATGACCAGCCAAGCCGTGCCCACGCTCAGGCGCACGCCGGTCAGCACGTACGGCAGCACGGCGGGCAGCAAGATGCGCGTGATGACCTTCCACTCGCTGAGCTTGAGCACTCGGGCGACGTTGAGGTAGTCCTCCGGTACGCGCTGCACGCCCACTGCGGTGTTGACCACCATGGGCCAGATCGAGCAGATGAAGATGGTCCAGATCGCGGCCGGGTTGGCGCTCTTGAAGACCAGCAGGCCGATGGGCAGCCACGCCAGCGGCGATACCGGCTTGAGCAGTGCGATCAGCGGCGACACCATGCGGCTGGCGAACTCGAAGCGTCCGATGATGAAGCCCAGCGGGATGCCCACCAGCGCTGCGAGGCCGAAGCCCATGCCCACGCGTTGCAACGAGAACAGGATGTTCCAGCCGATGCCTTGGTCGTTGGGGCCCTTGCTGTAGAACGGGTCGGAGAACAGCTTGACGGCAGCGTCGAAGGTGGCCGCAGGCGTTGGGAAGCTGCCGCCCTTCATCGTGGCCAGGCCCCAGATGCCCACCAGCAGCGCCAGGCTCAGCACGGGCGGGAGCACGCGCAGCGCGATGGCGCGCCAGTCGATGCTGCTGCGTGGCGACCTGGCCTTGGGCGCGGGCGAGGTCACCGGGCGGCTGACCGTGACCGGTGGGGCCGGCGGGGTGATGTGGTCGCGGGGTGAGTGGAAGACGGCGGAGACCATGATTTACACCTTTACCTTGAAGCTGTCCGCGTACTTGGCGGGGTCCTTGCCGTCCCAGACGACGCCGTCGAGCAGCTTGGAGCTGCGCATGGGGTCCTTGGGAACGCTGATCTTGAGCGCGCTGGCGGCCTGGGTGTAGAGCGCCGTCTGATTGATGGCCTTGGCCGTGCCCAGGTAGTCCGGGTGGTCCTTCAGCAGGCCCCAGCGCTTGTGCTGGGTCAGGAACCACATGCCATCGCTCAGGTAGGGGTAGTTGACCGCGCCGTCGTCGAAGAACTTCATGTGGCGCGGGTCGTCCCAGGTCTTGCCCAGGCCGTTCTGGTAGCGGCCCAGGATGCGCTGGTTGATGGCGTCGACGCTGGTGTTGACGTAGGCCTTGTCGGCGATGGTCTCGGCCATCTTGTTTTTGTTGGACAGGCCGGCATCGATCCAGCGGCTGGCCTCCAGCACGGCCATGATGACGGCGCGCGCGGTGTTGGGGTACTTTTTGACGAAGTCGCCGGTCGTGCCAAGCACCTTCTCGGGATGCTCGGGCCAGATGTCCTGCGTGGTGGTGGCCGTGATGCCGATGCCGTCGATGATGGCGCGGTGGCCCCAGGGCTCGCCCACGCAGTAGCCGTCCATGTTGCCCACGCGCATGTTGGCCACCATCTGCGGCGGCGGCACGGTGATGACCTTGGCGTCCTTCAGCGGATGCACGCCGTGCGCGGCCATCCAGTAGTACAGCCACATCGCGTGCGTGCCGGTCGGGAAGGTCTGCGCGAAGGTGTACTCGCGCTTGTCCTTGGCCATCACCTTCGCAAGGCTCGCACCGTCCACGGCGCCGGCGTCGGCCAGCTTCTTGGACAGCGTGATGGCCTGGCCGTTGCGGTTCAGCGTCATCAGCGCGGCCATGTCCTTCTTGGGACCGGACACGCCGAGATGCACGCCGTAGATCAGGCCGTAGAGCACATGCGCCATGTCGAGCTCGCCGTTGACGAGCTTGTCGCGCACGCCGGCCCAGGAGGCTTCTTTGGTGGGGATGATCTTGATGCCGTACTTCTTGTCGAAGCCCAGCACCGAGGCCATGACGACGCTGGCGCAGTCGGTCAGCGGGATGAAGCCGATGCGGACCTCCTCCTTCTCGGGCTTGTCCGAGCCCTGGGCCCAGGCTCCACCGGCCAGGCCGAGTGTGGGCAGTGCGGCTGCTGCGGCGAGCAGGCTGCGGCGCTGCAGGTGGGGCGTGGCGTTCGAGTTGTCGCTGGCGGTCATCACGGGCTCCTGAGATGCAAAGCGAAACGACGTCGCGACCGTGCTGCTCCGCCGCCGCGACCGAGCGGGCAGGGAATAGGGGGGGTCGGACGCCGTTGTCCTGAAGTGCCGGCCGATTCATCAGCCGGCCGGCCCAAGAGGCCTGCGCCATTGCAGGCCTCAGTCCCTTTTCAGCAGGTTGCGTGCCAGCTTTGGCAGGCGGCCCTCAGCCCCGGTTTGCACGCGCTTGGCGCATGGCTGGCGCCGCACCGGGCGGTTTGCGCCGCGCCGGTGCGTGGACTGGATGGCCTTGTTGGTGCGCCGCGCCCTCAGCGGGGGCGCAGCAGCTGGTGTGCATCGATCAGGCGCGCGGCGACGGTGGCCAGCGTCTGGCCGCCGTCCATCGCGAGCTGGCGCAGGCGCTGGAAGGCGGCCTCCTCGTCCAGGCCTTGCTCGCGCATCAGGATGCCGCGGGCGCGTTCGACCAGCTTGCGCTCGGCGAGCTGGGTCTGGGTCTGGCGCAGGTCGCGCTGCAAGGCCTGGTCGTGCTCGAAGCGGGCCAGCGCCAGCTGAAGCATGGCGCCCAGCCGCTGGGGCGGCAGGCCGGCCAGCTGCAGCGCGCTGACGCCGGCCTGCAGCGCAGCGCGCATCTGTTCGGGTGCCATCTGCTCGGCCACCAGCAGCACTGGGCGGGGACGCAGCAACTGGGCCTGGCCCAGTTGGGCCAGCAGCTCGGGTGCCGGCTGCTCGCAGTCGATCAGCAGCAGCTCGGGGGCCAGGCGTTGCAGGGCATTGCCCAGCGCGGTGGGCTCTGCCACCAGGTCCAGTACGTCGACAAGCTGGCAGCGCAGCCGGATCAGCTCCAGGCGGATGACCGGGCTGCGGCGCTGGCCGGCGTCGGCCAGCAGCACGCGCAGGCCGGGAAGGGAAAGCGTGTTCATGCCCCAGGGCAGTGCAAGTAGCGTGCCTTGGGTGCGCGGCCGGCCTTCGCTCCGGCCTTGGCTCAGCGGCGGATGGGCAGGTGCAGCTCGACGACGCCGCGCTGTCCGGCAATGGGCCCGGTGACGTAGCGCGCGCAGGGCGGCAGGCGCGGGTCGGGCTGGCGCTGCTCCACGCGCAGGCGCTGCATGGCCTGATACCAGGCCAGCTCCAGCGCCTCGGGCGGGCCGTCGAAGCGCAGCACGTAGGCGGCATGGGGCGGCTGCTCGTTCAGCGCCACGCGTTCGGGCGCCGAGGCGCTGTCCGGCAGTTCGACGCCGACCCGGCAGTCGACGATACGCAGCTTGAGCTGGGTCTTGAGGTAGTGCACCACCGCGGTGGCGTCGGGGCAGCCCAGTTCCTGGCGTGTGGCGGCGATGCGCGGTGGCAGCTCGGTGGCCAGCGTGTCCAGCGGGCCGCGGTAGAGCTGTTGGGCGAAGTGGCGCGCCGGCTGTTCCTGCACACCGAGGTAGGCCAGCGTGTAGGCCGGCGGTGCGGTCTCCAGCGTGGCGGCCAGGCGGTCCAGGCCGAAGCGCAGATCCAGCGCCGTCGCGCCGCGCACCGTGGAAGCGAATAGGCGCAGCGTGAAGGCGACGCGGCCCTTGAAGCGCCAGGTCACCCGCGTGCCGCCGGGCACTGGCTCGAAGCGCCAGTCCGAACGGCCGCGCAAGGCAAACGGCAGCGCGAAGTCCAGCCGCTGGCGCAGCGCGTGCGGCGCGGGCGCCTTGAGCTGGCGCACGCGGGCGCGGCCCACCTCGGGCACGTCCCAGGACAGCGTGTCGCCGTCGACCACCACCCGCGCGTCGCGCGCGTGCTCCAGCCAGGGGTTCCAGGCCTGCCACTGGGCCAGGTCTGCTACGCGGGCCTGCACGGCCTCGGGTGGCGCGTCGACGACGCGCGTGGCCTCGACCCGCACGCGGCCGCTGTAGCGGCCCATGTAGACCAGCAAGGCCACGATGACGAAGGCCAGCACGAAGAAGAGGGTGCTCATCGGAGGCGGTGGTCTGGATGAAAGAAAGCCCGGCCGGGGCCGGGCTGTTCGGGGTGGGCTCGCGTCAGAGCATGCCCATCATCTTGGGCACGATCAGCGTCAGCCATGGCCAGTAGGTCACGATGACGAGGAACACGATCATGGTCAGCAGCCAGGGCATGACGGCCTTGGTCAGCTCCGTGATGCCGAGCTTGGAGATGCCGGACGCCACGTACAGGTTCAGGCCCACCGGCGGGTGGCACAGGCCCACTTCCATGTTCACGTCGATCAGGATGCCGAAGTGCACCGGGTTCACGCCCAGCTGCATGGCGGCCGGGAAGAAGATGGGCGCCATGATCAGGATGATGGACGATGGGTCCATGAAGTTGCCCGCGCCCAGCAGCACGAGGTTGACGACGAACAGGAAGCCGTTCTGGCCCAGGTTCATCGACAGCAGCCAGTCGGCCAGTTGGTGCGGCAGGTTCTCGTTGGCCAGCACGAAGGAGAACAGCACTGCGTTCGTGATGATGTACAGCAGCATCGCGGACATGTTGGCCGAGTCCTTCAGCACCTTGGGCACGTCCTTGAGCTTCAGGTCCTTGTAGACGAACAGAGCCACGAAGAAGGAGTACACCGCCGCCATCGCCGCTGCCTCGGTCGCCGTGAAGGCGCCCGACCAGATGCCGCCGACGATGATGACCACCAGCAGCAGGCCCCAGAAGCTCTTACGGAAGGCCGCGAAGCGCTCGCTCCAACCGGCGCGCGTCATGCGCGGGTAGTTGTTGCGGCGGGCGATCCACCAGGTCACGGCTGCCAGCATCAACGCCAGCACGATGCCCGGCAGCAGGCCGGCCACGAACAGCGCACCGATGGAGGTGTTGGTCGAGATTGCGTAGATGACCTTCGGGATCGACGGCAGCATCAGGATGCCCAGCGAGCCGGCCGTGATGATGACGCCGGCACCGAAGCGCATCGGGTAGCCGTGGGCCACCATGGCCGGCAGCACGATGGAGCCGATGGCGACCACGGTGGCGACCGAGGAGCCGCAGACCAGCGCGAACATCGAGCAGGCCAGGATGGACGCCAGCGCCAGGCCGCCGTGGAAGTGGCCCACCATGGACGTGGCGAAGTTGATCATCCGCCGCGCGACACCCCCGTGGGTCAGGAAGTTGCCCGCCAGGATGAAGAAGGGGACGGCCATGATTTCCCACTTCTCGATCCCGGTGAACAGCTTGAGCGCCACCGACTCGATGGGCACCTGCGTCATCGTGAAGATGAAGGTCAGCACCGTGAGGCCCAGCGAGATGCTGATCGGCATGCCGGTCAGCATCAGCGCCAGCAGCAGACTGAAGATGATGAGGGCGTTCATTTGCGGGCCTCCTCGACGTGCAGGGGCGTCTGTTCATCCACGCCTTCGACATAGGCGTGGTCGTGGGTGGGCAGCTCGCCGGTCTTCCAGAACGCGACACAGACCTGGATGAAGCGATAGCACATCAGCGCGGAGCCCAGCGGGATGGCGGAGTAGACGATCCAGGTCGGCCACTCCAGGTCGGGCGTGGTCGGGCCTTCGAACACGTCTTCACGCGGCTGGCCGATCAGGTCCAGGAAGGCGTGGTGGGCGCCGTTGTCCCAGACGAAGGTGCCGCCTAGCCAGGCGATGACGCCGGTGAACACGGCACCAGCCAGCAGGCCGAAGATGACGAAGCGGCCGCGGTTCTTAGGCGCCATGCGGTTGATGACGACGTCCACGCCGACGTGGATGCCAGTGCGCACGCCATAGGCCGCGCCGAACTTGCACATCCACACGAACAGGATGATGCACAGCTCCTGCGCCCAGCTCATGTGGATCTTGAGGGCGATGTCCTGGATGTAGGGCACGCCGGCGAGGTAGCGGTGCACGACGGCGACAAAGATCACCAGCGTCGCCGCTGCCATCAGGAAGGAGATCAGCCACTCCTCCAGATGGTTCAGCGCTTTGTTAATCATGGTTTGCTCCGGTCAACTTAAATGGCTGCGCCTGCCGAGGACCGTGGCGGCCCCTGGCATGGCGAAGCCCGGGAGGGGATTTACTTGGGCGCCACGAAGCCGGCGGCCTTGTAGGCGGCGTCAATGGTGGTCTTGCCCACGCGCGATTCCATCTCCTTGTGCACGGGCATCAGCGCTTTCTTCCACTCGTTGGTCTCGGCCGGCGTGGGCATGTGGATGGTGACGCGGCCGCTGGCCTTGATGCCTTCCAGCGCACGGCCGTTTTCGGTGCTGGCGATGGCGTTGGCGTAGACGGTCGAGTCCTTGACCGCGCCTTCCAGTTGCGTGCGGATGTCCGCCGGCAGGCCGTCCCAGAACTTCTTGTTCACGATGACCGCGTAGGCCAGGTGGCCGTGGTTGGACATCGTCATGTGCTTCTGCACTTCGAAGATCTTCTGCGTGTAGAAGTTGCTAGGCACGCCCTCGGTGCCGTCCACCACACCGGTCTGCAGCGCCTGGTAGAGCTCGCTGAAGGCCATCACCTGCGGGATGGCGCCCAGCGCGCGCATCTGCGCGTCCAGCACCTTGCTGGACTGGATGCGCATCTTCATGCCCTTGAAGTCCGCCACGTTGTGCAGCGGCTTGTTGGCGCTCATGATGTGGAAGCCGTTGTCCCAGTAGGCCAGGCCCTTGATGCCCTTGGGCTCCAGCTTCTTGAACAGGTCGGCGCCGAGCTGCCCGTCGGTCACGGCTCGGAAGGCGTCGGTGTCCTTGAACAGGTAGGGCAGGTCGAAGACCTCGAACTCCTTCACGCCGAGAGGCCCGAACTTGGCCAGCGACGGGGCCAGCATCTGGACTGAGCCCAGCTGCAGCGCTTCCATCTCTTCCTTGTCCTTGTAGAGCTGGCTGTTGGGGTACAGCTCGATCTTGACCTTGCCGCCGGTGCGCTGCTCGGCCAGTTCCTTGAAGCGCTGGGCACCCTTGCCCTTGGGCGTGTCGGGCGCCACGACGTGGCTGAACTTGATGACGATGGGCGCTTGCGCCTGGACCGAGAAGGGCAGGGCGAGTGCGGCGGCGGTGGCAAGGGCCAGGCTGGTGCGGCGGCTGAAGAGCTTCATGGGTGATGTCTCCGTGTTGTGTGGGGGAAGGTGTTGACGGCGGCTCACTTGGCCGCGCCGGTGGCCTGGTAGACCTGATTCAGCAGGCCGGCACCGATGCGCGATTCCATTTCCTTGTGCACCGGCCACAGCGTGGTGCGCCAGACTTCGCGCTCGGCGTCGCTCAGGTCATGCACCTGCATGCGACCGCTCTTGCGCAGTTCGGCCAGGGCATCCTGGTTTTCCTGCGCGACGAGGTGGATTTCGTAATCCGTGGCCTGCTTCATCGCATCGCCCAGCGCAGCCTGGATGTCGGCGGGCAGGCCGTCCCAGAACTTCTTGTTGACGATGGCCGCGTAGCCGGTGTGCGTGTGGTTGGTCAGCGTGACGTGCTTTTGCACCTCGTAGTACTTCTGCGAGGTGTAGCTGGACAGGATGTTCTCCGTGCCATCGACGACGCCGGTCTGCATCGCCTGGTAGACCTCGGAGAAGGGCATGGTCTGCGGCAGCGCGCCCATCAGGCGCAGGCTGGCCTCCAGCACTTTGGAGCTGGGAATGCGCATCTTCAAGCCCTTCAGGTCCGCCGGCTTGAGCAGCGGCTTGTTGGCCGAGAACACATGGAAGCCGCCGCTCCAGAACGCCAGGCCCTTGATGGCCTTGGGCTCCAGCGAGGCCATCAGCTGCTGGCCGATCTTGCCGCCGGTCACGTCGATGAACTGCTGCTCAGTGCGGAACAGATAGGGCAGGTCGAACATCTCGAACTGCTTGGCCCCGAGCGGGCCGAACTTGGACAGCGACGGCGCCAGCATCTGCACGGCGCCCAGCTGCAGCGCCTCGAGCTCTTCCTTGTCCTTGTAGAGCTGGCTGTTGGGGTAGACCTCGACCTTGACGCGCCCCTTGGTGGCGGCCTCGGCCAGTTCCTTGAAGCGCTGCGCCGCGCGGCCCTTGGGCGTGTCGGGCGACACCACATGGCTGAACTTGATCAGGATGGGCGCCTGGGCTTGTGCGCCCGTGACGGCCAGGCATGGCAGCGCCAGCGCGGCCGAAAGCAACAGGCGGCGAGCCGCATGGACCATGTCTTGTCTCCTTTGTATATGGCGTGACATTCTTCCGGCGCGTGCCGGCGTGGGGTAGTTGTGGAGTTCCACATTCCTCGCGGGGGCGTGGCTACTTAGACTCGTCGCATGAGCCTGCCCGACCGCCTTTCACGCAGCCTGTGGCTGGCGCCGCTCGGGTTATCCCTAGTTTTTGTGCTGGGCGTGCTGGCCTGGGTGCGTGGCAACGAGGCCGAGGAGCAGGAGCTGCAGCGCCAGACGCTGATCTCCGACGCCCTCAGCACGGAAGCCCAGCTGCGCGACCGCATCGACGACGAGCAGTCCCATCTGCGCCAGCTCGCCGCTGGCTTGGCCGGCCAGGCACCGAGCGCGGCCACGCTGGCGGCCCACCCCGAGGTCAACGCCGGGCTGCGCCGGCTGTGGCAGTCCGTCACGTGGCTGGACGCGCGCAACCGCGTACTGGCAGAGGTGCCGACCGAGTCTGAGGCCAACCGCTACGAGGACGGCCTGTCGCTGCACCTCACGGCCCGTGTCGCGCCTGATGGCGTGCTCGTTGTGCGCTACGCGCCGGCGCTGCTGCTCAAGCGCGGCGTGCCCTGGTGGCTGGCGCGCAAGTACGACGTGCAACTGGTCGACAGTGCAGACCAGGTCATCGCGTCCACCACCGAGTCGCCGCTGCGCGCCGCCCAGGGCCCCCGCCCCAGCTACCGAGTCGCGCTGACCGGCCCGTTGCGCGCCAGCCCGCTGACTCAGGCGACGCTGACCGACGCCGCGCTGGAGCTGACCGTGCGCGACCCGGCCGTCAACGCCATCCGACCGCTGGCCTGGGTGCTGGTGGCGGGCTTCTTGCCGCTGATCGCCGTGGCGAGCTGGCTGCTGCGCCGCCAGATGCGCCAGGTGCAGCGCGCTGAGGTGGCCGGCCGCACCGAGGCGGCGTGGCGGCGTGCGATGGAGGACTCGGCCCTGGTCGCGCTGCGCGCCCGCGACTTCGACGGCCGCCTTCTCTACGTCAACCGCACCTTCTGCGACATGGTGGGCCTGACTGCCGAACAGCTGGTGGGCCTATTGCCACCCATGCCCTACTGGCCGCCGGACGCGCTGGCCGAGGTGGCGGAGCGCAACCGCCGCAACCTCGCCGGCCACGCGCCGCGCGAGGGCTACGAGGCGCGCTGGCGGCACTCGTCGGGCCGCATGCTGGACGTGATGGTGTTCGAGTCCCCGCTGGTGGACGCCGGTGGCCGCCAGATTGGCTGGATGGGCAGCATCATCGACATCACCGAACGCAAGCGCCTCGAGGACCGCGAGCGCCGCCAGGTCGAGACGCTGGCCCACAACGCGCGCCTGACCATGCTGGGCGAGGTCGCGTCCACGCTGGCGCACGAGCTCAACCAGCCGCTGACGGCCATCGCCAGCTATGGCGCGGGCATCAGCAACTCGCTGGCCAAATTGGGCGTGCAGGATGAACTGGTATGCGGTGCGCTGCAGCGCCTGGGCCAGCAGGCCGCACACGCCGGGCGCATCGTCGCGCGCATCCGCGAGTTCCTGACCCGGCGCGAGCCGCGCCATGAGCGCTGCGACCTCAACGAAGTCATCACCGCCGCGCTGGACCTGCTTCAGCGCGACTGCCAACGCCGCGGCGTCACGCTGGAGCTGGCGCTTGCCACCGGCGTGCCGGCCGTGCTGGCCGACGCGGTGCTCATCGAGCAGGTCGTCATCAACCTCGTGCGCAACGCGGCCGACGCCTTGCAGGCGAAGGCCGGCGGCCGGCGCATCGCCGTCAGCAGCCGCGTGGCCGGCGAGTTCGTGCGCGTCGACGTGCAAGACAACGGCCCCGGCCTGGGGGGGCGCCGCGTCGAGCAGTTGTGCGCGCCGTTTTATTCCACCAAGCCCGACGGCATGGGCATGGGCCTGGCCATCTGCCGCTCCATCGTCGAGGCCCACCAGGGCGTGCTCGATGCCAGCGAGGCGGCCGGTGGTGGTGCGTCGTTCTCGTTCAGCCTGCCCCTGAGCAGGGATGTCCATCGGGAGAGCGTGCATGGTTGAAGGCGTGGTCCATCTCGTCGACGACGACCCCGACGTGCGCGATGCGCTGGCTTTCCTGCTGCGCTCGCGTGGGCTCCATGTGCGTGCCTTCGACGGTGGCCCGGCCCTGCTCGCGGCGCTGGACACCGAGCCGCCGCAGGCGCGTCCGCCCCGCGGCATCTTCCTGCTCGACGTGCGCATGGAGCCCATGACTGGCACCCGCCTGCACGACGAACTGCTGGCGCGCCGGCTGAAGAACCCCGTGCTTTTCTTGACCGGCCATGGCGACATCCCCATGGTCGTCGAGGCGCTGAAGAAGGGTGCCTTCGACTTCCTCGAAAAGCCCTACAGCGACAACGCGCTGGCCGACCGCATCGAACAGGCGCTGGCTGTGGACGCGGCCATGCAGGCCGAGGGGGCCCAGGCTGCCGAGCGCGCGGCCCGTCTGGCCAGCCTGACGGAACGTGAGCGCGAGGTCATGACCCGCGTGGCGGCCGGCAAGCTCAACAAGGTCATTGCTGACGAACTCAACGTGTCGGTGCGCACCGTGGAAGTCCACCGCGCCCGCGTGTTCGCCAAGCTGGGTGTGCGCTCTGCCGCGGAGGTGGCGACGCTGATTGCCGGCCGCTGACCCCCCCACGAAGCGCAGCCCCGCAAACACGGGGGGAGGCTATGGTGGCTGACACATCGCACTGGCACGATCAGCGGTTCCTTGAGAGAACTGCTGTCGGAGACAAGTCATGCGCGCTTTCGCCACCCTGTTGCTGGCCGCCGCCCTCGGCCCGGCCTCGGCCGCCGTCGTTAACTTCGACACCTACTCCCCGCGTTATTTTTTCGGGGACACGACCATCGTCACCGACGGCTTCAGCTTCACCAGCACCTGCCAGTGCATGGGCGTGGATGACCAGCAGCCGCTGGCCCTGGACCTCACGCCGCTGCCCGGCGCCTACAACGGCACGGCCTCGCTGATCTACAGCACCGACCCGCTGACCATCGCCGCCGACGGCGGCGGTGCCTTCTTCCTCGACCAGTTCGACCTCGGCCTGAGCTGGTACGTGCCGGACGCCGACGTGGGCAGCATCGCCACCGTTGCCTACGTCCTCGCGGGCGGCGGCGCGGGCAGCCTGGATGTCGCGCTAGGTCGCAGCTACAGCACCGTCGCCATCGGGCAGGACGTGCTCAGCGTGACCATCAGCGGCGGCCGCACGTTCGGCTATGTGTCGCTGGACAATCTGGTCGTCAACAACCGCGTGCCCGAGCCCGCCTCCGCGAGTCTGGCATTGCTGGCGCTGTGCGGCGCCGGTCTCGCCACGCGGCGCCGTCAGGCCGATGCGTAACGGATGCCGCGGATGGGCGTGAGCACCGCGCCCACAGCGACGACCACCAGCAGGCACAGCGCCGAGGCCGTGAAGAGCTGGGTCACGTCCAGCACACGCAGTGCCGCGCCCGCCGCGGCCGAGGCCAGCGGCGCCAGGCCCATCACGATGAACATGAACAGCGCCATGCAGCGCCCCAGCATCGCGGGCGCAATGCGCCGCTGCAGCCAGCTGTAAACGGCTACCTGCACGAAACCGCCCAACGCGCCAAGCGGCAGCAACAGGGCCGCACCCTGCCAGGTCGACTGCACGTGACCGAAGGCGAGGAATACGCCGGCGGCGATGCTGTCGATCAGCAGCACGGTGCCCCCCAGCGTGGACAGCCGCCAGTGCGGCTTCAGCCCGGACACCGCCATGCCCACCAGCGCCCCCAGGCCGTGGGCGGCGAGCATCAGCCCGAGCG
>JACPYV010000085.1 GCA_016195825.1 Burkholderiales bacterium | reverse complement strand
GGTGCGCGGTGTCGGGTTTCAGGGGGATAGACACGCCGCCACCTTACGCCACGGCGGCGCGTCCCGCCAGCAGCTGCCGTGCCACAGTGGCCACGCGCTTGCCCAGGTGCTCGGCCGTCAGCAGGTCGGCCTGCGGCGGCGCCACATCGGGACCCTCGTCGGCGTTGGACTGCGCCGCCGCGCCAAGGAAGAAGCCATGCCTATTGGCAGTCTCCTCGGTGGACTGGGAATTGTTGTGGCCCGGCGGCAGGCCCAGGTTGACCCAGTGCATGCCGTGCTGCGCGGCAAAGATGGCGAGCTGCTGAAGCGTGTGCAGCTTGTCGCCGGAGCGTGCGGCGGAGTTGGTGAAACCGGCCGCGACCTTGTCGCGCCACAGCCCGCCCTTGGCGAACACGGTTCGAGAGGTGGCGTCCATGAACACCTTGAACTGTGCCGACGCGCTGCCCATGTAGGTCGGTGCACCGAAGACGATGGCATCGGCCCGGGCCAGCAGGTCCCAGTGCTGCTCGACGTCGTCTACCGGCACCAGCGTCACGTCGATGTCGCCGGCCGCCTCGGCGCCGCGCGCCACGGCCTGGGCCTGTCGTGCGGTGTGGCCGTAGCCGCTGTGATAAACGACGGCCAGATGGATATGAAAGGGGTTGCTCATGGGAAATCCTTCGTGGGGTGAATTGGGAGGTCAGGTGCTGCGCGTGGGGAACCCCGCCAGCGGGGTCAGAAAGAGGATGTGACGCTCGCCGGACAGCAGCGCCGGCAATTGCGCCTCGTAGGCCACCCGGTAGGGCTTGGGCAACTGGCGGGCGATGAAGTCGTCTCGCGAGCAGGCCCAGGTCTCGTAGAGCACGAGGGTGTCCGGCTCGTCCTGCATCTCGTTGATCCAGGTGTTGATGAACTCGGGCTCACGGGACATCTCGCGGACGATGTCCATCACCATCTGCCGGCCCTGCGCCGTGCGCTCGGGCTTGAACGGCAGGTGGACGACGAAGGACACCTGCGCTTGAAGGGTGGCGGCTTTCATCGCGGCACCACCTACTTGGACAGGAAGTCCTTGATGCCCTGGACGGTGGCAGCGGGTTCTTCCTCCATCAGCCAGTGGCCCGAGCGTGGGATGACCAGCTCGGTGACGTTGGTGGCTGCGTTGCGCATGGCCACGGCCTCCAGGCCGGCAAAAGACTTCTCGCCACCGATGGCCAGCACGGGCATCGTCAGCTTGGTCTTCATCGACTCCATGTTGTCCTTGGCGTCCTGGCGGAAGGCCTGAAACTGCGACAACGCACTCTTGATCGCACCTGGGCGCGCGTAGAGCCTGGCGTAGTGGTTGCGCGTGCCCTCGTCGATCTTCTCGGGCTGGCCACCGAAGTCGTTGTAAAACCGGTCCAGGAAGATGCGCTCGCGCCCTTGCACCAGGCGGAACACGTCCTTGCCGTAGAAGTCAAAGTGCCACAGCTTGGGGTTGCGCACGACCTCGTCCCACGGCGGGATGCCCGGGGGCGGAGCGTCCATCACGACCAGCTTCGTCGTCTTGGTCGGGTAGGCCGCGGCGTAGGCGTAAGACACCATCACGCCGATGTCGTGGCCCACGATGTCGGCCTGGTCGATGCCCAGCGTGTCCAGCACGCCACGGATGTCCTTGGCCTGGTTCTTCTTCTCGTAGCCGTCCTCGGGCTTGGCCGACAGGCCCATGCCGCGCAGGTCAGGTACCACGACACGGTGGTTCTTGGCCAGCTCGACGGCCAGCGGCGTCCACATGTCACCGGTGTCGCCGAAGCCGTGGATGAGCACAACGGCCGGGCCGCTGCCGCCGACGCGCACATGCAGCGTGGTGCCGTTGGTGGCGATGTCCTGCAGCTTGAAGGTGGCGGGATAGGGCTTGGGCTGCGCCATCGCGCGCGGCGCGGCCATCAGTGCCGTGGTGGCCAGCAGCGCCGTGAGTAGCCAATGCTTGTGGAAAGAGGACATGAGAGCTCCTTGGTAGGTGCGGTTGGGAATTCAGGTGCGGATATCAGGTGCGGGTGATGGACAGCCCGCCGTCGACCAGCGATGCGGTGCCCGACACGAAGGACGAGTCGTCGGACGCGAGGTAGAGCGCCGAGCGGGCGAGTTCCTCCGGCCTACCCACGCGCTTGAGGGCATGCAGCCCGGTGACGAAGGCCTGCGACTCGGGCGTGGCATTCATGTCGCGGTACATGTCGGTGTCCACCGCGCCGGGCAGCAGCGCATTCACGCGCACGCCATGCGGGCCGAACTCGGCGGCGAGCGCCTGCGTAAGGCCGATGAGGCCCGACTTGCTGGCCGCGTAGGCCGCCACGCCGGGGAAGGCCGCGCTGTAGCCGACGAAGGTGGAAGTGAAGATGACCGAGCCACCGCCGTTCTTCAGCATCTGCACGATCTGGTGCTTCGCACCAAGGAAGGCACCGGTCAAGTTGACGGCCAGCGTGTCGGCGAAGCCCTGCGCCGACACCTCAGTGGACGCACCTGCCTCTCCTAGCGTGCCGGCGTTGTTGAAGGCCACGTCCAGCCGGCCGTAGCGCTGCACGGCCAGCGCCACCATGGCCTGCGCATAGGCCTCCTCGCGCACGTCACCGGCCAGGAACAGCGCCGAGCCGCCCCGTGCTTCGATCTCGCAGGCCAGGTCCTTCAGCTCGGCGGCACGCCGTGCACCCAGGACCACCTTGGCGCCCTCCGCGGCGAACAGCAGCGCGCTGGCGTGGCCGATGCCGGAACTGGCGCCCGTGATGACGGCGACCTTGCCCCTCAGACGTTGGCTCATGCGGAACTCCCGATGCGTGTTTGACGGCCTGAAGGTTGAGCGCAGGCGGCGTGAAGCGCGAGTGAATCGGCGCGATTCGTCGTCAAGGGCGGCGTGAAGGGCTGCGCTCGCAAGGCTTCACGGCGCTTCACTGGTCAAGGCGTGCCGCTGTACCGAACATGGCAGCGCCGGGCCTGAGCCCAACCAGGAGAGAACCATGCTGATGCCCCTTGCCATCCGTGTCCGGGTCGCCCACCCTGAACCGCTCGTCCATCGCGGCATCGTGGCAACGCTGGGCGCGGACAGCCGCTTCCAGGTCGACGAGCAACGACCGTGCGCAGGCCACCAGCCCAGCTCAGAGACGGCGGCGTTGCAGGTGCTCGTCACCGACCTGCCCTTGGGCGTCACGGCGGCACTGCACCGCGGCGGGGCGGAGCCGGCCGTGCTGGTCTTGTCTCACCTGGACGGCGAACTGAGCATCCGCGGTGCGCTGGAGCGCGGCGTGAAGGGCTACCTGACCCACGACTGCTTGCCCGAGCAACTGGTTGACGCCGTGATGGCCCTGGCCCGCGGCCAACGCTACCTGCAGGGAAGCGTGGTGCAGCGCCTGGCCGACACCGTGGCGCAGGATCTACCGACGCCCCGGGAGGTCGACGTGCTGCGCCTGATGGCCACCGGCTTGTGCAACAAGGCCATCGCGGCGGAGCTGAACATCGGCTGCGGCACCGTGAAGACGCACGTCAAGGCCCTGCTGGACAAGCTCGGCGCCCCCACCCGCACGGCCGCCGCAGACATCGCCAAGCGCCGCGGCCTGCTGGACCCGGTGGCCGCCGGCCTTGCACCTGTCCGCCTGCTGCGCCGCCGTGGCCGTGTGGCGGGCTGTCATCTCCACGCAGCTGGACACGCGCTCGCCTGAGCCTTCGCGAACATTCACGCGGATTCACGCCCGCCGCGCACGGCGCTGTCGATGATTCCAGGACAAGCCCTGCCGTTGGCGGGGCAACAGGTCCCGCGATTCTGGATCGCTGCGGATCGCGCTGAGCATGGCAGCTGCGGCGGCTCATCACGGCAACCGTGGAGACGATCCGGCAGTTGCTGTCGGCCATTGGCGACAGCAGCTGCCGTTCCGGAGCTGATGGCGGCGCGCACGCTGCTGAACGTCGCCCCATGAACTAGGCACCTTTGGGCAAGGCGGCGGTCAAAGCGACAGCGACAAGCCGGCGGCAGCGCGCTGCAGCATGCCCGGCAGGCCGGCCCGGTAGACGGCCCGCACCAGAACGAGGCCTCGGTCGAACTCGACGAGCGCCCAGGGCACCTGGACGGCATGGCGCAGGTCGCCCTGGCAGACGTCCACGCACAAGCCCGCCTCGCTGGCGTGACATTCGATGCCGGCCTGCGGCCAGATCAGCTCGAAGACGTGGCGCACCGTGGATGCACAGGCCTGCCGCTCCAGGGCAGGCACATTGCCGAGCAAGTCAAGGCTGCCGAGGTACGCAGCGCCGGGGTCGGGCCCGGCGCTATGCATGGCTCGCTCCATGTGCCAAGGCTTCCGGCCGGGGCGCCAGCGCCGGTGCGAAATTGAGGAAGGCGGCGATCGCCGTCTCCACGAAGCTGTTCGCGAAGCGCTGCACTGCAATCCGCCCCCTGTCCGCCGGTGTGCGGCAGCTGCGGGACCGCTTGCCGAGTCTCGGGAATCCATGGATGAATCGTGACAGCCCCAAAGCCCAGGACATGGCGCACTCCCGCCGTGAAACGCTGGATGAATGTGAAAGCAGGCCGGGCAGCCGACACCATCCAAATGGGAGAGGTCGTCACTGCCATGCGGGAGGCGTGCGTCGCAACCGGTGTGCCTAGCCTTCAGGCACACCACGGACCACCCCGCAAGCCATGTGTCTCGATGCTTCCCATTGCCCCCGCCAACCCGCCGCGCCACCGCCGGCCGAAGGCTTCTTCGACCTGATGCGCCGAAGGCGGGCTCATCTCGGAGACGCCCCTGCGCGAGCACTGGCACCAGCACGGCAGGCCACCGCAAGACCTGGACGAGCTGCTCGACGGCGATCGGCTGCGCAGCATCGCGGGGCGCTTGCAGCGGTGGCGGCCGGCCTTCCAGCTCCATCCCGACGGCCTGACGCCGCGCGCGGACGTCGCGGTCATCGCCGAGGAGCTCGCTGTCGGCATGGACGCTGCGGAGATCCTGGCCTGGTTTGCCTGCCGCAATGCCTCGCTGGACGGCGAGACGCCCATCGCCCGGCTGCGCACCGGCCTGCCGGCCGTGCTTGACGCTGCTCGGCTCGACCGCTTCATCGGCTCGGCGTGACCGAGCGGCGGCGCTCGACCCGTTGAGCCAACGAGCACGCCTTGCCCCCCGGCTCTCTCCCCGAAAGGTTTTCACCATGCTTGGACTTTCCACCCTTGGCGCCGTTCATACGGCCATCGCCCTCGTTGCCGTCATCAGCGGCTTCGCCATGAGCCTGCGTTTCGGCCGCATCGGTTCCGACCTCGCACTGGGCAAGGCCTACATCGCCTGCACGGCGCTGGCCTGCGTGACCAGTCTGGGCATCTTCATGCACGGCGGCTTCAACGTCGCGCACAGCCTGGCGCTGGTGACGCTCGTCGTGCTTGGCGTGGCCGTGGCCGCCGGCCGCCACCGGGACACCAGCCGCGCGGCGACCTACGTCGAGACGCTGGGGTTTTCCACCACCCTCTTCTTCCACATGATCCCGGCGCTGAACGAAACGTTCACGCGCATCCCCGCGGGTGCCCCGCTCTTCACCGGCCCGGACGACCCCGCCCTGCAACGGCTGTTCGGCTTCGTCTTCGTCGCCTATCTGCTGGGCGTTGCGCTGCAGGTGCGGCACATCTGGAAGACGCCGGCCCCGATGCACAGGACCTGGCTGGCTCGATGACTCTCCCCAACCAACCTGCCCCAGGGCACACCCATGAAAGGACACTCCCATGCCTCATCCCATCAAGCGTGCCATCGCCGCCGGCGCCATGACACTCGCCACCGCCTCAGTGATGGCAGCGGCGCCCAAGCCCACCATCGTGCTCGTCCACGGTGCCTTCGCCGGCTCATCCAGTTGGAACGGCGTTGTCGCCGAACTGAGCCAGCAGGGCTACCCGGTCATCGCTGCTGCGAATCCGCTGCGCGGCGTGGCCAGTGACGGCGCCTATGTCGCGGCGCTGGCCCGGTCCGTCAACGGTCCGGTGGTGCTGGTCGGCCACTCCTACGGCGGCGCGGTCATCTCGGCTGCGGCCAGCGGTCAGGCCAACGTGAAGGCGCTGGTTTTCGTCGCCGCGTTCGCGCCAGACCAGGGAGAAAGCGCCCTCGCGCTGACGGGCAAGTTCCCCGGCTCCACGCTGCCGCCTGCGCTCGCCGCGCCGGTCAAGCTCGACGACGGCGGCGAAGACCTCTACGTGCAGCAGGACAAGTTCCCGCAGCAGTTCGCCGCCGATGTGCCGCTGGCCCAGGCCCAGGCCATGGCGGCCACGCAGCGCCCGATCAAGGCGGCAGCACTGTCGGAAGCCGCGCCCGCCCCAGCCTGGAAGACCCTCCCGTCCTGGTCCATCCACGGCACCGCCGACCTGAACATTCCGCCGCAGGCCATGGCCTTCATGGCCGAGCGCGCCAAGGCCAGGAAGGCCGTTGTGGTGGCGGGTGGCTCGCACGCGCTGATGGTGTCCCGCCCGCGCGAGGTCGCAGCGCTGATCGTGGACGCCGCGCGCCCGGTCACGGTCGACGCTGGTCGCTGATCGCTGATCGCGCGTCCCCATCCGCCTTTCTCGAGATCCGCATGACACACGCAAACGCATTGAACGCAGGACCGCCTGACCAGGCCGGCAAGCGGTCGTCGATGGCCATCTACGCGCTGACGATCGGCGCCTTCGGCATCGGCACCACCGAGTTCGTCATCATGGGCTTGCTGCTGCAGCTCGCGTCTGATCTGCAGGTCAGCGTGCCCACGGCTGGGTTGTTGATCTCCGGATACGCCCTCGGTGTTTTCGTGGGCGCGCCGCTGCTCACGGCATCGCTGAGCAAGGTGCCACGCAAGACGGCGCTGCTGGCGCTGATGGCGATCTTCACGCTGGGCAACCTGGCCTGCGCGCTGGCGCCCAGCTACGCCGTGTTGATGATCGCGCGGGTCGTCACGTCACTGGCGCACGGCACCTTCTTCGGCGTGGGCGCGGTGGTGGCCGCCAGCCTGGTGTCGCCAGACCGCAAGGCGGCGGCGATCTCGACGATGTTCACCGGTCTGACGGTCGCGACGCTGCTGGGCGTGCCCGCTGGCTCCTGGCTCGGCCTGCACTTCGGCTGGCGGTCCACGTTCTGGGCGGTGTGCGTGATCGGCCTTGTCGCGACCGCCGTCATCGCATTGTTCGTGTCGGCGCGCGAGGCCGGATGCGGCAGCGGCGTGTCGCTGCGGGAGGAGCTGAAGGTTCTCGGGCGCGTGCACGTGCTGCTCGGTCTCACGGCCACGGTCTTCGGCTTCGCCGGCGTGTTCGCGGTGTTCACCTACATCCAGCCGCTGCTCATGCAGGTCACCGGATTCGCCGAGAGCGCCGTGTCGGCAATTCTGTTGATATTTGGGGTCGGCATGGTCCTCGGCAACATCATTGGCGGCCGCCTGACTGATCGCGCGCCGGTGCGCATGCTGCTGGGCTCGCTGACGGCCCTGGCTCTCGTGCTGGCGCTGATGGGCTTCGCCATGGGGCACCGCGTGGCTGCGGTGCTGTTCGTCGGGCTGCTGGGCACCGGCGCGTTCGCCACGGTGTCGCCGCTGCAGTTGCGCGTGCTCAACCAGGCGCAGGGCGCCGGGCAAAGCATGGCCTCCAGCTTGAACATCGCCGCTTTCAATCTCGGCAACGCGCTGGGCGCCTGGCTGGGCGGCATCGTGATCGAAAGCGGCCCTGGCCTGGCGAGCCTTCCCTGGGTCGCCGCGGTGCTGACGCTCGGCGGCCTCGCGGTGGCGGGCTACAGCGTCTGGCGCGAACGCAGCGCGACGCAGGGCGTCGCTCGGTCCGCTCGCCTGCCGTCCGCGAGCAGGCTGTCGTGAGGGGCCGCTCGATGCGCAAATCGACACTGAGCCAGGCGCTCGTCGCGGGCATCCTCTGCCATCCGCTTTGCGCCCGGGCCGAGCCAAGCCTGACGATCTACGGACTGCTGGACACGACCGTGAGGACCGCGACGCATGCCGGTGCGGACGGTGGCCGTCTGTCCAGCATGGGCGATGGCGCGTTCACCGGCAGCCGGCTGGGGTTTCACGGCAGCGAAGACCTCGGCGACGGCCTCAAGGCGTTCTTCTCCATTGAGCAAGGATTGGATCCTTCCGCCGGCACGCTGACGCAGGTCATGGCGTCGGCCAACTACGGTCAGTCGGCAGCACCTGCCGGCCGCGCTTTCGGCCGCGAGGCCCTCGTCGGGCTGAGCGCGGGGAATGCCGGCACGCTCACGCTGGGCCGGCAGTACACGCTGGCCAACGCTTTTTCGAGCCGGTTCCAGCCTAATGCCAATCCGAACCAGGAAGTGCTGGCGCTGCTGGTGGGTCACCAGCTGATCCGGCAGGACAACATGGTGAAGTACGCCATCGACCTCGACGCTTTCAGCGCCAGTATCAGCAAGACCCTTGGAGAAGGCGTGAGCGGCTCTTCGTGGGCCATCGCCGGCGCGTACAAGGTCGGCGCGATGGACCTAACCGCCTATGCGTCGACGATGGAGAACTTCGACAAGTCTGAGACGCGCCGCATCCGCGGGCTCGGCGCTGCCTTTGAGCTCACCCAAAGTTGGAAAGCCTATCTCGGCGCGATGAGGCGGCACGACCGCGCCAGCGGCCAGACCAACGAGGTCTGGGTGGGCGCCCTCACCTATGCAGCCGGCTCGTTCATCTACACACTGAACTGCGGCGAGGACCGCCAGCGGCGGGTGTCCGAAGGCACGAGACAGCTCGGCTGGCTGCACGTGGACTACCTGCTCTCCAAACGCACGGACGTCTACGCCGTCATCGATGCCAACCGCATCACCGGCGCCTACCCGCTACCGTCGTTCATGACCCAGCGCGGGCAGCAGCGCGGCGCCGAACTGGGCCTGCGCCACCGCTTCTAACGGCGATTCATCGCCGCGACGCGGCTTCGAGGAACTGGCGCACCGCGGCGATCAGCTCCGCGGGGCGCTCCTCCAGCACCCAGTGTCCGGAGCCGGGGATGACTTGTGCCGATACGTCATCCGCCACGTTGCGCATGACCGTCGCCATCGTCGTGCCGTAGGACCGCCCGCCACCGACCGCCAAGACCGGCATCGTGAGCTTCCCCGTGGCGGCGAACGCGCGGTTATCAATGACGTCCTGGTCGAAGGCTCTGAACTGCTCGAACGCTGCATGCATGGCGCCGGGCTGGGCGTAGAGCGTCGCATAGTGCATGCGCCAGCTGTCGGGATAGCGATTTCCCTGCGCGGTGAACTCGTTCCAGAATCGGTCCAGGTAGATGCGCTCGCGGCCTGCCACAAGGCGCTCTGCGTCCGCGCCCCAGAACGACCAGTGCCACACGGCGTGGCGGCGAGCAATCTCCGTCCAGGGTTCGATGCCCGGAAGCGGCGCATCGATGATGGCGAACCGGCTGACGCGCTGCGGGTATTGCGCCGCGAACGCGTAACCCACCATGTTGCCGATGTCGTGGGTGACCAGTGCCACCGAGCGGACGCCCAAGGTGTCCAGCACGGCCGCGAGCTGGCGCGCCTGGGTCTTCTTGTCGTAGCCACCGTCAGGCCGCGCCGACAGCCCCATGCCGCGCAGGTCGGGGACGATGACAGTGAAGCGCTCGGACAGCTGCGCCGCCAGCGGCGCCCACATGTCGCCGGTTTCGCCGAACCCGTGCAGCAGGACCACGGCCGTCTCTTCGTTGCCGCCCTTGCCGCCGATGCGCAGGTGCAGCGCGGCGCCAGCGCCCTCGACGTCACGAACCACGAAGTACGCCGGAAAGGCGGGGACGCCTGTGTCTGCCTGGCAAGGCGGTCCGGCGAGCAGCAGCGCCGACAAGGTCCAGGGCAGAACCCGGTGTGCCCAGCGGGGCCAGCGCGGGATGGAGGCATGCATGGATATGTTGCGTGGCAAAGGGGGCTCCTTGACTCGGTGGCTCGCAGTCTTGCGGGCTGCGGGCCACCGCGCGTGACCCAAAGGAGAGAGGCGGGCCTGGCCTGACTGGGAGTGGGCACGCGATTGGATACGCCTGAGAGTGCGCTCACCCTTTGAGGAGCACGCTTCATGAATTCACAGTCCCACCCCGCGCAGCCCGCCGCGCCGACCCAGCAAGCGCGTGGCCGCCACAGCCTTCGCCTGGCGATGTTGGTGCTGGGCCTGCACGCGGCGAACGCCATCGGCGCGCCGATGCTGTCCGCCGGCAAGATGACGTTCGTCGATGCGAACACCGTGGTCGTCGCAGACTGGCGTGGGGGGCAGTTGCACACCCTCACCTTGCCACCGGTCGCATCCGGCACGCCGACGGCGTTCAACCTGAAGGACGTGTCGGGTGCAATCGCGAGCGCCCTCCGCACCCGCCCCGAGAGCCTGCGCTTCGAGGACATGGCGGTGCGGCCGGGCAGCGAGCTCGCCTACATCACGCTGTCCGTCGACGGCAACGGCGCGGGCGCGAGGTCGAAGCCAGTGCTGGTGTCGGTCGATGCCACAGGCAAGGTGGGCCGCGTCGACCTCGACCGCGGCAGGCGCGAGTCGGTCGCCATCGGCAACCTGCCCGCCGCCGACAAGCGCCTGTGGCGCGACACGCCGGCGGCGAGCTTCACCGTGACCGACATGAAGTTCCATGACGGCAAGCTCTACGTGGCGGGGCTCTCCAACGCGAGCTTCGCGTCTGCGTTGCGCGTGTTCGACTTCCCGTTCAAGGGCGGTGCGACGGTCAGCAGTGTGGAGATGTACCACCCGGTGCACAACCAGCTGGAGACGCGTGCACCCATCCGCAAGATGGTGATCACCAGTCTCAACGGCGAGCCGACGCTGGTCGCGGCGTTCACCTGTTCCCCGCTGGTGACCATCCCGTTGAAGGACCTGAAGGACGGTGCCCACATCGCCGCGAAGACGGTCGCGGAGTTCGGCTGGGGCAGTGCACCGGCTGGCATGGTGATGTTCGACGCGGGCCAAGGGCCCATGGTGCTGTTGACGCACTCGCACAAGTCCGCCGACCTGATGTCCGTGGCCGACATCGCCGAAGCGTCGGGCAAGCCCGGCCTGTCCACGCCGATCAAGTGGCCGGCCGAGCCCACTCTGGGCCTGAAGTCCACCTATGTGCCGATGCGCGTGGCGCACATCGACAACCAGGACGCCACCTTCTTCGCCGCGCTGCGCCGCAACGAGGCCAGCGGCGCGATGGAACTGGTGTCCATGCGCAAGGGGCTTTTCCTGCGCCTGAGTGACTTCGTCAACGAGTACGACTTCGCGGACTACAGGTACCCGGCGAACGACGGCTGGAGTGGCGTGCACCGCACGCTGCGCACCGACGAGGGCTACGCCGACCTGGCGCCACCGTCAAAGCCATGAAGCTGGCGTGCCGATATGTGGCGCTGATGGTCCTGGCCGGGATGTCGCTTGCCCGGGCCGCCCCGGTCGATATCCATCCGGCAGGGCCTGCGGTTCCGGAGAACCTGCTGAGGTTCGAGCTGCGTTTCGACCGGTCCCAACGCCTGCCCTTCGACGTTGAGCGGTTGAAGCTGCTCGATGGGGACGGGGTCGAAATCCAGCACGCGCTGCTCGACGTGGCCTTGCCTGATGCGGACGGCCGGCGCATCACCGTGCTGCTGGACCCGGGGCGCGTGAAGACCGGCGTCGGCCCCAACCTGGATGCGGGGCGTGCCTTGAAGGAAGGCGCCACGGTCAGCCTGCGCGTGCTGGGCGGCGATGTCGACGTGTCGCCGACGGTCAAGACCTGGCGAGTGACGGCCGCTGTTTCGCAGCCGCTGCAACCGGAACTTTGGCAGTTCAGCTCGCCGCGCCGGGGCACACGGGACGCGCTGTCGGTCGACCTGCGCACACCCATCAGTTCGACCGGCGAACGGCTCATCGCGGTGCAGGACGAGCATGGGCGCCGCGTGGATGGCACGGTGACGCTTGGTGATGGCGACACGACATGGCGCTTCAAGCCGTCGCGGCCTTGGACGACCGGGCCTTATCGGCTGATGACGCATCCCGGGCTCGAGGACCCGTCCGGGAACAGACGCTGTGCGGCCTTCGAAGCGCCGATCCGGAGTGCGGCAACGTGCGAGGGCGCGAGTCTCACGTTCACACCAAAGGGCGCGTCCTGAGGCGTCGCCCTTCCGACCCGATGGATTTCCCCGAACACCTTTCAAGGAGAGTCGAAATGGATCTGAAACTCGAGGGCAAGCTGGCTCTGGTCAGCGGCAGCACTGCAGGCATTGGCTACGCCATCGCGCGCACGCTGGCACAGGAAGGCGCTCGCGTCATCGTCAACGGACGCACCCAGGCGGCTGTCGACGACGCAGTCGAGCGGGTGCGCTCCGACACCGGCGGAACGGTCGAAGGCTATGCCGGCGACCTGAGCCGGGCAGCGGCAGCCGAGGAGGTGGTCCAGCGGCACGCGGGCATCGAGATCCTCGTCAACAACCTCGGCATCTTCGAACCGAAGGCATTCGAGGACATCCCCGATGAAGATTGGATACGCTTCTTCGACGTCAACGTGCTCAGCGGCGTGCGGCTGGCCCGCCTTGTGTTGCCGATGATGAAGCGCGCCAACTGGGGGCGCATCGTCTTCATCTCCAGCGAGAGCGCGGTGCAGATTCCCACCGAGATGATTCACTACGGCGTCAGCAAGACCGCTCAGCTCGCGGTGTCCCGTGGGCTGGCCGAATCGGTCGCCGGCACGGGCATCACGGTCAACAGCGTGCTGCCGGGGCCGACCAAGTCGCGCGGCGTGGGCGACTTTGTGCAGGACATGGCCCGTGCCGATGGCAAGACCTTTGCACAGGTTGAGTCCGAGTTCTTCGACAAGGTGCGCCCCACCTCGCTGATCAGGCGTTTCGGCACTCCTCAAGAGGTGGCGTCTCTCGTTGCCTATGTGGTCAGCCCGCTGGCCTCGGCAACCACCGGTGCGGCACTCCGCGTGGACGGCGGCGTGGTCAAGAGCGCTTTCTGAGCCGTGGCGGCTTGGGCGGCGCGGGCATGCTCAGATCACGAAGAGCGCTCGACGCCGACAGACGGGGAACAGCACGCATCTCAGGCGGCGGCCATGGCCGCCAAGCTGGCGTGTTGTGGCCAGAGCGCCACGCCTCGGTGGTGCCGGTCGCTCTCTTGTCGAGCGCATCGATTTGAGCAGCCCGACAAACGCCACAACCACCCTCAACAGCGCCACGCGTCCCGCCAGCCGTAAGCGCATCTGCCCGCCTCCCGGGTTTTGTGCCTGCGCCACGACGCGCTCACCCGCCGCCCCGACCACCCCTATCAAGGCTGTGCTGATCGCGCCGATCGTCGCGGCCACCTTGCCTGCCGATTTCCCCATCACCTCGCCCTTCGCATCAACGTGGGCATCACTGCAAGGCGCCGCGAACCCTCGGGGGGGGCCAGAGACCACCCCGGAGGAATCGCGAACGGGAAAATTCTGGAGCCATCGACGTCATTGATGTTGAAGGGGTTCAGCGCCCCTTTGGCGCCGAAACCGCTGGACGCTCTGGGTCCGTCCCGGCAGAGCGTTGGGATCGAGCGTCATGCGGCTTGGGCCACCACCGGACCATCGCAAAATTTTTGTTTATGGTTTGGATTTTTTCTATAGAAATCAAAGACCCACAAGGAAACGCGATGCAAGCCAGTCTCGTGGTGGACGCCGACCTCACCCAGGTGCTGGGCAAGGCCACGCAACGTGCTGCCAAAGCCCTGGGCCTGAATGGCCGGGAGCTGGCGCAGGCCGTCGGGTTCAGTGAGCCGACCGTGTCACGCATCCTGAAGGGCGAGCGCGGCATTGACCCCGCGTCCAAGGAGGGCCAGCTCAGCCTCATGCTGGTGCGTGTGTTTCGTTCGCTGGACGCACTTGTGGGTGGCGACGCTGCCAAGCGCCAAACCTGGATGGCGTCGCACAACACCGCCCTCAACGGTGTGCCGGCGGCTCTCATCGCCACAGCGGAGGGCCTTGGCCGCACGCTGGCATACTTTGACCGCATGCGCGCTCCCATCTGATGGCAACCGGGCCAGCCCAGGCGCTCTTGACTTGGGACGCTGGCTGGTTCCAGGGATGCACCCAAGCAGAAATGGCCGCCTGGCGCGGCGTGGAGAGCCAGTCGCAGATCGCCACTTGGCGGCTGGTGGACTCGAGTGCCGAGCACGAAGCATTGGAGGACATGCTCGAGAGTTCGAAGCCGCCGCTGCCTGAAGGCTGCGAGGGCCTTCACTACCTGCTCTTCACGCCGTTCCGGTACACATCACCCTACGCATCGCAATTTCGGCGTCCGAACGAAGCCGGCATCTGGTACGGCGCGGCTTCTGTGGAGACGGTATGCGCCGAGCTGGCCTATTGGCGCCACCGCTTCGTCCTCGATTCGGTGGGTCTGGCCAAGGACGACAGCGAGCTGCTGACGTTGCACACGCTCCTTCAAACCCGCATCAACGGCCGGTCGATGAACCTGACGGACCCGCCGTGGGTCGCCAGCCGCGCTCAGTGGACCCACGGCGCCGATTACAGCGGTACTCAAGCGGTGGCCGCGCAAGCGCGCGTCCACGGCGTGGAGTGGATTCGCTACGAGTCCGTGCGCTGTCCCGGGACTCATTGCGCGGCTGTGCTCAGCCCTCGAGCGCTTCGGACAGAACCGCCCCACAACATGCAGGACTGGGTCTGCAGGGCCACACGCGCCCGGGTGATCGTCACCCACATGGAGAGTGGCTCGGCCTACAGCTGGGACTTTTAGTCTTGCCGTGTCAACACGACCAACGCATTGACCGCCTGCTTGATCTTGGCTTGAGATCGACGAACGCCGCAGACCGCTTGGAGAACTACCTGGAGCACCTCGCCTCAGGGCTGGGGCATGCCGACCGTCACGATGGGCTTCGTGGCCAGGGCACCGGACTGATGCCGCCGCTGCGCGCGCAAGCGCGTTGAGCCTGTGGCTGCTTGAGCAGCCCCCCCTGCATGCCAGCGAGACACCCGTCGCTGCATCACTTCGTGGCGAAGGCTGAATGGTCCGACGAGCAAATGGTTCGGCGGGTTTGCCCACGGGGCGCGCCCAAGATGGACTTCAGCGAGGGCGTCTGGTGGATCATGGATGACACCGGCTTTCCCAAGGAGGACGCCACCCTGGCGGCGTCGCTCGCGAGCACTGTGGCGTCCTGGACATGCGGGACAGCAGGCCGCTGCGCAGCGCTGGCTGCCCGTAGACACGGGCGCTATTCATGGGCACGCGGCGGCCCGGAGTGCCGCTTTCACAGACTTGCCAACGACGCTGATCCTGCGCAAAAGCGCAGGACGCAACTGCGGTGTGGCAGGCGGCCTGCTCAGGCCATGACCCACACCTTGCGAACCGTCTCCAGTGTTCGCCACATGCCGGTGTATCCGGGCTTCATGATGAAGCAGTCACCGGCCTTGTAAGTCACCGGCGGATGCCCGTCTTCGGTGATTTCGGCCACACCCGAGAGAATCAGACAAAACTCCCACGTCTCGCCCTTGATGGAGCGATTGGTGCCGGGTGTCGACTCGAAGACGCCGGCCCGCACCTTGCCGTCCTTGGCGCTGTCGACGTCCCAGTTGCGGCAGATGATGTCCCCTTCAATGACGCGATCAGCGGGCGGCGAATACTCGCGCGGCTCGCCGAGCTGATCGAGCTTGAAGGTGACGAGAAGGCTTGACATGGCGGGCTCTCCGAGGTGGGTCAGGTGAGCGACCATGCTATGCAGACCTGCCCTTGGGCATGTGCCGAAGCCCGCACGCATCGCGACGGCAAATGTGCGATTTCCTGGCTCTCACGGCGCAATCTGCTGCCTGCCTCCGGGTCAAGCCAGACGACGCCGAAATCAGTCCATCGACGGTGACGCGGACATTGGCGCCAGCTCCATTTCGACAACCTGCACAAACCATCTCAGCCCGATCGGCAGAGCCTTGTCGTTGAAGTCGTAACAGGGGTGGTGCAGCGGCCGATAGTCGCCGTCGCCCGAAGCTCTCGGGCCCTGCCCCAGCCACAGATAGGCTCCGGGGCGCTCCTGCAGCATGAAGGCAAAGTCCTCGGACGTAAACGCGGGCCGGGAGGCCTCGCGAGACTCCAGCCCCACCGCCTGGGCGGCCTGCAGCGCGAGCTGCACCTGGGCCGGACTGTTGATCGTCGCCGGGTAGTAGCGCACGTAGTCGACCTCGACATCACACCAGCCAGCCAGCGCGACGCCGGCCGCGCAATCCCGCAACGACGACTCGATGAGATCCTGGCTCGCGCCGTCGAAGCTGCGTACGGTGCCCGTGATCTGCACCTCCGCAGGCATCACGTTGTGCGACTGGCCGCCCTGGATGCGCGTCACCGAGAGCACCGCCGACTCGGCCGGGTCGATCCGCCGCGCGACGAGGGTGTTGAGCTGGCAGACCAACTGGCTGGCGGCCAGCACCGCGTCGGGTGTGCGGTGTGGCTGTGCCGCGTGGCCGCCCCGGCCACGCACCTTGATGTCGAAGCGGTCGGCCGCAGCCATGATGGGCCCCGGGCGGGACTGGGCCTGGCCCAGCGGCAGATCGGGCCAGTTGTGCAGCGCGAACACGCTGTCGCAGGGGAATCGATCGAAGAGGCCGTCCTGGATCATGGCCCGGGCACCACCGCGGCCCTCCTCGGCGGGCTGGAAGATGAAGTTCACCGTGCCGCTGAAGCGGCGCGTACGCGCGAGATGGCGCGCCGCGCCCAGCAGCATGGCCGTGTGGCCGTCATGCCCACAGCCGTGGTGGGCGCCGCCGAACAGGCTGGCGTGCGGCAGCCCGCTCTGCTCGGCCATCGGTAGCGCGTCCATGTCGGCGCGCAGGCCGATGCTGCCCCCCTCGCCGTGGCGCAGCACGCCGACGAGGCCGGTGCCGCCGATGCCCTCGTGGACCTCCAGGCCCAGCGCGCGCAGGGCCTCGGCCACGATGCCGGCCGTGCGGTGCTCAGCGAACGCGAGTTCGGGGTGGGCATGCAGGTCGCGGCGCAGCGCGACCAGGTCAGGCAGCAGGTCAGCAACGTCAGCGATTGCGTCGTCGATCGTCAGCATGGGACACCTGCGCGTTGCTGGAACTCGCGCGGCGTCATGCCGCACTGGCGCTTGAAGCGACGGTTCAGATGGCTCTGGTCGTAGAAGCCCACCTCGTTGGCCGCGCGAGCCGCCGGCACGCCCTGGCTGAGCAGCGTCTGCGCATGCTGGATGCGCAAGGCGTTGACATAGCGGTAGGGCGATATGCCGACATGCTCGCGGAACACGGTCGCGAAGCGCCACAGGCTCAGGCCGCACAGGGCCGCCAGCGCCTCCAGGCGCAGGGGCTCGCCCAGGTGGGCACGGATGTGCTGCAGCGCCGGCTCCAGCGAGCGGCGTCGTGGGCTCGCCGCGGAGCCTGCGGTTCGGTTGTCCATGCCCACCAGCTTAGGGCCAGGACTGCCGTCAATTCGATCGTTCAGGCCGGCCGGGACGGCAGCGAATTGCGTATTGCGGCGCAGGCGAGCACCAAAGCCGTGGTCCGGGCAGGCTCAGCGCGCCGCGCCCGGGCTGCCGCGCACGGCGATGGCATCCAGCTCCACCAGATAGCCGTAATGCAGCTCGGGCACCGGCACCACGGTGCGCGCCGGCCTGGCCGCGCCCATCACCGAGGCATAGACCGCGTTGAAGCGCGGCCAGTGGGCAACATCGACGATGTACGCCGTCAGCTTGACCACGCTGTCCAGGTCTGCGCCGGCGCCGACCAGCGCGGCGCGCAGATTGGCCAGCGCCTGACGCACCTGATCTTCGAACGGCAGGTCTGCCGTGTGCGTGCCGTCCGCCCGCGCGCCGAGCTGGCCGGAGACGAAGACGAGATCCCCATGGCAGACGGCATGGCTGTAGTGGCCGCCCGGCGGGGCGAGGGAGGGGATAGGGTTGTCCATGGCGGTCATTGAAAGTAGGCGCTGCGGTCGGGGCGGCCGCTGCTAGAACTCCGCGACCTGGCCCCAGGCCGAGATTTGGAAGCGGTCCGGGTGATAGGGGCGCGGGTCGACGATGGGTGTCGCGCCGCTGACGAGGTCTGCGATCAGGTGGCCGGCACCGGGGCCGATGCCGAAGCCGTGACCGCTGAAGCCCGCCGCCAGCACCAGACCCGGCAGGCCGGCCGTCTCGCCGATGCCGGGCACGCCATCGGGCGTGCTGTCGATGTAGCCGGCCCAGGCCGCCGTGACCGCACGCTCCGTCAGCGCGGGAACAAGTTCCAGCGCTCGACGGTGGGTCAGACGCACGACCGCCGGGTCCACCGCCGGGTCCAGAACGCGCATGCGCTCCATCGGCGTCGGTTGATCGAGGCGCCAGCGCGCCAGACTCTCGTGGCCCGAGCGCACGCCCTCCAACCCGCCTGGCGACAAGCTGCGCCAACGACGCAGGAACATCGGCATGAACTGGGGCGAAAAGCGCAGGAACTGCGGCGTCGGGTCGACACGGGCGCGCCCGCTGATCGCCAGCAGGTAACCACCATCGCCACGCCGCGTCAGCGAGACCCCGGCCGTATGCAGCGTGGACGGCAGCTCGGTGGCGCCCGGCGCTACCGCCATCACGGTCTGGCGGATGGTGGCTTGCGGAAAACGGATGCCCAGCTGGCGGCAGAACGACGAGGCCCAGGCACCGCCGGCCAGCACGGCAGCGCGGGTGCGTATCGTGCCCCGCTCGGTGACGACGGCCGACAGCCGGCCTCCCTCGGTCTCGATGCCACGCGCTGCGCAGCCCTGGTGCACGCTGCCGCCCAGCCGCATCAACGCGCGTGCCACGGCCGGGGCCGCCCGTGAAGGGTCCGCCGTGCCGTCGGTGGGCGAGAAGACGCCGCCCTTCCAGGGCTTGCCGGTCACACGCCCATGCTCAGCTGCGGCCGCCGAGCTCAGCATCTGCGTCTTCACGCCGACACCGCGGGCAAATTCGCCCCAGCGCGCCCATCCGGCCAGCTCCGCATCGTCATTGCTGAGGTAGAGCAGGCCACAGCGCGAAAAGCCCGTGTCTTCGCCGGCCTCGGCAGCAAACCGCTCCCAGAGATCCAGCGCCAGAGACGCCATCGGCAGCTCGCGGGCATCACGGTTCTGCTGACGGCACCAGCCCCAGTTGCGGCTTGACTGCTCCGCGCCGATGCGGCCCTTCTCGATCAACGCGACCTGCAGGCCCCGGCGCGCCAGGTAGTAGGCCGTGAAGACGCCGACGATGCCGCCGCCG
>JACPYV010000086.1 GCA_016195825.1 Burkholderiales bacterium | reverse complement strand
GGTCAACACCGGCAAGGTGGTGAACCCCTACGACCACGACGAGTTCCGCGACTGGGACCACGTGGACTTCATCATCGACGCGCCGCTGTCCACCGGGAACTCCGGCAGCCCGGTGCTGGCCGTCAGCAAGCGCACCGGCGAGTACGAGCTGGAGACCATCACCAAGCCGGGCCGCGGCACCGACGTCGTGCTGCACCTGCGCGAGGGCGAGGAGGAGTTCCTGAAGACCTGGCGTGTCAAGTCGACGATCAGCAAGTACAGCGACCACATCTCGCTGCCCATTCTGATGAAAAAGGAAGAGTGGGACGCTGACAACGCCAAGCAGGTCATCAAGGACGAGTGGGAGCCGGTCAACAAGGCCTCGGCGCTGTGGTCGCGCAGCAAGAGCGAGGTCACGCCCGAGCAGTACGAGGAGTTCTACAAGCAGATCAGCCACGACAGCGAGGCGCCGCTGGCCTACACGCACAACCGCGTGGAAGGCCGCAGCGAGTACACGCAACTGCTCTACATCCCGCAGAAGGCGCCCTTCGACCTGTGGAATCGTGACAAGCGTGGCGGCGTGAAGCTGTACGTGAAGCGCGTCTTCATCATGGACGACGCCGAGGCGCTGATGCCGGTCTATCTGCGCTTCGTCAAGGGTGTCATCGACTAGGCCGACCTGCCGCTGAACGTGAGCCGCGAACTGCTGCAGGAAAGCCGCGACGTGAAGGCCATCCGCGAAGGCTCCACCAAGCGCGTGCTGGGCATGCTGGAAAGCCTTGCAAACAGCGAGGACCAGGCCGACAAGGACAAGTACGCTGCCTTCTGGACCGACTTCGGCCAGGTGCTGAAGGAGGGCATCGGCGAAGACCACCAGAACCAGGAGCGCCTGGCCAAGCTGTTCCGCTTTGCATCCACGCACGCCGACGCCAACGTGAGCCTGTCGGACTACGTGGCGCGCATGAAGGACGGCCAGGAGGTCATCTACTACATCACCGCCGACTCGCTGGCCGCCGCCAAGCACAGCCCGCAACTGGAGATCTTCCGCAAGAAGGGCATCGAGGTGCTGCTGCTGGTGGACCGCGTGGACGAGTGGATGCTGAGCCACCTCTACGAGTTTGACGGCAAGACCCTGCAGTCCGTCGCCAAGGGCGCGGTGGACTTGGGCAAGCTTCTGGACGAGGACGAGAAGAAGAAGGCCGACGAGACCGCCGAGAGCCTGAAGCCGCTGCTGGACAAGCTCAAGGACGCGCTCAAGGACCGCGCCAAGGACGTGCGCGTGACGACCCGCCTGGTCGACTCGCCCGCCTGCATCGTGGTGGAAGAGGGCGACGTGAGCGGCCACTTGGCGCGCCTGCTGAAGCAGGCCGGCCAGACGGCGCCCGAGAGCAAGCCGACCCTGGAGATCAACGCCGAGCACGCGCTGGTGAAGAAGCTCGATGGCAGCACGCACTTCGACGATCTCGCCCAGGTCCTGTTCGACCAGGCCGTGCTGGCCGAAGGCGGCCACCTGGAAGACCCGGCCGCCTACGTCCGCCGCGTCAACGCGCTGCTGACGGGTTGAGCACCACCACGCTGCAGCTGAAGGCCAAGCCCGGATCCTCGCGGTCCGAGCTGGTCCAGGAGCCTGACGGCACCTGGACCGCCTGGCTGAAGTCGCCACCGGTGGATGGCAAGGCAAACGTCGAGCTGATCGCGTTGGTGGCCGGGCATTTTGGCTGCGCGAAATCGGCCGTCAGCATCCACAGCGGCGGCGGGTCGCGCTTCAAGCGGGTGCGGGTCGAGAGGCCTGGCTAGAGCTTCGCCAAGGCGGGTGCACGTATCTTTACGGGCGCATTTCACGCTTTTGTGACAGCAATGCGACAACACCCGCTGCTGCGGGCTTCCCCGCCGGCCGGCTCGCGGCTACCCTCCTAGGGTTTTTACCGAGTTGTGCCCCTTCATGGTCCTGAGTGAGTCCCGCGAGCCCGTTGCCGCCGTTCCGGCCGCCATGGTTACCCGTCGTCTGGTGCTGCGCCCTCTTCGGGACAGCGATCTGGACATGTTGACGGTGCTGAACGCGGATCCGGCCGTGAACCGCTTCTGCGCCGCCGCAACGCCCCACGGCCGGGTGGCGACCGAAGCCCAGCTGAAGGTCTGGCTGGCCCACTGGCAGACCCATGGTTTCGGCCACTGGGCCATTGCCGAGCGGGAGCAGCCGGACCAGTTGATCGGCTTCGGCGGGCTGATGCACCGCAGCGTTGCCGGCCACGCCGGGCTCTACCTCTACTACCGCATCACGCCGCAGGCTTGGGGCCGCGGGCTGGCTTCCGAGATGGCGCTGCATGCCTTTGTGCAGGCCTTCGAGCAGCGCCATGAAGGCGCCGTTGTGGCTGCCGTGCTGCCCAACAACGCGCCCACGCGCAAAACGCTGGAAAGCCTGGGCCTGCGCCTGAAAGGCACGCTGGCCGACGGCCCCGGAAGCGCCGCGGCTCTTCTATACGAGCTGACCGCCAATCGCTGGGCCACGCTGCCCCGCGGTGAGCCCGAGGCGGTGGCCTTCGCGGCCTAGGGGCAACAGGCCCTAGTTCGCCACTTGATCGACGGGCCAGACCGGCCGCGGCAGGTGCTTGAACGGCAGGTCGCCGATATTGGCCTGCAGGCTGCCAGGCGAATCGGCACAAACGACGGCCGAAGCCATCGCGTCGAAGCCCGAGCGGAAATGCTGCGTCGACTTGACGACCACCAGCCGCTTGGCCGCCGGGTTGATGGCCAGCTGGGTGAAGCATTCGGCCGAGAACACCTGCTGGCGGATGCTGTTCAGCACGATGTCGATGCCTCGGGACCGCACGGCGACGGCGGCGCCGAGGGGATCGGTGCCACCCGGCGTCAGGCTGCGTTGGCGGGCGTCCTCGCGGCAGGCCAGCACCTCCACATCCAGATCCACCGGGTCGCCTGACATAGGCCCCACCTTGCCGCCGATGCGCAGCGGCAGCCGCGCGCCGACGCCCGCGGACATGGCGATGGCCACGGCCTGGGGGTCCCAGATCATGCCCAGGGCCACGTCGCGCAGGCCCCTGTCCAGCAGCTCGCGCAGCACGAAGGTGCTGTCGCCGGCCGCGCCGCCGCCGGCGTTGTCGGCCGTGTCGGCCAGCACGACCGGGCCAGGGCGCCCGACGCGAATCTCGGCCTCGGCGAGGTCCATCGCATCCTTCAGCGGCAGCCGCCTGGCGCTGGCCGTCTCCCGCATGCCATAGAAGGCCTCAGCGAGTTCCTCCAGCAGGTCTGCAGCCACGCCTGCTGCGGCAGGCGAGTCCTCGGCCAGCACCAGTACGGCCGCGCAGGTGTGTGGCGTGTCGGCCCAGGGAAAGCCGTGCAGCACTGACACCGACAAGATGCCGGGCAGCGTTGCCTCGCAGTCCTTCAGCCGCTTCACGAAGTCGCTCATCGGCGCGACGGTGGTGCAGAAGATGCCCAGCAGGGGCACGCGACGCCAGTGCGCCCTGATTGCCAGTTCGCCGCGCGCCATGGCGCCCAGCATGGCGTGCAGTTCCTCGCCGCGGGCGGCGTAGTCGATATGCGGGTACTCCTTGCAGGCGATGAGGGCCGCGCCGCAGGACAGCATGGCGGGACTCAGGTTGCAGTGCAGGTCCAGCAAGGCACCAAGCGGCGTTTTCGGGCCGATCAGCTCGCGCACGCGAACCAGCAGGTCGCCTTCGCAGTCGTGGTACCCCTCGGCCAGCATGGCCCCATGCAGCACCAGCAGCACGGCGTCGACCGCGCCCAGGCTGAGGGTCGCGCGCAGGTCGGCCAGCAGCTCGTCGCGCAGCCGCTCGTAGTCGGCGCGGGACAGTGGCCCGGAGGGCTGCGCTTCGGCATACAGCCCCGGCAGTAACGTGTCGCCCTGGCGCGCTGCTGCGGCGATGACGCCCGTGAGGTTGGGCTGGGTAACGATCTTCTGTAGCGCATCACGGTCGCCGCGGTGGATCAGCACGCCCTCGCGGAAGGACTGCACACTGGTGGGCAGCGGCGAGAAGCTGCTGGTCTCGTGCACCAGCCCGCCCAGAAAGAGCCGCATGGGCTTGTTGGTCATTTCAGTAGTACTGGTTGAAGCTGATCAGGTGGTGGTTCAAGCTGACGATCAGCAACACCGCGAAGGACAGGACCCAGACGATGGCCAGCGCCCTGGCCCACCTGTCGCCGATCTTCAGCACGTCGCGCGCATGCAGCCCGGCCACGACCAGGCCGCTGATGGCTGACACCGCCAGCGCCAGTTGGGCCAGCGGCAGCAGCAACGTCGTGTCGCCCAGGCTCTCCAGCAACGAAACCACCACGCCCCACAGGCCCAGGGCCACCATCACGCCCAAGCTGGCGCCACGAACCCAGGTCACCTGCCTGGCAGGCCGCACGGCCACTTGATGGCGACGGCGCAGCAGGGCGGCGATGGGCCAGAGCAGGGTTGTCAGCAGCAGTGCGGTGATTGCCAGGCCCGTCAGCACCAGCACCGTCGTGCTGGCCATGAAGGGCACCGGCTCGAAGATGAAGGCGAAGACATAGGGCTCCAGGCCCCAATGCCTGACCTTGCCGTTCTCCACCACGGCCTGCAGCCGGCGCTTGCCATGTTCTTCCTCCCAGAAATAAGGCTTCACCTCGCGGTAGTTGCTGCGTGCGCCGGCCAGCTCGATGGACAGACGCCCGTCCTCCAGGGCCTGCACTTTGACCGGGCTCAGCAGCTGCAGCACCGACAGCCAGGTCGAATCCTCGCGGCGCGTGTTGCGATAGTTGCCCGCCATCTGCTGAGCATGCTGCCTGGCCGTGGCCTCGTCCACCTCCGGCTTGGTGGCCGGTCGCTGGTCGGGCAGGTAGCGGTCGGCGAAGGCTTCGAACAGCTTGTCGCGTAGCCAACCGCCCTGGCGCTCATGGCCCGGCGCGTTGACGGAGATATACAGGCCAATGCCGTCGTCGACGAAGAGCAGCAGGTCGCTGTGGAAGAGGACGGTGTCGCCACCGTGCGCCATCACGCGGTGGCCGTTGATGTTCTGCTCGTAGAAGCCCAGGCCGATGCCCAGCAGGCCGGGCAGTGGGCGGGTGAGCTGCGTGTGCATCAGCTTGACGGTCTCGGGCTTGAGGAGCTGCGTGTCGCCCAGCTTGCCCTGTTGCAGATAGGCCAGCATGAAGCGGCCCATGTCTGCGCCGGTGGCCGACATGCTGCCGGCCGGCGGCATGCTGATGACCTCGAAGCCCTTGGGCTTCTCGTCCCAGGTCATGTAGCCCTGGGACATCTGGCCCTTGAGGGCCTCCGGCAGCGGCTGGCGGAAGGTCGACTGCTTCATGCCGAGCGGCCCGAAGACCTGCTGTTCCATGTAGTCGTCGAAGGGCTTGCCGCTGACGCGCTGCACGATGTAGCCGGCCAGCGAGGTGGCGTAGTTGGAATAGCCGGGCGTGGTGCCGGGGTCGTAGACATACGGCGGGATGTAGCCCTTGAGTACCTTGCCGAGATCTGGCCCCGCTGTGTCGTAGGTCAGCAGGTCGCGCGCCGTCTCCTCCAAGCCCGTCGTGTGCGTCATCACATGGCGCAGCGTCAGTGCCTTGCCGTTGCGGCCTGGGATGGTGAAGTCCAGGTATTTGTTCAGGTCGGCGTCGAGGTCGAGCTTGCCCTGCTCGACGAGCTGCATGACTGCCGTCCAGGTGAACAGCTTGGACACCGAGCCGGGTCGGAACAGCGTCTTGTGTGGGTAAACCGGAATGTTCCTGTCCCAGTCCGCGAGGCCGTAGCCCTTTTGCAGCAGAGGCTGGCCGTCCTTGACGACGACGATGACGGCGCCGGGCACGCGAGCATTGCGCAGGGCCGTGGGCACCAGGCCATCGATGAAGGCTTCGACGTCAACGGCCGTCAGCGGTGTGGCTGGCCTGGGCTGGGCGAAGGCGGCCGGCAGCGCACCGACGCACAGAGCCAGCGCGGCGACGCGCAGCCGGGTGAAGAACTGTTTCATGGGAGGTCCAGGGTCAGAAATTGAAGGTCAGGTTGGTGCCCACCGTGCGAGGGGCGACCGTGGTGACGTTGAGCGGCAAGCCGAAGGCAGTCAGCGCGGTGTCGGCGCCGAGGATGGCGCGCTTGTCGGTCAGGTTGCGCACGAAGGCGGACAGCTGCCAGCCGCCCAGCTCCAGGCCCCATTGAGCGTCCACCAGCGTGTAGCCCGGCTGGCTGAAGTTGGGCACCGAACTGCCGACCGCATCGAAGCCGGCATTGCGCTGGCCCACGCGCCTGACGTTCAGGCCGGCATAGGACGGGTGGTTGGCGATGTCATAGGCATAACGAAGGCCGAGGGCATAGGCCAGCTTGGCGGTGTTGGGCAGGCGTGAGCCCGAGGGGCCGAGGGCCGTGGAGCCCTCGGTCAGCTTGGGATCGGTCCAGGCAAGGCTGCCGTCCAGGCTCCAGTGCGCATCGACCTTGTAGCGTGCCGCCAGCTCCAGGCCACGCACGCGTGCCTTGCCGGCGTTGACGACGATGGTGCTGGCGCCCACGGCCTTGGGCTGCTGCAGGTCCTTCCAGTCGATGTTGAACACCGCTGCCTCGACGTTCAGGCGCCTGTCCAGCAGGTCGGCCTTGTAGCCCAACTCGTAGCTCCACAGCGTGTCGTGCCCGAAGGTGGCGGGCGTGCCTGGGATGACCTGGCCGTTGGCGTCGATGGCCGGCGAGTTGGGGCCGCCGGGTCGGTAGCCGCTGGCGGCACGGAAATAGACATTGCTGGTCTTGTCGAGGGCGTAGCGCAGCGTGGCGAGGTAGGTCTTGGCGGTGTCGTCGCTGGGCGCCGAGGAGTTCAGCTGCTCGTTGACGAAGACGGTGTAGACCTGGTCGTTCTTGGCCACGCGGGCGCCCAGGGTCAGCGACCAGGTCGGGTCGAGGTTCCAGGTCACGTCGCCGTAGAGTGCGCGCTCTCGGTACTCCGAGGGCTGGCCGGTGGTGGTCAGCGTCGTGTCGCTGCCGCCGCCCGACAGCTGGGCCCACAGGCGCTGGCCGACGTGTCCGGTTTCCTTGGTGCGGTAATAGCCCAGCAGCCATTCGACCGTGCCACGCTGCGAGGTCAGGCGCAGCTCCTGGGTCTGCTTTCGCAGACCGAAGGCGTTGTCCAGGGAGACGAAATCAAACGCCGGATTGCCGCCCAGCAGGGCCGTGGCGTCCTGGCCGGTGGCGCTGTCCAGGCGCTGGGTGGACGCGATGGCGTTGAATCGCGCCCAGCCGAAGTCGTACTCGAAGTCAGCCGAGCTGAGGCGCGTTTTGAGCTTGTAGGCTTCGCCAGTGTCGAGGTGGCGGGTCAGGTCGCCGTAGACGGGCTGGCCCTTGGCGGCGTCGTACTCGATGACGTTCAACCCGTTGCGCTGGATCTCCTGCTGGGTGTGGGCCAGGCGCAGCTTCATCTTGGACATGGGTTCGATCAGCACCGAGACCCGCGCACCGCGCGTGTTGCCGTCGTTGATGTGCTCGCCCGCGGCCTTGCCGACGGCGTCGATGTAGCCGCCCTCGTGGTCATTGAAGGCCGCCACGCGCAAGGCTGCCACGTCGGTGCTGAGCGGCACGTTGAGCACGGCATGCTCGGTATGGCCCAGACCGCCCCCTCGGGCCTGGCGCACGCCGACGCCCACCTTGCCCGAGAACTGCGAGCTGTCAGGCTCGTTGGTGACGTACTTCAGCAGTCCGCCCATCGCGCCGGCGCCGTACAGCGTGCCCTGGGGGCCGCGCAGCACCTCGATGTGGCGCAGGTCCAGCAGCGACAGGTCAAGCGCGGTGTTGGCGCCGCCGACGAAGGCGCTGCTGGAGCCGAAAGCGACTTCGTCGACATACATGCCAACGGTGGCGACCTGCTGTTCGCCGACGCTGACGCCGCGGATGCTGACGGCATTGCGGCCCGGGCCGCCGGAGGTCTTCACGTCGATGCCGGGCAGGCCGCCGACGTAGTCGCTCAGCGAGGCGGCGCCGGCACGCTCCATGGGCTCGGCGCCCAGCGTCTCCACGCGCAGCGGCACGTCGCGCACCGGCTCACGGCGGCGCGTGGCGGTGACCGTCACGACGTCGAGCTTCTCGATGTCGGCCTTGGCGTCGGCGGCGGCATTGGTTTGCGCCCACAGCGGCGAGGCGCACAGCGCAGCCAGGCCGGGCACCAGCAGGGCCGCAAGCTTGTGGCGTTGGGGCGGCGTGCCGAGGCGAGCAAAGCGGATGGACCGGCTCATGGCATCTCCTGAGTCAGAAGTTGGGTTGTTTGATGAGTTAAGTTTCCAATTTGGAAAAATCTTTCCCATTGGTGTAAACCTTAGATGGAATGCCCAACCGAGCTCAGGGCAAGCGAGCAGAGGGCCCGTCTGCAGGCATGGCCTAAGATGAATCGACTCCTCTTTCCAGAGACATGGCCAGCTCTTCCATCACTCCCGGCGACCACATTCGCAGCGTGCGCAAGCGGCTTGGCCTGACCCTGGCCCAGGTGGGTGAGCGCACGGGCATGGCGGTATCGACTTTGTCCAAATTGGAAAAAGGCAATGTCTCTCTGTCCTACGACAAGCTGATGCTGCTCAGCCGCGGCCTGGGAGTGGACATGGCCGAGCTGCTACACGACGCCCAGGGCGCGCGCCCTGCTCCCAGCGGCGGTGGCCGGCGTGTGGTGCACCGCGCGGGCGACGGCCAGGTCGTCGACACCCAGAGCTACAAGCAGACCTATCTCGCGTCAGAGCTGCTCAACAAACGCTTCACACCGCTGATTGCTGAGGTGCGCGCGCGCACCTTGGAGGAGTTCAAGGCCGAGTTCGGCGACTTGATCCGTCACCCCGGCGAGGAGTTCGCCTTCGTCATCGAGGGCGAGGTGGCTTTTCACTCCGAGCTGTATGCGCCCGTCATCCTGAAGCCGGGCGACTCGATCTTCTTCGACAGCGAGATGGGTCACGCCTATCTGAAGGCTTCGGAAGGCACCTGCCGGCTGGTGGCCACCTGTGCGCCGCGCAACGGGCATGGCGACGTGATGACACAGCATTTCGTGGAAGCCTCGCAGCGCCTGGCAGCGCCGGAGGCCGCCGTGCCGGCCAAGGCGGCGCGGGCTGCTGCGAGGCCCAAGGCAAAGCCTACGCGCCGCTAGACGCGGGGGCGCCCTCCAGGCGACGCAGCAGCGGTCGCAGCGCAAACAGCGCCGCTGCCGAAACGCCGGCGATGGCCGCCAGCGCCGCGAAGAAGCCCGCCGGCCCCAAAGGCTCCCAGCCGCGGCCGACCAGGCCGACCAGGAAGTTGCCGCCGAACGATGCGAGGAACCATGCGGCGATGACGGTGGCCCCCATGCCCTTGGGCGCCAGCCGCGCGAACAGGCCCAGGCCCACCGGCAGGATGTAGAGCTCCCCCAGCGTGTAGAGCACGAAGAAGGCCACCACACACAGCATGTTCACGGGTGTGCTGCCCTGTGCCGTCACCAGCAGAGCGAGCGCCAGATACGACAACGCCACGCCCGCGGCGCCAGTGGCCATCTTCGCCAGGGACGATAGCTCCCGCCCGCGCTCTGCGGCCCGGCGCCAACTGCCGATCACGAAGGGGGTCAGCAGCAGCACGAACAACGAGTTCAGCGACTGGACCCAGGTCATGGGCATCGTGCGGCCCCAGAACGAGCGATCGACGCCTGCCTCCACCCAGACGGCCAGCGTGTTGCCGCTCTGCTCGTAGGCACTGCGGAACACGACGACCGCCAGCGCCACCAGCAGCAGCGGCACAAAACTGCCGGCGCCCCGTGCTGCGGGCAGCCCGTCGGGCGTCTCGGCGGTGTGAGGCCGGTCCTGCGGCAGGTGGCGTGAGCCCAGCATGTAGATGATCAGGCCCAGGCACATGCCCACGCCCGCGGCGCCGAAGCCCACGTGCCAGCCATACAGCTCGCCCAGCGTCCCGCAGACCAGCGGCGCCAGCATGCCGCCCAGGTTTACGCCCGCGTAGTAGACGTTGTAGGCCCCGCCCCGGCGCGGGTCCTTCTCGCCGTAGAGGTCACCCACTTGGCTGGGCAGGTTGGGCAGGAAGAGGCCGTTGCCCAGGGCAATCAGCGCCAGCGCAGGAAAGAACAGCGCCTCCGACGCCAGCACGAAATGCCCCAGGGCCATCAGCGTGCCGCCGATCAGGATCGCGCGCCGCCGGCCCAGCCAGCGGTCGGCGATGTAGCCGCCAAAGATGGGCGTCAGGTAGACGCCCGCCGTGTAGGCGCCATAAATCGTCGACGCGTCAGCCTGCGGGAACTGCAGGTGCCGGATCATGTAGTAAATCAGTAGCGCCTTCATGCCGTAGAAGGAGAACTTCTCCCAGGTCTCGGTCAGGAAGAGCACCACCAGCCCGCGCGGCTGGCCGAACCAGTGCGCGCTCGCGCGGGTTTGCAGGGAAGCGTCCACTCGATCTCCTTCGGATGGCGCTGGATGCGCCGATTTCAGCATTGCCTAGTGATTGTCGTGATGGTACATTTATTTTCCAAAATGGAAAATTGCATGCGGCAAGTCATGGCCCAAGAGACAACGACGAAGAATGTGGATTGCATCGTCATCGGTGCCGGCATTGCTGGCGCCTCGGTGGCGGCCTCGCTGGCCGGCGGCGCGAGTGTGGCCGTGCTGGAGGCCGAGCCCCATGCGGGTTACCACGCCACCGGCCGCTCCGCGGCGCTGTATTCCGCCCTTTATGGCAACGCGACCATCCGCGCGCTGACGCGGGCCAGCCTGGGCTACTTCCGCACGCCGTCGCAGGGCATGGTCAAGCAGGCGCTGCTGCGCGAGCGGCATACGCTGTTCCTGGTCGGCACCGGGCAGCTGGATCTGGTCCCGGGCTTCACGGCGGACGCCGACGTGCGCGAGCGCACGACCACGCTGAGCGCGGACGAGGTGGTGGCCCGTGTGCCGCTGCTGCAGCGCGACCGAGTCGCCGGCGCGCTGCTGGACGTGACCTCGGCCGACATCGATGTCGACCTGCTGCACCAGGGCTTTCTCCGCCAGGCGCGCGCCGCGGGCGGCGAGCTGCATCTCGGCCGCGGTCTGCTGGCGCTGGAGCGCGAAGGCTCAAACTGGCTGGCGCACACCGCCAGCGGTAGCTTTCGCGCCGGCATCGTCATCAATGCGGCTGGCGCCTGGGCCGACGAGGTGGCTGCACTCGCCGGCGTCGCGCCCGTGCCGCTGCAGCCACTGCGCCGCACCGCCGTCCTCATCGATCTGCCGGACGGGGTGGACGCCACGCTGTGGCCAGCAGTCGTCGCCATCGACGAGAGCCAGTACTTCAAGCCCGACGCGGGCCTGTTGCTGATCTCGGCCGCCGACGAGACGCCTAGCCCGCCCTGCGATGCCCAGCCCGAGGAGCTGGACGTGGCCATTGCCGTGGACCGCTTCGAGACGCTGACCGGCCGCCCTGTGAAGCAAGTGCGTCACCGCTGGGCGGGACTGCGCGTGTTCAGCCCAGATCGCACGCCCGTTGTGGGCTTCGACGTGTCGGCCCCGGGCTTCTTCTGGTGCGCCGGGCAGGGTGGGTATGGCATCCAGACCTCGCCTGCCCTGGGCCGTGCCGCTGCGGCCCTCGCTCTGGGGCAGGCGCTGCCTCAGGACCTGACCGACCTGGGCATCGCGGCCGCGCAACTGTCACCGCAGCGTTTCAGGCCCTGGGCTCGAAGCGCCTGAGCCCCTGCAGGTCCAGCACCCGCAGCCCGCCGTATTCGATGCGGATCAGGCCGGCGTCGCCCAGGCGATGCAGCGCCTGGTTCACACGCTGTCGCGACAGCCCTACCAGATAGCCCAGCTCCTGCTGCGTGATGCGCAGCCAATTGCCCACGCCCGGGTAGAGGAGCGGGTGGAAGAGTGCGGCCAGGTTGCGCGCCACGCGCACATCGGGGTCGTGGATACGGTCGGTCTCGCGCGCTGCGATGAACTGGCCCAGCCGTTCGTTCAGTTGGTTCAGCACGAAACGGTTGAAGGCGATGCTGCCGTCCAGCAGCGCATGGAAGCTGTCGATGGGCAGGCCGGCCACGACGCTGGGGCGCAGCGCCTGGATGTTGTAGCGGTAGACCTCGCGCTTGAGCAGCGTGCCCTCGCCGAACCAGCCGCCGGGCGGGATGCCGGTGAATGTGACGGCCTGGCCTGCCGAGTCGTCATTGTTCATCTTCAGCAGGCCGTCGACGACGCCGAACCAGAAGTTGGCAGGCCGGCCGATGCGGCACAGCCGCTCGCCGGGCTCGGCGTCGGCCACCTCCAGCGTGACGACGGCGCGCGAACGTTGCGTGCCATCCAGAAGCTTCAGCCAGGGGATGGCGTCCAGCTCGGCCGGCGTGGGCTTGCGGGCGCGCTGGCGCAGGGTCAGGGGTAAGTCGGCCATGGCAGATGCGGGAAAGTCTGGCCCGTGAAGACCCGTAAATTGTCGTCGTACCGACAGATGGGCGTCAAAGTACTGACCAGAATGCATCGCATAGACGAGGGCCCCAGCCCTCGCGTTGGAGACAGGCTTGACCACCTTTCCTCGGCTCTTGCTGGACCATGCGACCCGCCGGCCCGACGCGCCCGCGTTGCGCGAGAAGGCCTATGGCGTCTGGCAGACGCTGACTTGGGCGCAACTCGCGACGCTGGTGCAGGAGCTGGCGCTGGGCCTGGCGGCGGCCGGTCTGCGGCGGGGTGAGCACCTGGTCGTCGTCGGTGAGAACCGCCCGCGGCTGTACGCCAGCATGCTGGCAGCCCAGGCGCTGGGCGCCGTGCCGGTGCCGCTGTATCAGGATGCGGTCGCGGCCGAGTTCGTCTTCCCGCTGAACAACGCCGAGATCGCGTTCGCCGTCGTGGAGGACCAGGAGCAGGTCGACAAGATGCTGGAGCTGCGCGAGCAGTGCCCGCAGCTCAAGTGCATCTGGTACGACGACCCGCGCGGCCTGCGCAACTATGACGAGCCGGGATTGGCATCGCTGGACGATCTTGCCGCACAGGGCCGGGCCCATGCGGCCGAGCGCTCGCACTTCTTCGCCGCTGAGGTCATGGCCGGTCAACCCGGCGATGTGGCGGCGCTGTTCTTCACCTCGGGCACGACGGGCAACCCCAAGGGCGTCGTCCACACGCACGCGTCGCTGATCGACCGCGCGCTGGCCGGCCCGCGCTTCGACAAGCTGACTGCGCACGAGGAGGTGCTGGCCTACCTGCCGCCGGCCTGGATAGGCCAGAACATCTTCAGCTTCTCGCAGTGGCTGGCCTGCGGCTACGTCGTCAACTGTCCGGAGTCGGCCAGCACGGTCAGCATCGACCTAAAGGAGATCGGTCCGACCTACTACTTTGCGCCGCCGCGGGTCTTCGAGGGCTTGCTGACGACGGTGATGATCCGCATGGAGGATGCGTCAGCGCCCAAGCGCTGGCTGTTTGAGCGCTGCATGGCACTGGCGCGGCGCGTCGGCCCCCGGCTGATGGACCGCCAGCTCGTGGGCCTGCTGGACCGGCTGGCCTATGCCTTGGGCGATGTGTTGATCTACGGCCCGCTGCGCAACACGCTGGGCTTCTCGCGGGTGCGTGTCGCCTACACCGCCGGCGAGGCCATCGGCCCCGATCTGTTCAGCTTCTACCGCGCCATCGGCATCAACCTCAAGCAGCTCTACGCTCGACGGAGACGGCCGTGTTCGTCTGTCTGCAGCCCGACCACGAAGCGCGCGCCGACACGGTGGGTGTGCCCATCGAGGGCGTGGAGATCAAGTTGTCGCACAGCGGCGAGCTGCTGGTGCGCTCGCCGGGGCTGCTCAAGGGCTATTACAAGAACGAGGCCGCGACGGCTGAAGTGCTCGGCGCCGATGGCTGGTACCACACCGGCGATGCCGGCTTCCTGACGCCCGGCGGCCACCTGAAGATCATCGACCGAGCCAAGGACGTGGGGCGGCTGATGGGCGGACCGTTCGATGGCGCGATGTTTGCGCCCAAGTACGTCGAGAACAAGCTGAAGTTCTTTCCGCACATCAAGGAGGCGGTCTGCTTCGGCGACAAGCGCGAGAAGGTCTGCGCCTTCATCAATATCGACTTCGAGGCCGTCGGCAACTGGGCCGAGCGCCGCAATCTGCCCTATGCCGGCTACACCGACCTGGCGCAGCGTACCGAGGTCTATGCGCTGATCCTCGACTGCGTCGAGAAGGTCAACGCCGACCTGGCCCAGGACGAACTTCTGGCCGGTAGCCAGATCAGCCGCTTCCTGATCCTGCACAAGGAACTGGACGCCGACGACGGCGAACTGACGCGCACGCGGAAGGTGCGCCGCAGCGCCATCGCCGAGAGGTACGGCGTGCTCATCGCCGCGCTGTACGAAGGCAAGGTGTCTCAGTACATCGAGACGCAGGTGAAGTTCGAGGATGGCCGCACGGCCATGATCTCGGCCGACCTGCGCATCGTCGAGGCCAGGACTTTTCCTGCCGTTGCGGGCCAGGCCGCATGAAAAAAATCGGCGGCGTCATCCTGGACGTGAAGAACATCTCGCTGGCCTTTGGCGGCGTGAAGGCGTTGACGGACATCAGCTTCGATGTGCGCGAGCACGAGGTGCGGGCCATCATTGGGCCCAATGGCGCCGGCAAGAGCTCCATGCTGAACTGCATCAACGGCGTCTACCAGCCGCAGCAGGGCGCTATCACGCTGCGCGGCAAGACCTATCACGGCATGAGCCCACGTCAGGTGGCCGAGATGGGCGTGGCGCGCACCTTCCAGAACCTGGCCCTTTTCAAGGGCATGAGCGTGCTGGACAACATCATGACCGGCCGTAACCTGCGCATGCGGCGCGGCCTGTTCTGGCAGGCGCTGCACATCGGCCCCGCGCGGCGCGAGGAAAGCGAGCAGCGCGAGCAGGTGGAGCGCATCATTGATTTCCTGGAGATTCAGGCCCACCGCAAGACGCCCGTGGGCCGTCTTCCCTACGGCCTGCAAAAGCGCGTGGACCTGGGCCGCGCGCTGGCCATGGAGCCCAGCCTCCTGCTGCTGGACGAGCCCATGGCCGGCATGAACGTCGAAGAGAAGCAGGACATGTGCCGCTTCATCCTGGACGTCAATGATGAGTTCGGCACGACCATCGTGCTGATCGAGCACGACATGGGCGTGGTGATGGACATCTCGGACCGCGTCGTCGTGCTGGACTACGGCAAGAAGATCGGCGACGGCGCGCCGGACGAGGTGCGCCAGAGCGAAGACGTCATCAAGGCCTACCTCGGAGCGAGCCACTGATGGGACCGTTTCTTGAAACCCTGATCGGTGGGCTGATGTCCGGCATGCTGTATTCGTTGATCGCACTCGGCTTCGTGCTGATCTTCAAGGCCAGCGGCGTCTTCAACTTCGCGCAGGGGGCCATGGTGCTGTTCGCTGCGCTGGCGATGGCGCGCTTTGCAGAGTGGATCCCCAAGTACACGGGCTTGGACGGCAAGATCGTCGTCAACCTGCTGGCCTTTGCCGGTGCACTGGCGGTCATGGTGGTCGTTGCGTGGCTGGTGGAGCGGCTGGCGCTGTCCAAGCTCGTTAACCAGGAAGGCATCACGCTGCTGATGGCGACGCTGGGCATTGCCTACCTGCTTGAAGGTGCGGGCCAGATGCTGTTCGGCAACGACATCTACAAGATCGACATCGGCCTGCCCAAGGACCCGATGTTCCTTTTCGAGCAGCAGTTCCAGGGCGGCATCCTCGTCAGCAAGGAAGACCTCTACGCGGCGCTGATCGCGGCGGCACTGGTGGCGGGCCTGAGCCTGTTCTTCCAGAAGACCGCCACGGGCCGCGCGCTGCGCGCCGTGGCCGACGACCACCAGGCCGCGCAAAGCATCGGCATCCCGCTGTCGCGCATCTGGGTCATCGTTTGGAGCGTGGCCGGCTTCGTGGCACTCGTGGCCGGCATGATCTGGGGCAGCAAGCTTGGCGTGCAGTTCTCGCTGTCGCTGGTGGCGCTGAAGGCGCTGCCGGTGGTCATCCTCGGCGGGCTGACCAGCGTGCCCGGCGCCATCGTCGGCGGGCTGCTGATCGGCGTGGGGGAGAAGCTGTCGGAGGCCTACCTCGGGCCGGCGCTGGGCGGTGGCATCGAATACTGGTTCGGCTACGTGCTGGTTCTTGTCGTGTTGCTCGTCAGGCCTCAAGGGCTGTTTGGCGAGAAGATCATTGATCGGGTCTGACGATGCTCTACCGCGAAAACGGCCAGTTCAAGACGACCTACCCGGCGGACAGCCAGATCCTGCCCATCCGGCAGGACCGCGTGGCCATGGTGCTGTTGCTGGCGGTGGCGTTCATCGTCGTCCCCCTGGTGTCCAGCGAGTACCTGCTGCGCGCCATCTTCATCCCCTTCCTGATCCTCAGCCTCGCCGCGCTGGGCCTGAACGTGCTCGTGGGCTATTGCGGCCAGATCTCGCTGGGCTCGGGCGCCTTCATGGCTGTGGGTGCCTACGTGGCCTACAACTGTCAGGCGCGCTTCGAGGGCATGCCGCTGATCGTGTCCCTGCTGGTCGGGGGCCTAGGCGCCACGGTACTGGGCGTGGCATTCGGACTGCCGTCGCTGCGCATCAAGGGGCTGTACCTGGCGGTCGCCACGCTGGCGGCACAGTTCTTTGTCGACTGGGCCTGCCTGCGCCTGCCCTGGGTCACCAATGGCTCCTCGTCGGGCTCGGTCAGTGTGGCGGGGTTGAGCCTTTTTGGCGTCAGCGTCGAGTCGCCCGCATCGCGCTACCTGCTTTGCCTGGCCTTCGTCGTCGTGTTCGCACTGGCGGCCAAGAACCTGGTGCGCGGCCACATCGGCCGCTCGTGGATGGCCATGCGCGACATGGACGTGGCGGCCGCCGTCATCGGCATCCGGCCCGTGCAGGCCAAGCTCAGCGCGTTCGCGGTCAGCAGTTTCATCATCGGCGTGGCGGGCGCGCTGTGGGGCTTCGTGCACCTGGGCTCCTGGGAGCCGGCGGCCTTCGGCATCAACCGCAGCTTTGACCTGCTGTTCATGGTCATCATCGGCGGCCTGGGCTCGATCTCGGGTGCCTTCTTCGGCGCCGCCTTCATCGTCGTGCTGCCGCTGCTGCTGGACAAGCTGCCCTACTGGACCGGCCTGCCCATGGACACGGCCACCGCCTCGCACCTGGCGCTGATGATCTTCGGCGCGCTGATCGTGTTCTTCCTGATCAAGGAGCCTCACGGCCTGGCGCGGCTGTGGGCGACGGCAAAAGAGAAATTGCGCCTCTGGCCTTTCCCTCACTGATCCTTCCGCATCGATACCCATAACGACAGGAGACCGCCCATGAAGACCGCGTCACTCATCGCCTGCACGGCCTTGGCCGCACTGCAGCTCGCTGCCCCCGCCGCCCAGGCGCAAGCCAAGGAGCAATTCTTCCCGCTGCTGGTCTACCGCACCGGGCCTTACTCGCCCAACGGCACGCCCTGGGCCAATGGCAAGCAGGACTACATCAAGCTCATCAATGCCCGCGACGGTGGCGTCAACGGCGTGAAGCTGACGTACGAGGAGTGCGAGACGGGATACGCCACCGACAAGGGCGTGGAGTGCTATGAACGGCTCAAGGGCAAGGGTGCCAGCCTCTTCGACCCGCAGGCCACGGGCATCACCTTCGCGCTGACCGACAAGGTGCCGGCCGACAAGATCCCGCTGGTCACCCTGGGCTATGGCCTGTCGGCGTCCGCCGACGGCGGCGTGTTCGCGTGGAACTTCCCGCTCATGGGCAGCTACTGGACCGCGGCCGACATCCTCATCCAGCATATTGGCAAGAAGGAAGGCGGGCTGGACAAGCTCAAGGGCAAGAAGATCGCGCTGGTCTATCACGACAGCCCCTTCGGCAAGGAGCCTATCCCGCTGCTGGATGAGCGCAGCAAGACGCACGGCTTCGAGCTGGTGAAGATCCCGGTCACGGCGCCCGGCGTGGAGCAGAAGAGCGCCTGGCTGCAGGTGCGCCAGGCCCGGCCCGACTATGTGCTGCTGTGGGGTTGGGGCGTCATGAACTCCACCGCGTTGAAGGAGGCCCAGGCCACCGGCTACCCACGCGAAAAGATGTACGGCGTCTGGTGGTCGGGTGCCGAGCCGGATGTGAAGGACGTGGGTGAGGGGGCCAAGGGCTACAACGCGCTCAACCTCAACACCTCCGGCCAGTCTCCCAAGGTCATCCAGGACATCCTGAAGCTGGTGCACGAGAAGGGCCAGGGCACGGGACCGAAGGACGAGGTCGGCTCGGTGCTCTACACGCGCGGTCTGGTCATCCAGGCGCTGGGCGTGGAGGCCGTGCGACGTGCGCAGGAGCGCTTCGGCAAGGGCAAGGTCATGACCGGCGAGCAGGTGCGCTGGGGCCTGGAGAACCTGGCGCTGGACGACAAGAAGCTGGCTGCCTTGGGGCTGACCGGCGTCATCCGCCCGATCAGCACCAGTTGCACCGACCACCAGGGTTCGACCTGGGCCCGCGTGCACACCTGGGACGGCGCCAAGTGGAGCTTCAGCAGCGACTGGTACGAAGCCGATGGGCAGATCATCAAGCCCATGATCAAGGCTGCAGCCGACAAGTACGCGGGCGAGAAGAAGCTGACCCGTCGCACACCGCAAGACTGCCAGAGCTGACGATGAGCCAGGCGCCGCTGCTCGATGTGAACGGCATCGAGGTCATCTACAACCACGTGATCCTCGTGCTGAAGGGCGTGTCCCTGCAGGTCCGTGAGGGCAGCGTCGTGGCCTTGCTGGGCGGCAACGGTGCCGGCAAGACCACCACGTTGCGCGCCGTGTCCAACCTGCTGGAAGGCGAGCGCGGCGAGGTCACCAAGGGCAGCATCGAACTGCGCGGCGAGCGCATCGAGAAGCTGTCCACGGCTGCCATGGTGCAGCGCGGCGTGGTGCAGGTCATGGAGGGACGGCACTGCTTCGCCCACCTGACCATTGAGGAGAACCTGATGACCGGCGCCTACACCCGCAAGGACGGGCGAGCGGCCGTGGCCGAGACGCTGGACAAGGTCTACGCCTACTTCCCACGCCTGAAGACGCGGCGCGGCAGCCAGGCGGCGTACACCTCGGGCGGCGAGCAGCAGATGTGCGCCATCGGCCGCGCGCTGATGGCCAATCCGAAGATGGTTCTGTTGGACGAGCCCTCGATGGGGCTGGCGCCGCAGATCGTCGAGGAGGTGTTCGAGATCGTGCGCGACCTCAACACCCGCGAGGGCGTGACCTTCCTGCTCGCCGAGCAGAACACCAGCATGGCCTTGCGCTACGCCGACTACGGCTACATCCTGGAGAACGGCCGCATCGTGATGGACGGCGAGGCCAAGGCGCTGCGCGAGAACGAGGACGTCAAGGAGTTCTACCTGGGCGTCGGCGGCGCGGACCGCAAGAGCTTTCGCGACGCCAAGAGCTACAAGCGCCGCAAGAGGTGGCTGGCGT
>JACPYV010000074.1 GCA_016195825.1 Burkholderiales bacterium | reverse complement strand
GCGACAGGAACTTGTTGCCCAGGCCCTCGCCCTTGCTGGCGCCCGCTACGAGGCCGGCGATGTCGACGAATTCGACCACGGCAGGCAGCACGCGCTCCGGATTGACGATCTCGGCCAACGCGGCCAGGCGCGGGTCAGGCAGCTCGACGATGCCGACGTTGGGCTCGATCGTGCAGAACGGGTAGTTCTCGGCGGCGATGCCGGCTTTGGTCAGGGCGTTGAAGAGCGTGGACTTGCCGACGTTGGGCAGGCCCACGATGCCGCATTTGAGGCTCATGGCTGGGCTTTCTGTTGGGAGGCAGGCGGGCGCACCGCTGCCGAAGCCGCTGATTTTAGTCGGCCGGCGCCGGGCTTGCCTGAGGCCGCGGTGTGGTCACACCCCCTGCCTACAATCGACACATGCAAAGCGTGGACGTGTTGGTGAAAGGCCGGGGGGCCGTGGGCAGCAGCCTGGCGCTCAGCCTGGCCGCCCAGGGGCTGCAGGTGGGGCTGGCTGGTGCCGCCGAGCCTGCCCGCGCCGATGATGTGCGAACCTATGCGCTGAACGCCGCTTCGGTGGCGCTGCTGACCGAGCTGAAGGTCTGGGACAGCCTGCCGGCCGATGCCATCAGTCCGGTCTACGACATGGTCGTGTGCGGTGACGTGGCCGCCGATCAGCCCGCGGGGCGGTTGAGTTTCTCAGCCTGGCAGCAAGGTGTGCGCGAACTGGCCGTCATCGTCGACGCCGCGGCATTGGACGCCCAACTTGCGACCGCGCTGCGCTTCTCGCCCCATGTGCGCAACGTCGATGCCGCCACGCCCGCGGCGCTGACCGCGTTGTGCGAGGGCCGGGAGTCCGCGGCGCGTCAAGCGCTGGGCGTCGAGTTCAAGCCCAAGGCCTACGGCCACCGGGCCCTGGCCACGCGGCTGGTGGCCGACCGGGCCCACCAGGGCGTCGCCCGGCAGTGGTTCCGCCCCGGCGGCGAGGTGCTGGCTCTGCTGCCCTTCGAGCGGCCCAGCCCTGCGCACTCTTACGGGCTGGTCTGGTCCTGCGCCGAGGAGCGCGCCCAGGCCTTGCTGGTCATGGACGAGCATGATTTCGAGCGCGAACTCCAGGCCGCGACCCTGGGCGCTGCTGGCGTGCTGAAGCTGGGCGGTGCGCGCGCAACCTGGCCGCTGGCGCTGGCCCGAGCCGGCGAGGTCAGCGGGCCGGGCTGGGCCTTGCTGGGCGATGCCGCCCACCTCGTGCATCCGCTGGCCGGCCAGGGCCTCAACCTCGGGCTGGGTGACGTGGCCGCGCTGTCTCGCGTGATCGCCGCGCGCGAGCCCTGGCGGCCGCTGGGCGATGAGCGCCTGCTGCGCCGCTATGCCCGCGAGCGTCTAGCGCCCACGCTGGCCATGGGCGAGCTCACCGACGCCCTGCAACGGCTCTTCGCCCATCCGTCGCCGGCCGCGCAAGGCCTGCGCAACCGCGGGCTGGACGCACTGAACCAACTCACCCCCGTTAAGCGCTGGCTGACCCAGCGCGCTCTCGGTCTCTGACCCTTCTTCCGGACGTCACCGTGCTGCACCGAACCCTTCTGCTCGCTGCCCTGCTTGTTTCATCGAGCCTGCCCGCCCTTGCCAACGAGGCAGCGATCCGCAAGGCCTTCAACGAGCGCATGCCCAACGCCCCCAAGATCGACGAGGTGCGCCCGTCGCCCATGCCGGGGCTGTGGGAGGTCCGCATCGGCAACGAGATCCGCTACACCGATGCGACCGGCAGCTACCTCATCGAGGGCGAGCTCATCGACCTCAAGGCCAAGAAGAACCTGACCGAGGAGCGCGTCACGCAGCTCAACCGCGTGGACTTCGCGGCGCTTCCCTTCAAGGATGCGCTGATGTGGAAGAACGGCACCGGCAAGCGCCGCATCGCCGTCTTCGCCGACCCCAACTGCGGCTACTGCAAGCGCTTCGAGAAGTCGCTGCAAGAGCTCAAGGACGTGACGGTCTACACCTTCCTGATCCCCATCCTCGGCGGCGATTCGCCGGAGAAGACGCGCGCGATCTGGTGCGCCAAGGACGGCTCCAGCGCCTGGCTGGCCTGGATGCTCAAGGGCGAGCAGCCGCCCAAGCCACCGGCGGCCTGCGACGACGCGGCCATCGAGCGCAACCTGGCGCTGTCGCGCAAGATCCGCGTGAACGGCACGCCGGCCATCCTGCTGGAAGACGGCAACCGCATCCCGGGCGCCGTGGGCGCCGTGGAGCTCGAGAAGCGCCTGCAAGCGCTGGCCGCACCGGCCAGCAAGTCCTGAGGCCATGAGCGCCGACCACCGCGAGCTCGCGCATCGGCTCGGTTATGCGGGCCTCATCCCCTTCGTGCTGGGCTGCGCGCTGATCTGGCTGATCGGCGGTCGCGACCTCGACCAGCATGCCTTCGTCAGCCTGGCGTTGTCGGCCTATGCCGGCCTCATCATCGCCTTCCTGGGCGGCATCCACTGGGGCCTGTCCTTCGCGCGTGGCCTGCCGGCGCGCCAGCCGCTGGTCTGGGGCATCGGTGCGGCGCTGCTGGGCTGGCTGGGCGTCCTGATGGCGCCCTACGCCGGTCTGGCCCTGCACGGCGGCGTGCTGATCGCCTGCTACGTGGTCGACCGCCGTGTCTACCCGCAGCTTGGCGCGGCGGACTGGCTGACGCTGCGATTCCGGCTCACCGTCGTGGCGTCGCTGAGCTGCTTCCTCGCCGCCGCAGGCAGTTGATGGGGCCGCGCTACCGCATCGAGCTGGCCGACCTCGCGGCCCATCGCTACCGTGTCACGCTGACACTGCCGGCCCCCGCGGCCGAGCAGGAGCTCAGCCTGCCGGTGTGGATCCCCGGCAGCTACCTCGTGCGCGAGTTCGCCAAGCAGCTCAGCGGCCTCGGCGCGCGCCAGGGCAGCCGCGAGCTGGCCGTCGAGCAGCTCGACAAGGCCCGTTGGCGCGTGCGCTGCAGCGGCCGTGCCGCGCTCACCGTCAGCTACGACATCTACGCCTTCGACGCCTCGGTGCGCACCGCCTGGCTGGACAGCCAGCGCGGCTTCTTCAATGCCAGCAGTCTGTGCCTGCGCGCGCACGGCCAGGAGGCCGACACGCACCGCCTCGAACTGGCCGGCGTGCCCAAGGGCTGGCGCGTGGCCACTGAGATGGCCGCGACCCGTGGCGGTTACGAGGCCGCCAGCTACGACGAGCTGCTGGACCACCCATTCGAGATCGGCGCCCACTGGCAGGGCGAATTCATGGCCGCCGGAGTGCCGCACCGCATCGTCGTCGCCGGCGCCTGGCCCAGCTTCGACGGCCAGCGCCTGCTCGCCGATGTGCAGCGCATCTGCGAGGCGCAGATCGCGTTCTGGGGCGGAGCGCCCTTCGAGCGCTACAGCTTCCTGCTCTGGGCCGTGGACGACGGCCATGGCGGCCTGGAGCATCGTGCCAGCACGGCGCTGATCTGCGCCCGCCGCGAACTGCCCACCGCCGCGGAAGCACAGTCGCCCAGCGACAACTACGTGCGCCTGCTGGGCCTGTTCAGCCACGAGTACTTCCACGCATGGAATGTCAAGCGGCTGCGACCCGCGGAGTTCACCACCTTCGACTACCAGCGAGAAAACTACACCGAGCTGCTGTGGTTCTTCGAGGGCTTCACGAGCTACTACGACGAGCTGATGCTGCTGCGCGCCGGCCTCGTGGACGCGCCGCGCTACCTGAAGCTGCTGACGGCGTCCGTCAACGGCGTACTGGGCACGCCGGGGCGGTGCGTGCAGCCGCTCAGCCAGGCCAGCTTCGAGGCCTGGACCAAGTACTACCGGCCCGATGAGAACAGCCCCAACACGGCGAGCAACTACTACGCCCAGGGCGCGCTGGTCGCGCTGTGCTTGGACCTGAGCCTGCGTGCCCGCAAGTCCAGCCTGGACGCACTGATGCTGCGACTGTGGCAGTCCAGCGCCGGCGGGCCGGTCAGCGAGGCCGACATCCTCGCGGCCGTGCAGGTGCTGGGCGGTGACGATGTGGCCGGGCTGCTGCGGCGGTGGGTGCATGGCACCGACGAGTTGCCGCTGCGTGAGCTGCTGGCGGCCGCTGGCATCGACTGGCGCGACGAGGGCCGCGCCAGCGTGGCGCAGCGCCTGGGCCTGCGCGCACGCGAGAGCGCGCTGACCGGCATCACCATCACCCATGTGCTGAGCGGCGGCGCGGCCGAGGCGGGCGGGCTCAACGCGCGCGACGACGTCATCGGTTGCAATGGCTGGCGGCTGCGTCGCCTGGATGACGCGCCGGCCCTGCTGGACGCCGGTGGCACGCGGCTGCGCCTGCTGGTCGGCCGCGACCAGCGCCTGGTCGAGCTCGATGTCGACCTGCCGCCGCCGCGGCCGGCCGCCGCCGCATTGGCGCTGGCCGACGGCGCGCAGGCCGCACGCCGCCGCTGGCTGGGCGCCTGAGCCCGCCATGAAGACACCGCGGCCGCCCTGGCTGCTGGTGCTGGCCGTGCTGGCCCTGCACCTGCTGCTCGGCCACGAGGTGCAGCGCATCCATGAGGGCTGGATCAGCGAGGGCAAGCTGAGCATGCCGCCGCGCATGCAGGTGGCGCTGGTGCGGGAGATGAGCTTGCGGCCCCCGCGCCCGCCCGCGCGGGCTGCTGCGCAGCCGCCACCACCGCCGGCCAGGCCCAGGGCGACGGCCCCGGCACAAGACCCAGCAGAAGCCCCGGGACAAACGCCGGCCGAGAGCGCATCCGCCCCCGAGCCACCAGCGGCCCCGGCGCCCGAGCCCGTGGCGCAGGCCGCGGCGATGCCGGTCGAGGTCGCGACGCCGGTGGCCCAGGCCGCGTCGGCGCAGCCCGAGGGCGAGCCCGGCCCCGAGTGGCCGCTGTCCACCCGCCTGAGCTATGGGCTGACCGGCAACTACCGCGGCCCCGTCCACGGCGAGGCCCAGGTCGAGTGGCTGCGCAAGGGCAGCGACTACCAGGTCAACCTTGACGTCGGCGTGGGCCCCAGCTTCGCGCCGCTGATCTCGCGGCGCATGAGCAGCCAGGGCCAGCTCACCCCCGAAGGCATCGCGCCGCAGCGCTATGACGAGGAGACCCGGTTCATCGTCGGCGGGGGCTACCGTGTCAGCGTGTTCTTCCTCGGCGCAGAGGTCCAGCTCGCCAGCGGCGTGCGCGAGCCCGCACCGCGCGGTGGTCAGGACTCGGCCAGCCAGTTCGTGCAGCTGACCTGGCTCTTCATGACCGGCCGCGAACCGCTGCAGGCCGGCCGCGTCGTGTCCTTCCCGCTGGTGCTGCCGCGCAGGCTGTACGCCTGGCAGTACGAGGTCGTCGGCGAAGAGATCGTCCAGACGCCCATGGGGCCGATCGCCAGCTGGCACCTGAGGCCGCTGCGCGCACCCGGCGGCGGCGACCTGACGGCAGAGGTCTGGCTGGCGCCGACGCTTCAATACCTGCCCGTGCGCCTCGTCATCCGGCAGGATGCCGACACCCACATCGACCTCATGCTCAAGAGCGCGCCGCTGCAGGAAGCCGCGCCAGAATCCACCCGCATCCCCAGGAGACTTTCGCAATGACCTACGAATGCATCATCACCGCCGTGCACGGCGACGGCCCGCGCAAGACCGGCCTCATCACGCTCAACCGCCCCAAGGCGCTGAACGCGCTGAACGACCAGCTGATGGACGAGATGGGCGAGGCGCTGCTGGCCTTTGACGCCGATGACGCCATCGGCTGCATCGTGCTGACCGGCTCCGAGCGCGCCTTCGCGGCCGGGGCCGACATCCCCACCATGCTGCCCCACACCTTCGCCAGCGCCTTCAAGAGCGGGCTGATCTCCAAGAACTGGGAAACCATCCTGCAGGTGCGCAAGCCGGTCATCGCCGCGGTGGGCGGCTTCGCACTGGGTGGCGGCTGCGAGCTGGCCATGATGTGCGACTTCATCATCGCCGCCGACTCCGCCAAGTTCGGCCAGCCCGAGATCAAGCTGGGCATCGTGCCCGGTGCCGGCGGCACCCAGCGCCTGCCGCGCGCCGTGGGCAAGAGCAAGGCCATGGACATGTTGCTGACGGCCCGCATGATGGGCGCGGCCGAGGCTGAGAGCGCCGGCCTGGTGTCGCGCGTGGTGCCTGCGGACAAGCTGCTGGAAGAGGCCCTGGCTGCCGCCGAGACCATCAATGGCTTCAGCGGCCCGTCGGTCATGCTCATCAAGGAGCTGGTCAACCTGGCCTTCCAGGGCCCGCTGACTGACGGCGTAGCGGTGGAGCGGCGCTACTTCCATGCCCTCTTCGGCAGCCACGATCAGCGCGAAGGCATGGAGGCCTTCCTGGCCAAGCGGGCACCGACCTTCGAACACCGTTGATTGATTGCGGTGACGCGATGATGATCTAGGGATGACTATTTGCGTTGAGTGAATAGTCAGTTCCCGTCGGCCTAGTATTTCTACTGAGAAGGGCTGCCTACAGTTCAGGCCATGGACAACGCGGTTGCGGAGTCCAAGTGAACCCAAAGCAGGACGTTCCTGCCTGTACTGAAGGAGCCCGTCATGAGCAAGCTGTCCACCATCATCGCCGCCACCCTGCTGATCGCCGCCGGTGCCGCATCCGCCCAAACCGCCGCCCCGCTGACCCGCGAGCAAGTCGTTGCCGACCTGGTCGCCGCCCGTAACAGCGGTGAACTGGCCGCCATCCAGGGCGAGAAGGGCGTCGAAGCCGCCACCCCGGCCGCTGCCAAGGCTGCCACCGTTGCGACGACCACGCTGCCG
>JACPYV010000073.1 GCA_016195825.1 Burkholderiales bacterium | reverse complement strand
TGGAAACCAGCCTGTTCAACGCCGGTATCCGCCCCGCCATCAACGCCGGTATCTCGGTGTCGCGCGTCGGTGGTGCTGCCCAGACCAAGCTGATCAAGTCGCTGTCCGGCGGTATCCGTACCGACCTGGCCCAGTACCGTGAGCTGGCCGCGTTTGCGCAGTTCGCTTCCGACCTGGACGAAGCCACCCGCAAGCAGCTGGACCGCGGTGCCCGCGTGACGGAACTGCTGAAGCAGGCCCAGTACTCGCCGCTGTCCATCTCGCTGATGGGCGCGTCGCTGTACGCCGCCAACAAGGGCTTCATGGACAGCATCGAAGTGAAGAAGGTCCTGGCCTTCGAACACGGCCTGCACCAGTACCTGAAGACCAGCCACGCCGCGCTGCTTGCCAAGCTGGAAGCCGACAAGGCGATGGACAAGGATGCGGAAGCTGAACTGAACGCCGCCATCACGGCCTTCAAGAAGTCCTTCGCTTAAGAAGCCACGGAACACGCGGGGCCGAGCCTCAACACTCAGCCCTGCACTGACTAGGAGTTCGAATGGCTTCAAGCAAAGAAATCCGCGGCAAGATCAAGTCGGTCGAGAACACCAAGAAGATCACCAAGGCGATGGAAATGGTCGCCGCGTCCAAGATGCGCAAGGCGCAGGAGCGGATGCGGTCGGCCAGGCCCTACGCCGAGAAGATCGGCAACATCGCGGCCAGCCTCGCCAAGGCCAACCCCGAGTACCGCCATCCCTTCCTCGTCAAGAACGAGGAAGCGAAGACGGTCGGCATGGTCGTCGTCACGACGGACAAGGGCCTGTGCGGTGGTCTCAACACCAACCTGCTGCGCGCGGCCACGGCCAAGCTCAAGGAGCTGGAAGGTGCGGGCCAGAAGGCCGAGGTCGTCGCCATCGGCGGCAAGGGCCTGGGATTCATGAATCGCATCGGTGCCAAGGTCGTGGCTCACGCCACGCAGCTCGGCGACCAGCCCCACATCGAAGCGCTGATCGGTCCGGTCAAGGTGCTGCTCGACGCGTACGCTGAAGGCAAGCTGTCCGCCGTCTACCTCTGCTACACGCAGTTCATCAACACGATGAAGCAAGAGGTGAAGGTGCACCAACTGCTGCCGCTCAAGGCCAGCGACATGGTGACCGACCAGGCGGGCCACTCGTGGGACTACATCTACGAGCCGGACGCTGCGACCGTCATCAACGAGTTGCTCGTGCGCTATTCGGAAGCGCTGGTCTTCCAGGCCGTGGCCGAGAACATGGCCAGCGAGCAGTCCGCCCGCATGGTGGCCATGAAGGCTGCGACCGACAACGCCGGCACGCTGATCGGCGAGCTGAAGCTGGTCTACAACAAGACCCGCCAGGCCGCGATCACCAAAGAGTTGTCCGAGATCGTCAGCGGCGCGGCCGCGGTGGGCTGATCCAGCCCGAACGCAAAGATTTGAATTGAAGGAACGCACAAATGGCTAACACTCAAGCAGTCGGCAAGATCGTTCAGTGCATCGGCGCCGTCGTGGACGTGGAGTTCCCGCGCGACCGCATGCCCAAGGTGTACGACGCGCTGAAGATGGAAGGCTCGGCCCTGACGCTGGAAGTCCAGCAGCAGCTGGGCGATGGCGTGGTCCGCACGATTGCGCTGGGCTCGTCCGACGGTCTGCGCCGTGGCACCGAAGTCTTCAATACCGGCGACACCATCAAGGTGCCGGTCGGCAAGGCGACCCTCGGCCGCATCATGGACGTGCTGGGCAACCCCATCGACGAGCGCGGCCCGGTCTCTTCCGAGCTGACCGCCTCCATCCACCGCGCTGCCCCGGCCTACGACGAGCTGAGCCCGTCGCAGGACCTGCTGGAAACCGGTATCAAGGTGATCGACCTGATCTGCCCGTTCGCCAAGGGCGGCAAGGTGGGCCTGTTCGGTGGCGCCGGCGTCGGCAAGACCGTGAACATGATGGAGCTCATCAACAACATCGCCAAGGCGCACAGCGGTCTGTCCGTGTTCGCCGGCGTGGGTGAGCGCACCCGTGAGGGCAACGACTTCTATCACGAGATGTCGGACTCCGGCGTCGTCGTGCAAGAGAAGCTCGAAGACTCCAAGGTCGCCATGGTCTACGGCCAGATGAAGATGAACGAGCCCCCGGGCAACCGTCTGCGTGTGGCCCTGACCGGCTTGACCATCGCCGAGTCGTTCCGCGACGAAGGCAAGGACGTGCTGTTCTTCGTGGACAACATCTACCGCTACACGCTGGCCGGCACGGAAGTGTCCGCACTGCTGGGCCGCATGCCTTCCGCCGTGGGCTACCAGCCGACGCTGGCCGAGGAAATGGGCCGCCTGCAAGAGCGGATCACGTCGACCAAGGTCGGCTCGATCACGTCCATCCAGGCCGTTTACGTTCCCGCGGACGACCTGACCGACCCGTCGCCCGCCACGACCTTCGCCCACTTGGACGCCACCGTCGTGCTGTCGCGTGACATCGCTTCGCTGGGCATCTACCCCGCCGTGGACCCGCTGGACTCGACCAGCCGCCAGATCGACCCGAACGTCGTCGGCGAAGAGCACTACACGACGACCCGTGCCGTGCAGCAGGTGCTGCAGCGCTACAAGGAACTGCGCGACATCATCGCCATCCTGGGCATGGACGAACTGTCGCCGGAAGACAAGCTGTCGGTGGCCCGCGCCCGCAAGATCCAGCGCTTCCTGTCGCAGCCCTTCCACGTCGCCGAAGTCTTCACCGGCTCGCCGGGCAAGTACGTGCCGCTGAAGGAAACCATCCGCGGCTTCAAGATGATCGTGGCTGGCGAATGCGACCACCTGCCGGAGCAGGCGTTCTACATGGTCGGCACCATCGACGAAGCCTTCGAAAAGGCGAAGAAGATCCAGTAAGACTTCGCGGACGGCGCGCTGGTGTTGTTGCCGTGATCGGTGGACGCGAGTCCACCTCCGTCCGGCGCCTAGCCAGCCCACCGTCTGCTCGCTTACTGAACCTTCTTCAACTGGTTAGCTAAGGAAGATTGAACATGGCAACCCTCCACGTCGACGTGGTCTCCGCCGAAGAGCAAATCTTCTCCGGCGAGGCCAAGTTCGTCGCTCTGCCGGGCGAAGCCGGCGAGCTGGGCATCCTGCCCAAGCACACGCCGCTGATCACACGCATCAAGCCGGGCGCCGTGCGCATCGAGCGCCCCGACGGCACGGAAGAATTCGTCTTCGTCGCCGGCGGCATCCTCGAGGTGCAGCCGAACCGAGTGACCGTGCTGGCCGACACCGCCATCCGCGGCAAGGACCTGGACGAGGCCAAGGCCACCGAGGCCATGAAGCGCGCCGAGGAAGCGAAGAAGAACGCCAAAAGCGACATCGACTTCGCCGCAGCGCAGAGCGAATTCGCCGCCATGGCCGCCCAGATTGCGGCGCTGCGCAAGTTCCGCAAGAAGTAAGTCGGCTGCAGCCGCTCGCGGCACATTCAGAAGGGCGACGGGAGTGATCCCGCCGCCCTTTTGTTCTTTCAGGCGTGGGTTCTGCACGCATCAGGGCCCTAAACGGGCAAATGCCCGTGTCGGCGTCGCTAAACTCGCGCCGCTTCAATTTGAGGGAGAAGCCATGAAAAACCTGACCATCACCGGCCGCAGTCTGGCCATTGCCGCGCTGTGCGCCACGCTTGGCGGCTGCGCCACCACCGAGCAATCGCGCTCGCTCGAAGTGCCCAAGGTGGCCGCTGCCACCGCGCCGGCTTACCAAGGCGTCCGGGCCCCCATCGCCGTGGGCAAGTTCGACAACCGCAGCAACTACCAGCGCGGTATTTTCTCGGACGGCATCGATCGCCTCGGCGCGCAGAGCAAGACCATCCTGGTCTCGCACCTGCAGCAGACCAACCGCTTCAGCGTGCTGGACCGCGACAACCTGGAAGAGTCCAAGCAGGAAGCCCAGTACAAGGGCAGCGCGCAGACCATCAAGGGCGCCGACTATCTCGTGACGGGCGCCGTCAGCGAGTTCGGCCGCAAGGACGTCGGCGACAAGCAGTTGTTCGGCCTGCTCGGCCGCGGCAAGTCGCAGGTGGCCTACGCCAAGGTCACGCTGAACATCGTCAACCCCGCCACGTCGGAGGTGGTCTATTCGGTGCAGGGTGCTGGCGAGTACAGCATGTCCGAGCGTGAGGTGCTGGGCTTCGGCAGCACGGCCGGCTACGACGCCACGCTGAACGGCAAGGTGCTCGACCTCGCCATCCGCGAGGCCGTCAACGCGCTGACCGCCGGCATCGACAGCGGTGCCTGGAAACCTGCACGATGAGGTCCGCCATGAAACGACTTGCACTTATCGCATCCCTGGCCCTGGTGGGCTGTGCCCAGCCCGGCCCCAAGCCGCTGTATCAGTGGGATGGCTACCAGGCCGCCGTCTACCAGCATCTGAAGTCCAACGGCAGCGAGCCTGGCGCCCAGATCTCGGCGCTTGAGGCCCAGATCGAAAAGAACCAGGCCGCTGGCGTGGCCACGCCGCCCGGCATGCGCGCCCATCTGGCGCTGCTCCATTCCAAGATGGGTGACGACGTCGCCGCCAGGCGCCACCTGGAGGCCGAGCGGGCGCAGTTCCCGGAATCGGCGGCCTACGTGGACTACCTGCTGAAGACGACCAAGAAGGACGCGGCCGGCAGTGCGGCCAGCGCCCCCGCCGCGGCTGCCAGCCAGCCCAAGACCTGAGGGAGAAAACAATGATTGCTGCATTTCAATCCGTGCGTCGCCTGGTCACGGCGGCCATGGGCGCCGCGGCCCTGCTCGTGCTGCAGGGCTGTGCCACGCCGCCCAAGCCCTATGACTACACCGCCTACAAGGTGGCCAAGCCAGCGTCCATCCTCGTGCTGCCGCCCATCAATAGCACGCCCGAGGTGCAGGCGACGCCGAGCGTGATGGCGCAGATGACTTACCCGTTGGCTGAGTCCGGCTACTACGTGTTGCCCGTGTCCCTGGTCGATGAGACGCTCAAGGGCAACGGCATTCAGACGCCCGATGACGCACAGCAGATTCCGGCGGCCAAGCTGCGCGAGATCTTCGGCGCTGACGCAGGGCTCTACGTGAAGGTCTCGCGCTACGGTTCGGTCTACAAGGTCATCAACAGCGAAACCGCGGTGACATTGGAGGCCAAGCTGGTCGACCTTCGCAGTGGTGAGCTGCTCTGGGAAGGCACTGCCAGCGCGTCCAGCGCCGAACAGGCCAACAACAGCCAGGGTGGCCTGATCGGCCTGCTGGTCAAGGCGGTGGTCGAACAGATCATCAACTCGACCACCGACCGCAGCCATCCGATGGCCGGCATTGCCAGCCAGCGCCTGCTCGCGGCAGGCCGTCCGAACGGCCTGCTGTACGGCCCGCGTTCGCCCAACTACGGAAAGCCCTGACCATGTCCATCGAGCTCACTGCCCCTGACGGCGCGCGTGTGGTGATGAGCCTCGATGGCGGCCATGTGCTGTCCTGGAAGCCTGCCGGTGCGCCCGAGCAGCTCTACTTGTCGCCGCGCAGCGAGTTCGTGCCCGGCAAGGCCATCCGTGGTGGTGTGCCGGTTTGCTTCCCGCAGTTCGCTGAAAGCGGCCCGCTGCCCAAGCATGGCTTTGCGCGCACGCTGCCTTGGCAACTGGTCAGCCAGCAACAGGGCAAGGACGACGCGCTGGCCGTCATGCAACTGCGCGACAGCGAGGAGACGCGGCGCCTGTGGCCGCATGCCTTCGAACTGGAGCTGAGCGTGCGCGTCGGCGGACGCAGCCTGGACATCGAGTTGGCCTGCGAGAACCTGGGCGACACGCCGCTGCAGTTCACCGCCGCGCTGCACACCTACCTGCGCGTGGCGGACCTGGACGCCGTCAGCGTCGAGGGGCTGAGCGGCCTGCGCTACTTCGACAGCATCAAGCAGGCCGAGGCGCTGCAGCGCATGGACCTGCTGCTGACCGGCGAGAAGGGCGTGCTGGACCTGGACCGCATCTACTTCGGCGTCAAGGAGCGGCCGCTGCTCGTGGCCGAGGACCGCCGGCAGGTCGTCGTCCGGCATCAGGGCTTCGAGGACGCGGTGATCTGGAACCCTGGCCCCGAGCGCTGCGCCAGGCTGGCGGACATGCCACCGGAAGGCTGGTCGGAGATGCTGTGCGTGGAGGCGGCGTGCATCGGTCGGCCGATCCAGCTGCAAGCCGGAGAAAGCTGGGTCGGGCGTCAAAGCCTGGCGCTGCCCTGACCGGATAATCGGGGCATGTTCGCCCCCCTGCAAAACGACAACTTCCTGCGCGCCTGCCTGCGCCAGCCCACCGAACACACGCCCGTCTGGCTGATGCGCCAGGCTGGGCGCTACCTACCGGAGTACCGCGACACGCGGGCCAAGGCGGGCAGCTTCATGGGTCTGGCCACCAACACTGACTACGCCACCGAGGTGACGTTGCAGCCGCTGGAGCGCTACCCGCTGGACGCTGCCATCCTGTTCAGCGACATCCTGACGGTGCCCGACGCGATGGGCCTGGGCCTGACGTTCCAGCAGGGCGAGGGCCCCAAGTTCGCCCGGGTCGTGCGCGACGAGGCGGCCGTTGACGCACTGGCCGTGCCGGACATGGACAAGTTGCGCTACGTGTTCGACGCCGTCACGTCCATCCGCAAGGCCTTGAACGGCCGTGTGCCGCTGATCGGCTTCTCCGGCAGCCCCTGGACGCTGGCCTGCTACATGGTGGAAGGCGGCGGCTCGGACGACTATCGGCTCGTCAAGAGCCTGATGTACGCCCGCCCGGACCTGATGCACCGCATCCTGGACATCAACGCCCGCTCGGTCGCGGCCTACCTGAACGCGCAGATCGAAGCTGGCGCCCAGGCCGTCATGCTGTTCGATTCCTGGGGCGGCGTGCTGGCGGACGGTGCCTTCCAGCAGTTCAGCCTGGCTTATTCGCGCCAGGTGCTCCGTGCCGTGAAAACCGAGCATGAAGGCCAGCGCATCCCGCGCATCTTGTTCACCAAGGGCGGCGGCCTGTGGCTGGACGAACTGGCCGATGCCGGCGCCGACGTCGTGGGCCTGGACTGGACGATGAACCTCGGCAAGGCGCGTGCCCGTGTGGGCGACCGGGTCGCGCTGCAGGGCAATCTCGACCCCAACGTGCTCTTCGCGCCGCCCGATGCCATCCGCGCCGAGGCGCGCGCGGTGCTGGACAGCTTCGGCGCCCCGACCGCCGGCAGCGGACACGTGTTCAACCTGGGTCATGGCATCAGCCAGTTCACGCCACCCGAAAGCGTGACAGCGCTGGTCAATGAGGTGCACGAGCATTCGCGCAAGCTGCGCCAAGGGCTCTGACAGGACCGTCAAATCTGCACTTGCGCGATGACTTATCCCCAATTATTGGGATACGGGCTGCGTCGGTGAAGATTGGTGCGACGCACCTAAGAGTTTTCCCGGATTCGTGCTAAGTGCTTGATTTTCAAGGAAGCTGGCAAAAGGACTCGGGTGGCGATTCAGGGGCGGCAGCGCTCGCCTCCAGCCGCCGTCGGGCCGTCCGGGTGGATTTGCTCACAAACTTATCCACAGAAATTGTGGGCAACCCAAGAACCTTTGCAAATCATGGACTTGGCCTTGGTTCTTGAGCCGACGCTTCACAAGACGTGCGGAGCGGTGCATGGCTGAGGGCGAGAGCGCCAGTCTGGTGCGCGTGGCTGTCGATGCGCCGCAGCACAGCGGCCTCAACGGCCCGCTTGACTACGCGAGTGAGCAGGCGCTCGCACCTGGCTCGCTGGTGCGGGTGCCGCTGGGCAAGCGGGAGTTGCTGGGTGTCGTCTGGCCGGGCGAAGCGACGCCGGCGCCGGGGCTGGCGTTGCGTCCGGTCATGGCGGTGTTCGACGCCTTGGCGCCGCTGGGCGCCGACTGGTGCCGGCTGCTGGACTTTGCCGCCGGCTACTACCAGCGCAGCGTGGGCGAGCTGGCCAGCGCGGTGCTGCCACCGCAGCTGCGCGAGCTGTCGCCGGAGCAACTCGCCGCGCGGCTGCGCAAACTGGACCGCAAGGCGGCCAAGGCCGTGGCCGTGCCCGAGCCGGTCAGGCCGGTGCTCGCGCCGGAACAGGCGCAGGCCGTGACGCGCATTGCGGCGCAGGTCGACGGCGTGACACCGCCCAAGCCGCTGCTGCTGTTCGGCGTGACCGGAAGCGGCAAGACCGAGGTCTACCTGCGCGCCGCCGAGGCCGCGCTCGCCGCCGGCCGGCAGGTGCTGGTGCTGGTGCCCGAGATCAATCTGACGCCGCAGCTCGAGGCCCGCTTTACCGAGCGCTTCGCGGCGCTGCTGCCGGGCGCGAGCGCCATCGTGTCGCTGCACAGTGCGCTGACGCCGGCCCAGCGCCTGCAGAACTGGCTGGCCGCCCACTTGGGGACCGCCCGCCTGGTGCTGGGCACGCGGTTGGCCGTGTTCGCCTCGCTGCCGACGCTGGGGCTGATCGTCGTCGACGAGGAGCACGACCCGTCCTACAAGCAGCAGGACGGCGCCCGCTACTCGGCGCGCGACCTGGCGGTGTGGCGAGCCCACGACCGGAAGATTCCCGTCGTCCTCGGCTCGGCCACGCCGTCGCTGGAAAGCTGGCAGCACGCCGAGTCCGGGCGCTACGAGCGGCTGACGCTGGCCGCGCGCATTGGCGGTGGCGCGCTGCCCCGGGTGCGGCTGTTCGACATGAAGTCCTTGCCGGCCACGGCGGGCGTCACCACGGCGCTGACCGCGCCGCTGCTGGCGGCGTTGAAGGAGCGGCTGGCCCATGGCGAACAGAGCCTGGTCTTCCTGAACCGACGGGGCTACGCACCCGTGCTGCACTGCGGCGAATGCCAGTGGAAGAGCGACTGCCCGCACTGCAGCGCCTGGCGCGTGTTCCACAAGCGTGACCGCACGCTGCGCTGCCACCACTGCGGCTTCACCGAGCGCGTGCCGAGTGCCTGCCCCAACTGCGGCAACCATGACATCGCCCCCATCGGTCGGGGCACCGAGAAGCTGGAAGAGCAGCTGAGCGAGGCCTTGCCCGGTGCGCGCGTGCTGCGCATCGACGCCGACTCCACGCGCCGCAAGGGCGAGCTGGAGGCGCAGCTGCAGGCCGTGCACGACGGCGACGTGGACATCCTGGTCGGCACGCAGATGATCACCAAGGGCCACGACTTCCGCCGCATCCGCTTCGTCGCGGCGGTGAACCCGGACGGTGCGCTGTTCAGCAGCGACTTCCGCGCACCGGAGCGGTTGTTCGCGCTGCTGATGCAGGCCGGTGGCCGCGCGGGCCGTGATGCCGAACGTGACGCTGAGGGGCAGGCGCCTGCCGAGATGTGGGTGCAGACCTGGCACCGCGACCACGCGCTCTACCAGGCGCTGGCGCGGCACGACTACGTGCGCTTCGCCGCCGACCAGCTCGCCGAGCGCCGCTCGGCCAGCCTGCCGCCGTTCTCGCACCTAGCGCTGTTGCGCGCCGAGGCCCGCACGGCCGAGGCCGCCAAGGCCTTCCTGGCCGCGGCTTCCGAACTGGCGCACGACGACGCCGTGCTGGTCTACCCGCCGGTGCCCCATGCTGTGGCACGCGTGGCGGACGTGGAGCGCATGCAGATGCTGGTGGAGGCCGGGCAGCGCGCGCGGCTGCAGGCGTTCCTGCGCGAGTGGGTGCCTGCGCTGATTGCGCTCAAGCGCGAGCACAAGGCCGTGCTGCGCTGGGCCGTGGACGTGGATCCGCTGGCGATTTAGGCGTCACGCTTCAGCGTGCTCGCCAGCGCCACGGCACGGCGCTGCTCGGCCTGGCGACGCAAGCTGCGCGGCAGCAGGAACATGCCGCTCAGCGCGGCCAGCGTCAGCGCCAGGCTGCCCGGCTCGGGCACGCGATTCAGGCTGACGTTGTCGAGATTGCCGCCCATTCCGTCACTGTTGCCCACAGACGCGAAGCTCAGCAGGTTGCGGCCGGATTGGGCCGTCACGCGGTACTGGTACTGGGTCCAGTCGTTCTCGCTGCCGCCCAGGCCGGTCAACACGCCGCCCAGCTGCACGCCGTTCCAGAACACCTGCACGCCGTTGGTCGCCGCGGCCTGGAACTCTCGCGGCGAGTACCAGAAGCTCAGGTCGTAGCTCGCGCCGCTGGTCAGGCTGTCCAGGTACTGGCCGATGGTGGTGTTGCCGTTGGTGTCCAGCTCGATGTAGTTGCGGCCCTCTTGCGCGCTGCCCACCACGTTGTTGCGCAGCTCGAAGCCAGTGCCCGGGCCCGCGAGCCAGGTCCATCCCGGCATCGTGGCGACGTTGACCCAGTTGCCGGCCGCGACCACCGTGCTCTCGAAGCCGCCGTTCACCAGCAGATTGCCTGCGGGCACCGGCGCGGCGACGGTGGCGGCGCAGAAGCCGATCAGGGCGAGGGCAGACAGGGTGTGTTTCATGAGAGGACGGCTTCAGCGTTGTGACTGGCCGCGATTCTTCCGTCGGACCCGCCTGCAGCCCGGGGCAGACTTCACGCGAACGAGATGCACCCCCTCAGCCCGGTGTGGTGTCCACGTGCAGCCCGTGACGGAATACACCGAAGCGCGGCCCCTGCATTCAGCCGCGGCGGCGTCTTCTTTGGTGTGCAACGCAGCGCGGCCGATGTGATGCGCGTCCGCGCATCGCCCCGCCCGACGCGATGCTGGCCCGCCAAAATTCCGGCGTTGATGGATCGCCGCTGGGTTGGGGGAAGCAAAACGGGCGCCTTGAAGCGCCCGTTGAATGTCGCAGAGAGGCCGATCAGCCCTGTGGCGACTGGTTCAGCGTGCTTGCCAGTGCGGTCGCGCGGCGCTGCTGTTCCTGGCGGCGCAGCGCGCGGCTGACGGGGCGGTACAGGGCCATTGCCAGCACGCCGAGGGCAATCAGCAGCGAGCCGGTGTCGATCTGGGCGCCTTCGAAGCCATTGCTGGCCTCGGTCTGGCGCTCGGCCGGTGTCCAGCGGCTGCCGTTGAAGGCGGTCACGCTGGCCGAGCCGAGACGGCCAGCGTCGGCGATCAACGTGGCCGTGGCAGTGTCGGACACGCCCTGCGGGCGCGGGTTGTGTTCGGCACCGGCCAGGGTGGCGGAACTGAGGGCAGCGAGGGCGGCAGCAAGGACCAGGGCTTTCATGCGGGCTCACCGTGAGAAGAAGGGCTGGAACGCATTGTTCGCAGCCTAGCGTGGCGAGGGTGTGAAGACTTCACGCGCTCAGGGGGGACCCCCGCGAATGAGCGATTCAGTCGTTGCCCGCCGCCTCCACCCGCGCCGCGGCCTTGGCGACCAGTTCGGCGCGCATGCGCTTGAGCTTCTCGCGCGGGTCTTCGCGGGTGCTGCCTTCGCTCAGCTTCATCTCGGCCAGGAAGCGGCTGGGAATGCCGACAACGGTGTCGCGGCCTTTCTTGCGGCGGCGCAGCGTGGACACCGCCAGCGTCGTGCGGGCGCGGGTGATGCCCACGTACATGAGGCGGCGTTCCTCCTGCAAGGCCTCAGGCGTCAACTCGGCCTCTTCGCGCTTGAAGGGCAGCAGGCCCTCGTTGACGCCGGCCAGCACCACGTGCGGCCACTCCAGGCCCTTGGACGCGTGCAGCGTGGTCAACGTGACTTGGTCCTGCTCGTCGCCGCGCTCGGCCAGGCTGAGGATGACGGAGATCGTCTGCGCCACGTCCAGCACGCTCTGCTTGGGCTCGGTAAAGCTGATGCCGTCTTCCTCGCTCTGCTGGCCGCCGCAGCGCTTGGCCACCCAGTCGACGAAGTCCAGCACGTTGCCCCAGCGGGCCTGGGCCACCTTCTCGTTCTCTTCGTTGTCGACCAGGTGCTGCTCGTAGCCGATGTCCTTCAGCCATTCCATCAGCAGCGCGTGTGCGGCGGTGTGGCCTTCGGTGTGCTTGGCGCGGTATTGCAGGTCGTTCACGGCGCGGCCGAACTCGTGCAGCTGGGCCAGCGCGCGGGCGGTGATGGCGGTGGCCAGGCTCTCGGAGAAGAGGGCCTCGAACATGCTGCACTTCCACTGCGCCGAGAAGGTGCTGAGCGCACCCAGCGTGGTGTGGCCAATGCCGCGTTTGGGCGTGGTCACGGCGCGCAGAAAGGCCGGGTCGTCGTCCTGGTTCACCAGCAAGCGCAGCCAGGCGCACAAGTCCTTGATCTCGGCCTTGTCGAAGAAGCTCTGGCCGCCCGACACCTTGTACGGGATCTGCGCGCGACGCAGCGCCTGCTCGAACACGCGCGCCTGGTGGTTGGCGCGGTACAGGATGGCGAAGTCCTTGAAGTTCGGGCCCATGCCGTCGCCGCGCAGCTGCTGGATGCGGGCCACGGCGCGTTCGGCCTCGTGCTCCTCGCCGTCGGCCTCCAGCAGCACGACGGGCTCACCGTCGCCGAAGTCGCTCCACAGCTTCTTCTCGAACAGCTTGGGGTTGCCGGCGATGACGTTGTTGGCTGCGCGCAGGATGCTGCCCGTCGACCGGTAGTTCTGCTCCAGCGGAATGACCTTCAGCGTCGGGTAGTCGGTGGGCAGGCGCTTCAGGTTCTCGATGGTGGCGCCGCGCCAGCCGTAGATGGACTGGTCGTCGTCGCCCACCGCGGTGAACATGCCGCGCTCGCCCACCAGCGCCTTCAGCAGTTCGTACTGGACGGAGTTGGTGTCCTGGTACTCGTCCACCAGCACGTAGCGCAGCTTGTTCTGCCACTTTTCGCGCGCTTCGGCGTCGGTGGTCAGCAACTTCAGCGGCAGCGTGATGAGGTCGTCGAAGTCGACGGCCTGGTAGGCGGCCAGGCGCTCCTGGTAGCGCACCATCACCGCAGCGGCGGCGCGCTCATCGTCGTCCGCGGCGATCTGCGCGGCCTGTAGCGGGCCGATGCCGTTGTTCTTCCAGAGCGAGATGGTCCACTGCCAGCGCTGGGCTTGCTTGGCGTCCGTCGTGCCGCCGGCGTCCTTCAGCACGTTCAGCACGTCGTCGCTGTCGAGGATGGAGAACTGTTCCTTTAGGCCGACGCGCGTGCCTTCCTCGCGCAGCAGCCGCACGCCCAGGCTGTGGAAGGTCGAGATCGCCAGGTCCTTGGCGGCCTTCTTGCCGACCAAGGCCTTGGCGCGCTCGCGCATTTCCTGCGCGGCCTTGTTGGTGAACGTGATGGCCGCGATCTGGCTGGGCCGGTAGCCCGACACCAGAAGTTGCGCGATCTTGGTGGTGATGACCTTGGTCTTGCCCGAACCCGCGCCGGCAATGACCAGGCAAGGCCCGGTCAAGTGATAGACGGCCTCAAGCTGGGCCGGGTTCAAGCCAGCGGCGGGTGGGCCGGAATGCGGGGCGGACGACATGGGGCGCGGATCATAGGCGGCGTGCATTTCGGCCGGCAGGCGTGGCTGCATCAAAAATATTGCTTGCTAATAGATCGTGTGCGATGTAAATTTCAGCCCGTGCCAGCCGATCCATCCAGTCGCTGGCGCATCAACTAGATCGCATGCGATCTATTTGCAAGCGAACTTGATGTCGTCCACCCCAGGAGTCACTCCATGAAGACCTTTGCCCAACTGCTCGTCGCTTCCGCCGCCGCCCTCGCGTTCACCGGCGCCGCCCAGGCCACACCGGCCGCCGTCCCCGTCGCCCAGCGCGCCATCCAGGGCTCCGGCTATGTCACCACGAAGGACGGCGTGCAGCTGTTCGTGAAGGACTGGGGCCCGCGTGACGGCCAGCCGGTTGTCTTCAGCCACGGCTGGCCGCTGGACTCGGACAGCTGGGAAGGCCAGATGATCTTCCTGGCCAGCAAAGGCTACCGCGTCATCGCCCACGACCGCCGCGGCCATGGTCGCTCGAGCCAGCCGTGGGACGGCAACGACATGGACCACTACGCCGACGACCTTGCCGCGGTGCTGGACGCCGTGAACCTGCGCGGCAAGAAGGCCGTGCTGGTGGGCTTTTCCACTGGTGGTGGTGAAGTGGCGCGCTACATCGGCCGCCACGGCACCAGCAAGGTCGCCAAGGCGGTGCTGGTCGCGTCCGTGCCGCCGCTGATGCTGAAGACCGCCTCCAACCCCAACGGCGTGCCGATGGAGGTGTTCGACGGCCTGCGCAAGGCCCAGCTCGACAACCGCGCGCAGCTCTACAAGGACCTGCCCAGTGGTCCGTTCTACGGCTTCAACCGCCCGGGCGCCAAGGTGTCGCAAGGCCTCATCGACGCCTGGTGGGCGCAGGGCATGCTGGGCGGCCACAAGGCCACGTACGACTCCATCAAGGCCTTCTCGGAAACCGACTTCACCGCCGACCTGAAGAAGTTCGACGTGCCGACGTTGGTGGTGCACGGCAGCGATGACCAGATCGTGCCCATCGACATCTCCGGCAAGGCCTCGGCGGCGCTGGTGAAGGGCGCCCAGCTCATCGTCTACGAAGGTGCGCCGCACGGCCTGACCGACACGCACAAGGACCGACTGAACCAAGACCTCTTGGACTTCATCCAACGCTGAAGCAAACCGGGCTGCCCGGCCCGGTAGAGTTCCCGCATGGACGACGCCGCCTGCACTGCCGACGACTACTCGATGGACCTCCAGGAGCAGCTGTGCTTCGCGGTCTACTCGACCATGCTGGGCCTCAACCGGGCCTACCGCCCGCTGCTGGACAAGCTGGACCTGACCTATCCGCAGTACCTCGTCATGCTGGTGCTGTGGAAGCGCGACGAGCTGATCGTGTCGGAGATCAGCCAGCAGCTGTTCCTCGACACACCCACGCTGACCCCTTTGCTGAAACGTCTGGAAGTGCGCGGCCTGCTTTCGCGCAAACGCTCTACGCGAGACGAGCGCCAGGTCATCATCACGTTGACTGAAGAAGGCCGGGCGCTGCACCAGCAGGCCCGCGATGTACCGGCCTGCTTGGCCACGGCCATGAAGCTGCCACCGGCGCAGATCGGTGCGTTGCGCGACCAACTGCTGGCGCTGCGCGGCAACCTTTTCGACGCCGGCTGACTACGCCACCCGGGCGACACCCTCGCCGGGCAACGCCCGCAGGCCCAGGCCCAGCAGCAGCAGCGTGAAGAAGAGGACGCCGATGCGCGGCGCGTCCAGCAGGCTGTCGAAGGCGCCCACCGTGCCGAAGCCGATCAGCGCGGCGACGATGGCCGGCGCCAGCGGGTGGTCGCGGCCGCGGCCGAAGCTCAGTCGCACCAGCGCCAGCAAATAGGCGCTGCCCAGCAAGGCCAGCCCGACGAGGCCTTGCTCAAACAGCACGTGCAGGGCCGCGTTCTTGATGTGCCAGGGCAGGTGATGGCGGTCGCTAGAGAAGAACCAGTGCGCCATCTCGCGGTTGAAGTCGCCGTTGGCGAGCAATTGCCGGCCTTGGGCGTCCTGCATGGCGATGCGGCTGATGTCCACGCGCGCAGCGCGGGTGTTCAAGGCCATCGAGAAGGTCACGAAGCGCGGTGCCCACCAGTCGCCACCCAGGGCCGGCACCGGGCCGAGCTTGATCTCGCTGGTCTGCCAGGTGCCGGGGCTGCCCTCGGGGTCGCCTTCGGCCCGCAGCGGCTGCACCATGGGCTGGGTGGTGGTGCAGCGGTCCGGGTAGATGAGGTTCTTCTCGCAGATCTGCAGCACGAGCTGGGCGTCGCTGGCCGTGCGGGCGACCAATGTGATGGCGACGGGCCCCGGCGCTGGCGCCGGGATGCGCTGGCTGACGCGGAACTGCTCGCCGCGGCCGAGGATGTGTTTACCGCTGGTCAGCGCCAGGAATGCCTCGGACTCGTCCCGGCGCAGCCGGTAGTCGCCGACCTGGGACTCGATCGGGCCTTCATAGAGATTGGTCGTCACGAAGCGCCCGGCGCCCTTGCCCAGCAGCCATTGCCCGCTGCCGTGCAGCAGCTGCAGGCCGTCGCGCCAGTGGGTCAGGCGGGTGTGACCGTCTTCCTTCCAACTGGCGACGCGGTCGCGCAGATAGCCGCCGCCACCCAGGGCCGCGACGACGGCCATGACCATCAGCAGTCCGGACACCAGCAGCGCGCGCTTGCGCCAACCGGCCGTTCCCGCGTGGCCCGGTCCGCGCAGCGGCCACAGCCGCTGGTCCAGCAGCATCACGGCCCACAGGCCAGCCAGCGCCAGGCCGGCGGCCAGCGCCGTCCAGCGGCCCGAGGTTCCGCCCCAGTAGTCGGCCACGATGACCATGGTGGCCAGCAGCCAGAACCAGCTTGTCGAGACCAGCAATGCATAGATGGGCCGCACCTGGCGGGGCTCGTCGCGCCAGCGCAGCAGCCCGCAGCACAGCAGCGCGGCGACGTTGAGCACATACGCCGCTTTCGGCACGGCCATCGACAGTGCCCAGCTCGCCGCACCCAGCAGCAGCGCCAGCACGGCGCCCATCAGCAGCGCGGTCAGTCGCTGACCGAAGCTGGGCAGCCACAAGCTGGCGGGCATCGTCAGCAGCACGACCATGACGCCGAACAGCGCCGCCAACCCGCGGTAGCCGCCGCCGCCGAACACCAGGGCCGCCGCCAGCGCGAAGGCACCGGCCATCGCCAGCGCACCCAGCTTGGCCAGGCGCGGCAAAGGCTCGTCAACAGCACCCAGCGTGCTGTCGATGTGGCTGCTCTCCGGCCCTGAGCCCAGCGCGCGCCGGCGCTGCGCGTCGGCCAGCAGCACCATAGGCACCAGGGCCAGCGGCAGCGCCAGGTAGACACCGCGCGAGAAGGTGGTCAGGCAGGCATAGGCCGCCAGCAGCGCGATGACCAGCCCGATGGCGAAGCGCCAGGGCGAGCGCGTGCGCAGCAGCGCCAGCAGCGCGAAGGGCAGCGTCAGCACCAGGAAGCCGTCCAGCGCGGCGCCGCCCACATGCATCTCCCAGAACAGCGCGGTCGTGCGGTAGTCGGTGGAGAAGTCCAGCAGGCCGGGGTAGGCCAGGCGCTCCCACAGCGCCGCGGTGCTGCCGCCGGCCAGGGCCAGCACCAGGCCGAGCAGCAGGCCGCGCGAGAAACCGCGGGGTCGCGCGGCGGCGGCGGCCTTCCACAGCGGCAGCAGGGCCAGCACCAGGAAGATGGCCTTGGCGTTGCGCACCGAGTTCATCGCCTCGTGGTAGCCCTGGAACCAGCCGAAACTGAAGCCGCCGGCATCGGCAAAGCCGCGTCTAACGCTCCACAGCGCCGACAGCGCCAGCGCCAGGATCAGCACGGCCACGGCCGGCGAGTAGGCCAGCGCGTGGCGCCAGGCCGGCGCACGGTCGCGCGCATTGAGTTGCAGCGCGTAGGCCAGGTAGCCGCCGCAGCCGCAGGCCGTGACGAGCAGGTCCATCTCCTCAAAGGTGATCCAGCCGCTCCAAGGCGCCAGGCCGATCAGCGGCAGCGGCGCGAACAGCAGCACCGGCGTCTTGACCCAGAACAGCGCGGCCAGCAGCGCGACGGCGCACCAGGCGGCCAGCGCCAGCGGGCCTGACAGCGGGTAGTGCCAGGCCAGCTCGGTGCCGACCAGGCCCAGGCCCAGACTGGCCGCGAGGGCCAGCCACTGGGCGCGCGTGGCCGGCAGCCTGAACTGCAGCTCGCCCAGGCCCATCAGGCCCGGTGCGGGAGTGGCGCCGACGGCGGCCATCAGCGCTGGCGCCGCAGGCTGGCCAGCGGCAGCGCGGGCCGGGCGGCAATCAGGGACGCGAGCAGCGGGCGGACCATGAGGACTCCGGAGTTGGGGCGCGCATTGTTGCCGAGCGCCGCGTGCGGCGCATCCCCAAACAATCCCGATCGCCGGGCGATCAGCCCCTGGATTGGGCGGTCGATGCGACGGCCGTCGCGGCCGGCTCCAGCACCCGCGCCGACAGGGCCAGCACGGCCAGTCCGGCGGCGATACCCAGCCACAGCCAGCGCTTCCACCAGGCCTGCCTGGACGGCGCACTGGCCGGCGCTTCGGCACTGCGCTGCGGCACCAGGCCCAGCCACTCGCGCAACTCATCGGCCAGGCCCTCGGCGCCGCGGGTGCGGTGTTCGGGCGACTCGGCCAGCGCGGCGCGCAGCAGAGCGTCGAGCTTGATCTGCTGGGTTTCGCGCATCAGCGGCCACTGGTCGCCGGCGCTGCCGCGCCGCGGGGCCAGGCCCTTGGGCGTGTCCTCCCAACCGCAGATCAGCACGCGGGCCAGCGCGCCCAATCCATAGACCTCGCTGGCCAGGCTCGGCGGGCCGCCGGCGCGGCGCTCGGGCGCGACGAAGGCCGGCGAGGCGCCCAGGCTCAGGCCGCGGTCGAAGGGGTCGGTCGGGTCGGGGATGCGGGTCAGGCCCAGGCCCATCAGGCGCACGTCGCCCTTGGGGTCCAGCCAGACCATGGCCGGGTCGATCTCGGCCAGCAGCCAGCCCTGCTGGTGAGCGGAGCGCAGCGCCTCGCAGAGCTGCACCAGCAGCTCGATGCGCTCACGCAGGCCCAGCTGCTGCAGCCGTGGCAGCAGCGGCTCGCCGTGGTCGCCTTCGAGGATCAGGTAGGGGTGGGCGTCCGGCGTCACGCCACTGTCGCTGGGCACCGCGATGTGCGGGTGCTGCAGCTTGGCGAGGTCGCCGGCCTGGTCGGCGTAGCGCAGCATGACGCCGGCACCCTGGTCGCTGCGGTCCAGCACCAGCACGGCAGACTGCTGCTCTGTGGCCATCGCATGGTGGGCGCTGTACCACTGGCCTGCATGCGCTTGCTCGCCGTCCGGCAGCGGCTTGAGCAGCCGCCACACGCCCAGCGCCTGCCCTTCGTCCAGCGGAGCGGCGGCGGCCGGCGGCGGCAGTGACAGGTTGGGCATGCGCATGGCGCGGCATATTAGGGGTGACCCCAGGGTCCTGCCATCCCATGCTGTAACAAAGCCGGCCCTGCCGCGGATTCGCTCACGCCCCGGATACTCGCGAGGCGATGCTCGCTGTCCTCGCCACGACCTTCCCGTTCTTCGCGCTGGTGCTGTGCGGCTGGTTGGCTGCGCAGCGTGGGCTGCTGCCAGACAGCGCCATTCCCGGCCTGAACGGCTTTGTGCTGTTCTTCGCGCTGCCCTGCCTGTTGTTCCGCTTCGGGCGCGACACGCCGCTGTGGGAGCTGCTGAATCCGGCGCTGCTGGGCGTCTACCTGGCTGCGGCGTTGCTGATTGTCTTCTTCACCGTGGCGACGACGCTGTCCGCGCGCGTGGGCATGAAGGACGCAGCCTTCGGCGCGCTGGTGGCCGCCTTCCCGAACAGCGGCTTCATGGGCGTGCCGCTGATCGTCGCGCTGCTGGGGCCGGCAGCCGCGGGGCCGGTCGTCAGCACCTTGCTGGCCGACCTGTTCGTCACCAGTTCGCTGTGCATCGCGCTGGCCCAGGCCGGCACCAGCAGCGTGGCCGGGCGGGCGGCCTTCGTGCAGGCATTGAGGGCAGCCGGCGCCAACCCGCTGCCCTGGGCCATCGCACTGGGTGCCGTCGTCGGCGCGAGTGGCCTGGCGCTGCCGGTGCCGCTGAGCAAAACCATCGCCATGCTGGGCGATGCGGCCTCGCCGGTGGCGCTGTTCAGCATCGGTGCCGTGCTGAGCCGCTCGGGGCGCGCCAACCGCCGCGCCGGCCGCGTGACGCCCCCGAGGCTGGTCCTGCCGGTGGCGGCCATCAAGCTGCTGCTGCACCCGGCGCTGGTGTTTGCGCTGGGCGCGGCGGCAAGGGGGCTGGGGGCGCCGCTTTCGGGTGCCCAGCTCACCGCGCTGACGCTGGTGGCGGCCCTGCCCAGCGCCAGCAACGTGTCGCTGCTGGCCGAGCGCTACGGGGCCGACAACGGCCGCGTCGCGCGCATCATCCTGGCGTCCACGGCACTCGCCTTTCTGACGTTCAGCGGGCTGGCGGCGGCGCTGATCGGGGCAGGCTGATGACCACGCGCAGGCCGCTGCCCTCGCGGTTGCCCAGCGTGATGCGGCCGTCGTGCGCCTCGGCGATCTCGCGCACCAGTGCCAGCCCCAGGCCCGTGCCGCCCTGTGAGCCCGGCTCGGAGCGCTTGGTGGAATAGAACGGCAGCAGCGCCTGCGCCAGCACGGCCTCGCTCATGCCGGGGCCGCGGTCCAGCACCTCGATGCGCAGTTCGCCGCCTTGCTGCCCCAGGCTCAGCCGGACTTCGTCCGGCTCGCTGCCCGACTCGTGTGCGTTCTTGATGAGGTTCAGCAGCGCCTGCTCGATCTGCGCCGGGTCGAACCAGCCAGGCTGTGAAGGCAGCTCACCGTCCAGCCTGAACTCGCCCAGCGTCGCCAGCCGCGCCAGGAAGGGTTGCCACACCACCGCCTCGCGCCGCGGCGCCGGCAGCTTGGCGAATGCCGCGTAGCCGCTGAGGAAGCCGTGCAGGTGCGCGGCGCGCTCGCCGATGCTGGCCAGCACCTGCGGCAACCGCTCGGTGTTGCCGCGCCGGGCCAGCTCGGCGCCGCTGTGGGCCAGCGACGAGATCGGCGCCAGCGAATTGTTCAGCTCGTGGCTCAGCACGCGGATGACGCGCTTCCAGGTCGCCACCTCGGCGCGCGACAGCTCGCGCGTCATGCGGCGCAGCAGCCGCAGGCGGTGCGGCTGGCCCTGCAGCCGGAACGAGCGCGTGCTGTGGTGGAAGGTCTCCTCCACGCCGTCGGCCAGCGTCACCGCGAACAGCCGGTCCGCGTCCCCGGCCAGCGCCTCGCGCAGGGCCTCCGGCAGGGGTGCGATGACGGCCGCGAAGTCCAGCCCCACCAGGCTGCGGCCGTCGCCCAGCAACTGGCGGGCGGCCAGGTTGGCGATGGCGATACGGCCGCCCGGGGCCGTCAGCACCAGCGCCACGGGCGTGTTCTGCACGACGGTGTCCAGCAGCAGCTCGCGCTGGGCCAGGTGCTGGCGCTGCTCGCGCAGGGCCAGGCCCATCTCGGCATGCAGGCGGGTCAGGCTGCTGAGCTCGCGCGGGCCGTCGGGCGCCAGGTTCAGGCTGAAGTCGCCGTCGCGGTAGCTCAGCACGGCGCCCTCGAGCGCACGCGTCAGCCGCAGCAGCGGCGCCAGCCACAGCGCGGCCAGCCAGGCCAGCAGCGGCAGCATGACGACGATGGCGACGACCAGCGCCGCGCCCGCCTCCAGTCCCACCCTGCGCACGCCGAGGATGACCAGCGGCGGCACTACCGCAGCAAGCGCCAGCGCCAGCAGCGCACGGGCGCGCAGCGACAGCGGCTGCAGCAGCTGGCGCGCCATCAGGGTGCGATCCCGTAACGCTCCAGGCGCCGGTACAGGGCCTGGCGCGACAGGCCCAGCTGCGTCGCCGCGCGGCTGACGATGCCACCGGCCGCATTCAAGGCGGCGACGACGGCCTCGCGGCTGGGTTCGTCAGGTTTCGGTATGCACCGCCATGGCCGTTGGCCTCCTCCAGCCCCAGCAACGCCGGCGTGATGTCGCCACCCGCGTTCAGCAGCGAAGCGCGTTCGACGGCGTTCTTCAGCTCACGCACATTGCCCGGCCAGCGGTGCGCCAGCAGCGCTTCGCGCGCGGCGTCGCTGAGCCGCGCTCGGCCGGCCAGGAAATGCTCGGCCAGCGGCAGCACGTCGTCACGGCGCTCGGCCAGGGCGGGCAGCTTCAGCTCGATGAGGTTGAGGCGGTAAAACAAGTCCTCGCGGAAGGTCCCGGCCTTGACCATCGCACGCAGGTCAGCATTGGTGGCCGACAGCACGCGCACCCGGGTCTGGCGCGTCTTGCTGCTGCCCAGACGTTCGAACTGGCCGGTCTCCAGCACGCGCAGCAGCTTCATCTGCCCGGCCAGCGGCAGGTTGGCGATCTCGTCCAGGAACAGCGTGCCGCCGTCCGCCGCCTCGAAGCGGCCCACGCGTGCCTTGGCCGCGCCGGTGTAGGCGCCGCTGTCACTGCCGAACAGCTCGGCCTCGATCAGGTCGGCCGGCAGCGCGCCGCAGTTCAGCGCGACGAAGGCCCCGCCGCGAGCGGCCGAATTGGCATGCACGAAGGCGGCGATGCGTTCCTTGCCGGCGCCGTTGGGTCCGGTGATCAGCACCGGCACGGGGGCCGCGGCGATCTGGCCCGCCAGCTCCAGCAGATTGGCCGTCGCATCCGAACCGAACACCAGCCCGGCCAGGTCGTAGCGCCGCGCCAGCGCCGCCCGCCGCGCCGCCCGCGCCTCGCGCAGCTGCGCGATCTCGCGGTTGGCCTCGCCCAGCTCCAACAGGTTCTCCACGGTCGCCAGCAGCTTGGCGTCGTCCCAGGGCTTGGCCAGGTAGTCGGCGGCGCCGGCCTTCACCAGCGCCACGGCCGCGTCCAGCCGGGTCCAGGCCGTCAGCAGAATGACGGGCAGGTCGGCGCGGCGTGCGCGGATCGCGCGGAAAAGCTGCTCGCCTTCTTCGCCCGAGGTCGTGTCGGCCGTGAAGTTCATGTCCTGGATGACCAGGCCGAAGGGGCGCTGCTCCAGCAACGCCAGGCCTTCTTCCGGGCTGGTGGCCACGCTGGCCTCGATGTCGTGCAGGGACAGCAGCAGCTCCAGCGCCTGGCCCACGCCGGGGTGGTCGTCAATGATCAAAACACGTCGCATGGCGCGGGAGGATAGGACGACTTTGCCGGCCCGCACCCGCCGTCCGCAACCGTGAGCAGAAGTGAGAGAAGCGCCGGGCCCCGTGTGACTTGTGAACGCGCGGGGCCAGCAGGTCGATGAGACACCAGGGCTGTCCGCCGCGCGTGCCTCCACACCTTTAACGCGTCGTTACTTCTAAACCTCCCTGTCTAGGTATTTACCTGAGCGCATTTACATGGCAGCGAAATGATCTCGCCCGTATCCTGCGCCGCCTTGTGCCACACGCGTGGGCAAACCAAAGAGCCGCCACCCGCGGCCTCAACAACGTCGAAGGAATCAAGCGATGTCTTCTGTGGGAATTGACGCCGTGCCCGGTCCGGGCCGGGCCGAAGCAGGCTGGCTCGATAAGGAACGCACCATCGCCGGTGCGGGCTTCAACCGCTGGCTGGTGCCGCCGGCTGCGTTGGCCATCCACCTGTGCATCGGCATGGCCTATGGTTTCTCGGTGTTCTGGCTGCCGCTGAGCAAGGCGCTGGGCATCAAGGAAGCCATCAAGTGCGGCCCCGAGGTGGGCTTCTTCCAGGAGTTGTTCGTCAACAACTGCGACTGGAAGGTCTCCACGCTGGGCTGGATGTACACGCTGTTCTTTGTCTTCCTCGGTTGCGCCGCGGCGATCTGGGGTGGCTGGCTGGAACGCGCCGGCCCCCGCAAGGCCGGTGTCGTGTCGGCGCTGTGCTGGTGCGGCGGCATGCTGGTCTCGGCACTGGGCATCCACCTGCACCAGTTCTGGCTGATGATCCTTGGCAGCGGCGTCATCGGCGGCATCGGCCTGGGGCTGGGCTACATCAGCCCGGTGTCCACGCTGATCAAGTGGTTCCCGGACAAGCGTGGCATGGCTACCGGCATGGCCATCATGGGCTTCGGCGGCGGCGCAATGATCGGTTCGCCGCTCGCGGCCGAGCTGATGAAGCTGTTCGCGACGCCGGACAACGTCGGCGTGACTCAGACCTTCGTCGTCATGGCGCTGGTCTACTTCGTGTTCATGATCGGTGGCGCCCTGGGCTACCGCGTGCCGCCCACCGGCTGGAAGCCAGCCGGCTGGACGGCACCTGCCGCGCAGGCGTCCAACACGATGATCACGCAGCGCCACGTGCACGTGAAGAAGGTCTGGGGCATCCCGCAGTTCTGGCTGGTGTGGATCGTGCTGTGCATGAACGTGTCGGCCGGCATCGGCGTCATCGGCATGGCCAGCCCGATGCTGCAGGAAGTGTTCGGCGGCTCGCTGATCGGCGTTCAAGCCAAGTTCGGTGAGCTGGACAAGGGCCAGCTCGGGGCCATCGCCGGCGTCGCCGCCGGCTTCACGGCGCTGCTGAGCCTGTTCAACATCGGCGGCCGGTTCTTCTGGGCCAGCCTGTCGGACAAGCTGGGTCGCAAGATGACCTACGTGGTCTTCTTCGTGCTCGGTGGCCTCATGTACGCCAGCATCCCGAGCAGCGCGGGTGCGGGCTCCAAGCTGGCGTTTGTCGGCGCGGTCTGTGTGATTCTGAGCATGTACGGCGGCGGCTTCGCGACCGTGCCGGCGTATCTGGCCGACCTGTTCGGCACGCAGATGGTGGGCGCCATCCACGGCCGCCTGCTGACCGCCTGGGCCACCGCCGGCATCCTGGGCCCCGTCGTCGTGAACTACATGCGCGACTATCAGCTGGGCCTGGGCCTGCCGCGTGAGCAGGTCTACAACCAGACGATGTACATCCTCGTCGGCATGCTGGTCATCGGGCTGATTGCCAACCTGATGATCCGCCCGGTGGCCGACAAGCACTTCATGAGCGAGGCCGAGCTGGCACACTAGAAGAAGCTGGCGCACGAGCGCGCGGCGGCCAGCGAGGTGGGCAGCGGCAGCGGGCAGGCGATGGTCACGTCGTCGCTGACCGTCATGCTTGCCTGGGCTGCTGTCGGCATCCCGCTGGCCTGGGGCGTCTACAAGACCCTCATCAACGTGGGCAAGTTCTTCCACTGAGCCCAGCCTGCTAGGCTGACAGGCCCCGTGCCCCGCCCAGGGCGCGGGGCTTTTTTCCTGATGAATGAGCGATGAGCGAACAGAAGATCGAGCTGTACGACGGCCCGGCCGGTGGCTGGGGTGCGCTGAAGAGCGTGGCCAAGCACCTGAACGAGCAGGGCATCGCTGTGAAGGGCAGCAAGACGTTGCTGCACGCCAACCAGACTGACGGCTTTGACTGCCCCGGCTGCGCCTGGCCCGACCGCGACCACCGCTCCACCTTCGAGTTCTGCGAGAACGGTGCCAAGGCTGTGGCCGCCGAAGCCACCGCCCGACGTGCGACGCCCGAGGTCATCGGCGCGAAAACGTTGGCCGAATGGTCTTCAGCTTCGGACTACGAACTGGAAGCGACCGGCCGCCTCACCGAGCCCATGGTCTACGACCCGCAGACCGATCGCTACCAGCGCACGACCTGGGACGCTGCCTTCGCGCTGATCGCGCGCGAGCTGCAAGCCCTGCCCGACCCGAACGAAGCCATCTTCTACACCTCGGGCCGGACCAGCAACGAGGCCGCTTTCCTGTACCAGCTGTTCGTGCGCGAGTACGGCACCAACAACTTCCCCGACTGCTCCAACATGTGCCACGAGCCCAGCGGCTCGGGGCTGCGGCCCACCATCGGCGTGGGCAAGGGCACGGTCACGCTGGCGGATTTCGAGCAGGCCGACTGCATCCTCGTGTTCGGCCAGAACCCCGGCACCAACCACCCACGCATGCTGGGCGAGCTGCGCGCGGCCCGCAAGCGTGGTGCCCGCATCGTCAGCTTCAACCCGCTGAGGGAGCGCGGCCTGGAGCGCTTTGCCGACCCGCAGAACGCCATGGAGATGGCCACGCTGGGCGACTCGCCGATCAGCAGCCACTACTTCCAGCTCAAGGTAGGCGGTGACTTCGCGCTGCTCAAGGGCATGTGCAAGCGCGTGGTCGAGCTGGGCGTGCTGGACACGGGCTTCATCGCCGAGCACACCACGGGCTTCGAGGCCTTCGTGGCCGAGCTGCGCGAGCAGCCTTGGGAGCCGCTCGTCGAAGCCTCGGGCCTGACCCGCGAGCAGATCGAGCAGGCCGCCGACATCTACGCGAGCAGCGAGCGCGTCATTGCCTGCTGGGGCATGGGCATCACGCAGCACCGGCACTCGGTGGCGACGATCCAGATGATCGTCAACCTGCTCCTGCTGCGCGGCAACCTGGGCCGCGAAGGCGCGGGTGCCTGCCCGGTGCGCGGCCACAGCAACGTGCAGGGCGACCGCACGATGGGCATCTACGAGAAGCCGGCTGCCGCCTTCCTGGACAAGCTCGGCGAGGTGTTCGGCTTCGAGCCGCCGCGCGAGCCGGGCTACGACACGGTCGGCGCCATCGAGGCGATGCTGGACGGCCGCGGCAAGGTGTTCATCGCCATGGGCGGCAACTTTGCCGCGGCCACGCCTGACACGGCCGCCACGTGGCGCGCGCTGCGCCAATGCGGGCTGACCGTCCACATCACCACCAAGTTCAACCGCAGCCACGTCGTGCACGGCCGCAAGGCGCTGGTGCTGCCGGTGCTGGGCCGCACCGAGATCGACGTGCAGGCCACCGGGCCGCAAGGCGTCACGGTGGAGGACTCGATGAGCATGGTCCACTTGTCCGCCGGCATGAACGCGCCGGCCTCGGAGCACCTGCTGTCCGAACCCATGCTGGTTGCTCGCATGGCGGCTGCCACGCTCACGAACAGCCGCACGCCCTGGCTGGCGCTGGCCGGCGACTACGCCGCCATCCGCGACAGGATCGAAGCCGTGCTGCCCGATTTCGCCGGTTTCAACGAGAAGGTCAAGGCCCCCGGCGGCTTTCGCCTTCGCAACACCGCCAGCGAGCGCGTCTGGGTCACGGCCAGCGGCAAGGCGGGCTTCAGCACGCACGCGCTGCCCACCGACTTGGCCGTCGAGCGCGCGGCCGAGCGCCACCGCGACGTCCGTGTCTTCACGCTGACGACGCTGCGCTCGCACGACCAGTACAACACCACCATCTACGGCCACGACGACCGCTATCGCGGCGTCTACGGCCACCGCCGCGTCGTCTTCATCCATGCCGACGACATCCGCGATCTGGGCCTGCAGGCTGGCGACTGGGTGGACATCACCAGCCTCTACATCGACGAGGCCGGCAGCGACGTGCAGCAGCGCCATGCGGAGCGCTTCCTCCTCGTCGCCTACGACATCCCGCGCGGTTGCCTGGCCAGCTATTACCCCGAGACCAACCCGCTGGTGCCGTTGCAGAGCTTCTCCGTGACCGCGCGCACGCCGACGTCCAAGTCCATCCCCGTCATGCTGCGTGCGCACGCCGGCTGAACTGCTGCGCGAAGCGGGCGACGGCGAGGCCGTGCCGCTGACGCGCCTGGCCAAGCGCCTGGACGCGCGCGTCAGCGAGCTGCTGCGCGAATTCACCGCGCTCGGCGACGCCACGATAGGCGGCGTGGCGGGCCCGGGCTGGGTGCGCCTGGCCTGCGACGAAACCGGCCGCTGGACCGTCAGTCTGACCGAGGCCGGTGCCGACCGGCGCCGTGCTGACCCGCTTTGATCGGGCTTATTTGATATTTTTGATTGGCCGCTGAGGTTGGCCGGCCGCGACCGGCGATCACCCATGGCGCGCGACCCATCTCAGATGGGAATCGATTGCATCTGGCGGTTTTCGCGGCAGCGCGGGCGCGGGAAGCGTGACCGATGCTACGGAATTCACCATGCAAATATCAAATGTATCAAACAAAATGACGGCATCGCTTCACACGCCGCCGGACCGCCCGGCCCGCCGTCATGCACAGCCTCCAACTGCTTCCCGCCAGCGCCTCCCTCGTCTTCCGCCCTGATGCCTCCCAGCCGACCGAGGCCCTGGTATTCCTGCTGGACGGCCAGGAGTACGGCATCGCCCTGCATTGCGTGCAGGAAATCCGCTCCTACCAGGCCCCGACCCGACTGGCCGGTGCCTGCGACTACCTGCTGGGCGTCATGGACCTGCGCGGCGAGGTGGTCCCGCTGATCGATCTGCGCCGCCGGCTGGGCCTGCGCGCAGCAGAAGTCGATGCCTTCACCGTCGTCATCGTCATCAGCCTGGGAGAGCACCGCATCGGCGTGGTGGCCGACCGGGTCAACGACGTGGTGGAACTGACGCCCGAGCAGATCCGCCCCATGCCGGCCATGAAGGGCGGCGCCGACCAGCGCCACTTCGTCGCCATCGCCAGCATCGACCAGCGTGCCGTGGTGCTGATGGACGTGGAGTCCCTGCTGGCTGACATCCAGGGCGACGCCCAGGCCGACGCGCCGCTGGCGCTGGCCGCCTGACCGGCCTCACTACACCTCACGACGAACACGCCATGAACTTCTCTTCCCTCAAGGTCTCCACCCGGCTGGCGCTGGGCTTCGGTGCCTCCGTCCTGCTGGGCGTGGCCATCGCCATCACCGGCACCGTGCAGATGCGCTCGCTGGCCGCCAAGGTCGACGAACTGGCCAATGACCGCATGCCCAAGATGGACAAGCTGGGCGACATCAAGGACAACCTCAACACCAGTGCCCGCTCGGTGCGCAACGCACTGCTTCTGGCTGAGCCGGCGGCCCTGGCCGCAGAGGTCAAGCGCATCGGCGAGATGCGCGAGGCCAACGACCAGCTCATTGCCGGGCTGGACAAGGTGCTGGTGCTGCCGGAGAGCCGCGCGCTGCTCAAGGTCATCACCGACACCAGCCCCGCCTACCAGAAGGGTCTGACGCAGGCCATCGCCCTGGCCGACGAGGGCAAGACCGCCGAGGCCGCCGCGCTGCTGACCGGCGAGGTGCGCAAGCTCAAGAACGTGATTTTCAAGGCGGTCGACGACTCGATCGCGCTGCAAGGCAAGGTGGCCAATCAGCTCGCGCATGACGCGGGTGGCGTGGCCGCCGCCAGCAGCACACTGCTGCTGGCTGCCGCCGCCGCGATGGCGCTGCTCGGCGGCGTGGTCGGCTGGGCGCTGTCGAGCAGCCTGAGCCGCGCGCTCGGCGCCGAGCCGGGCGAGTTGAGCGCCGCCGTGCAGCGCGTGGCTGACGGCGACCTGGCCCAACCCGTTGTCGTGCGGGCGGGTGACACCACCAGCACCCTTGCCGCCGTGGGCCGCATGCAGCAGGCGTTGGCCGGCATCGTCAGCGCCGTGCGTGGCAATTCCGACAGCGTGGCCACCGCCAGCGCGCAGATCGCCCAGGGCAACCAGGACTTGTCCAGCCGCACCGAAGAGCAGGCCAGCGCACTGCAGCAGACCGCCGCGTCGATGGAGCAGCT
>JACPYV010000093.1 GCA_016195825.1 Burkholderiales bacterium | reverse complement strand
GACCGAGGTCAGCTGGTTCGCGGCGCAGGCCTACTGCGAGGCCGAGGGCGGCCGGCTGCCGACCTGGTACGAATGGGAATACGCCGCCGCTGCGGACGCCACGCGGACCGACGCGCGCGGCGACCCGGTGTGGCTGGCGCGCATCCTCGGCTGGTATGCGCGGCCGGCGAACCGGCCGCTGCCCGCGGTCGGCGGCGAGGCCAACGTCTACGGCGTGCGCGACCTGCACGGTCTGGTCTGGGAATGGGTCGACGATTTCAACGCGCTGCTCGTCAACGGCGACAGCCGCAGCGCGGCCGACCCCGACAAACTCAAGTTCTGCGGCGCCGGCGCCATCGACCTGCAGGACCGCCAGAACTACGCGGTGCTGATGCGGGTCGCCCTGCTCTCTTCGCTCAGCGCCGCCGACAGCACCGGCAGCCTGGGCTTCCGATGTGTACGCGAGGTGAAACGATGAAGCGACTCTTTCTGTGCGCCTGGCTGTGGCTGGCCGGCGTGGCGCTGGCCCTGCCCGGCGACTCGGTCTACCAGCTCGACGCCCGGCTGACCGACCAGCGCGGCCAGGCCGTCAAGCTCGACGGCGGGCGCGGCCAGCCGGTGCTGGTCAGCATGTTCTACACGTCCTGCCAGTTCGTCTGCCCGATGCTGATCGACGCCGCACGCGACACCCAGGCTGCACTGACCGAGGCCGAGCGCCAGCACGTGAAGGTGCTGTTGATCAGCTTCGACCCTGCGCGTGACACCCAGGCCAGGCTGGACGGCATGGCCAAGGAGCGTGCGCTGGACCCGGCGCACTGGACGCTGGCCCGCACGGACCCGGCCACGGTGCGCAAGATCGCCGCGCTGCTGAAGTTCCAGTACCGCGCGCTGCCGGACGGCGAGTTCAACCACAGCGCCGAGCTGATCCTGCTGGACGGCGAAGGCCGCATCGCGGCGCGCACGTCCATGCTGGCCGGCGCGGATGCGCGCATGGTCAGCGCCATCCGCAAGCAGCTGGCGCCGCACTGAGCCGCGGTGCCCGCAGCGGCAGCGCCAGTCGGGCGACGCCGGCCTCAGGGGGACGCGGCCTTGATCTGCACGTCCACGCTGGCCTCGGCGGCCGGGAACTCACGCAGCCAAGCCTTGATGTGGAAGGGGCCGGCACCAGTCGCGGGTGCGCGGTAGCGAGCCGAATAGCTGCCGTCCTCGGCGCGGGTGTCGGTCGCCTCCAGCCGGCCTGCCGCCGGTCCTTCGACGACTGCCCAGTCGACATGAAACAGGATGGCCTCGCCGCCCTGTGGCCGCGCGACCAGGGTGGCGACCTCACCGGGCGCGAGCTGCAGCTGCGCCGGGCTGAGCAACAGCCTGGGCGTGGGCACCGTGGGCCGTGCCGGTTGGGCACAGGCGCCCAAGCCAAGGGCCGCCAGGCCGGCGAACAGGGTCAGACGGATGCGGTCGGGGATGTTCAAGGGATGCTCCAGGCAATGCCAGGCTGGCGAGCCGGGCGCTGAATGAGAAAGGGCGGCCCCTTGAGGGACCGCCCGCAGTGTCATACCGAACCCGGCGTCACTGCACAGTCAGCGTGATGTCGTCCAGCACGAAGGAAGTCGCCAGCGACGAGTCCTCGACGCCCAGGAACTTGAGGGTCACGGTCTGCCCGATGTAGGCGCTCATGTTCAAGGTCTTGAGTGCGTAGCCGGCAGCCGCGTTGGCGTTGGAGTAGGTGGCCAGCGTCGCGAGTACGGTGCCGGCGCTGTTGAGCACCTGAACCTTGAGCGTGTCGTAGGCCGTCGTGCCGGTCTCCTTGGTGTCGATGTGCAGGTAGAACGACAGCGTCGCGCTGGTCTTGCCGGCTGGGATGCTGACCGTCTGCGCGGCCGAGTCGGTGTGGGCGCTGCCATAGCCGTCGAGCCAGACGAACCAGGTGCCGCCATGCGCCGTCTCACCCGAGCAGCTGCTGTTCGAGCAAAGCACGCCCGACGTCAGCGCCCAGGGCGTGGCTGCGCCACTTTCCAGACCGGTGTTGCCCAGCAGCTGCGACGAGGTGCTCACCGTGACCGAGGTGGTCTTGGTGTTGCTCACGCCGCTCACGCTGTCGGTCACCGTCTCGCTGACGCTGTAGGTGCCCGACGAAGGGTAGGTGTGGCTGGGGCTTGTGGACGTCGAGGTCGCGCCGTCGCCGAAGTTCCACGCATGCGTGCTGATGCTGCCGCCAGTGTCGGTCGACGTGTCGGTGAAGCTCGCCGTCAGGCCGCTGGTGGTGAACGTGAAGTTCGCCACCGGCGTGCCGCCGCTCGGGCTGACCGTCACGGAGACTGTCTTGGCGCTGCTCTTGCCGCTGGCACTGTCCGTCACCGTCTCGGTCACGCTGTAGGTGCCGGCTGCGGCGTACACATGGCTCGGGCTGGTCGCCGTCGATGTGCCACCGTCGCCGAAGGTCCAGGCGTGCGACGTAATGGTGCCGCCCGAGTCGGTCGACGTGTCGGTGAAGTTCACCGTCAGCCCGCTGGCTGCAAAGGTGAAGTTCGCCGTCGGCGTGCCACCGGAGCCGGTCACGATGGGGTGAGTCAGGTCGCAACGGTTGGTGTCGTTGGACCAGGAGCTCTGCATCGCGAAGCTGCCCGTGGAGAACGCAACCAGCGCGCTGGCGCCCTGGCCGCTGCTGATCCACGCGCACTCGTCGGCGTTTTCCTGGCCGTTGTAGCTGGAGCCCGTCTGGTTGATCCAGCCGCCGGCCGGATTCTGGTCGGTGATGGTCTCGGCGTACTCATGCCCGCCCACCAGCGAGAAGCCGTCGAGCACGGAACTCACCGAGCTCTGGCCGCAGCTGGTGCCCATGTCGGTGACGTAGGGCATGTTGGTGAACGCGATGTCGCCGTAGGGCGAGTTCACGGCGCCGCCGCTGAGCGTGGTGTCGCCGGTGAAGTCATGCCATGCGCAGAAGCCGCCATTCGGCGTGTTGAAGCCATCGGGCTTGGTGCCGGTGGGCGACATGATGATGTACTGCACGTAACGGTTGGAGGCCGCTGTCGTGTTGCCGAAATGCGCGGCGGCCCGGACGGCCTCTGCGCCGATCTGGTTGCCGGTCGCAGCCGACGGCGCTGCAGCCGACGTGTCGACCCAGACGCCGGCGAGCACGCCGCCGCCCGTCGGGTAGCCCACGTGCGGTGCGCCCGCCGGGCAGGACGTGGCACCCTTGGCGACGAGGGGGCCGTCGCAGTACTGCGTCATCGTGCCGGACCACAGCTCACCGTTGGTGCCCAGGCCCTTGATCCACTTCTGCATGTAAGGCGCGGCGCCCTTGCTGTCGCCGGTCAGCGTGGTGTTGCCGCTGGCATCGGTGCCGGCGGTGCCCCACTGGCTGCCCCAGAAGACGAGGTAAACGCGCGGTGTGCCGCTGGTGACGCCGATGCCGTTGACACCGCCGTTGTAGCTCAGTGTCTGAGTGCCCGTGGCAGCAGCTGCAGCGGCCGACGCCTTGCCAGCCGCGACGCCAGGGTGCACCGGCCGATTGGCGACCGACCAGGCCCGCATTTTCTCGTGGACCTCGCGGGTGGGCACGACGCCGTGGCGGTAGGCGTGTCCGTTGCGGGGCGAATGCGGGTTGACCACATCGGTCGCGTTGCCGGCATCCCTGGTTGGGGCGGTCTCGCCGGTGGCGGCCAAGCACATCGTCGTGCACAAGCCAATGAGGGCCGCGCCAAGGCCGAGCCGTCGTTTAATGTTTTCCATAGATCCATCAACTCCAGAGCAAGGGTGATTGCTGGGACGAGGAGGATCGGCACTCCGGCCAGATGGGCGGGCGCAAACTGAGCAGCGCAACGCGAACACCGATCCCGACGAAGCCTCGAGTTCGAGGCGGGCCGGATGCTAGGAGGGCCCCCTGTGCGGGCCCCATGCGGGTTAGCGAGATGCGTCAGCTGTCCGCAAGAAACCGTTGCGGAACGACCAGCGATCGGTAAGCAGATGCTTCAGTTTTACTTACCTGTATGTACAGGTAAGCGTTATCAATCCCACTCGATGGTCAACCCGCGCGTGCAAGCCCAGGCGTGGAGCGGCATAGCGCTCGATGAAGGGTTCCTGATACCGATCACAGATCGCGTTGAACTGCCGGCCTTGACCGAAACATCGGATTCATCCCATCGAGGTTCATGCAGGCTTGTATGAACAAGGACTGCCAAACTTGCGCGCTAGTGGTTGGGCACCTTCAGTGCTGCGTCGTTTGATTCCTCCGCAGCTTGTATACAGCGGCCATCGAAAACGACTGGGGATGGTCCATCCGTTCAGACCAGGTGGCTCGTCTGGTGAGCCACCAACCCCATATGCTTGGGCCAGCAAAATTCCAAAAGCCCAGGGATGCTGATCGCTCACAGCCAGAACAACGCCGGCAAATGGCACCGGCTTGATGACCACCTGCGCAAGGTCGCTGACCTCGCCGGAGAGTTCGCTGCTATCTGGGGTGACTCAGGCTGGGCCCGCATGGCCGGCGCATGGCATGACCTTGGCAAAGCTCGTCCGGGCTTCCAGCGCCATGTGCAGCAGGACCGCGACGCCCACATCGAGACGCGATCGCCTGGATTGGATAAAACGCACTCCGCTGCCGGTGCCCTGCATTCTCAAACCGAATTTGGCAACATCGTCGATCCACGCAGCGCCACCCTGCTGGCCCGCGTGCTGCAGTACCTGATTGCCGGCCACCACGCGGGTTTGGCCGATTGGCACCCAACCGAGTTCGACCTGCAGGGCCTTGCCGCCAGACTGGCACAACCCCAAGCTGCCACTGAGTACGCCGAAGCCTTGCGAGGCATGGCTGACCACGGCCTCAAAGTCATGCCCTCACCTGACGAAGTCAGCCTGACCAATGCCGCGCGTGCGCTGCTGGCTACCAAGGAGCCGCTGGCACGCTCCCTGGCCCTGCGCATGCTGTTCTCGGCCCTGGTGGACGCCGACTTCCTCGACACCGAAGACCATTTCAATGGCACCCAGGCGACGCGACGCGCCGGCTTTCCGCCGCTGAACCACTACGCCAGCCAGCTGCAAGCCCATCTGCGCGCACTCGGTGAGCGTGTAAAGGCGAGCGGCCAGGCCGACAGCCCCGTCATGGCGGCACGCGCCGAGGTCCAGCGAGTCTGCCTGGCCAGCGCCGCTCGGCCCCCTGGCGTCTTCACCCTCACCGTGCCCACCGGCGGCGGTAAGACGCTCTCGTCGCTGGCCTTCGCTCTCGAACACGCACGCCACCACGGCCTGCGACGCGTCGTCTACGCCATCCCCTACACCAGCATCATCGAGCAGACAGCCAGCGTGTTCACCGGCATCTTCGGCGAAGGCCGGGTCATTGAGCACCACAGCCAGGCCGAGGCCAAGCCCGGCGAAGAGACCACGGCATCTCGGCTGGCGTGCGAGAACTGGGATGCGCCTCTCATCGTCACCACCAACGTCCAGCTGTTCGAATCGCTCTTCGCCAGCCGCACCTCGCGCTGCCGCAAGCTGCACCGGTTGGCCGGCAGCGTCATCGTGCTGGACGAGGCGCAGATGCTGCCGCCCGAGTTCCTGCAGCCCATCCTTGACACGCTGAACGCCCTGCTCGCCCGCTACCGCATCAGCCTGGTGCTCTGCACCGCCACCCAACCGGTGCTGACGGATCGCAGCAGCTTCGACCCGCGCAAGGCCTTGCGCGGCCTGCCGGAACCGCAGCCCATCATCCCGGCGCCTGCGGGCCTGTTCAGGCAACTGCGCCGTACCGAGATCCGCTGGCCCGCCGACCTGAGCACGCCCATCGAACTGCCCGCGCTGGCCGAGCACGTCCAGGTCGAGCCCAGCGCCCTCGTCGTATTGAACACCCGCAAGGACGCCGTCGAACTGGCGCGCCTGCTACCCCGCGAGAGCACGCTGCATCTCTCGGCCGCCATGTGCGGCGCCCACCGCGCCCAGGTGATCGCCGACATCCGCACCCGGCTGGCACGCCATGCGGCCAATGCCGATGACACCCTGCACGTCATCAGCACCCAGCTCATCGAGGCCGGCGTGGACGTGGACTTCCCCGTCGTCTGGCGCGCGCTGGCCGGGCTGGACTCCATCGCCCAGGCCGCCGGCCGCTGCAACCGCGAGGGTCGCCTGGCGGGCAGGCTGGGCCAGGTGCGCGTCGTCGTGCGGCCCATCCCGCGGACGCTGGCCCAACTGCGCAGCGCAGCGGAAACCACCATCAGCCTGCATGCCGAAGGCCTGCCGGATGCGTTGGCACCCGAGGCCTTCGAGCGCTACTTCAAACTCTTCTACGCCCGCCAGAAAAGCCACGATGCCCACGGCATCGTGGACCTGCTCAGCGAGACCAGCGGGCCGATGGAATTCAACTTCCGCAGCGCGGCGGCCAAGTTCAAGCTGATCGACGACGAGGATCAGGCCTCGCTGCTCATCCCGATGCACCGCAAGCTCGACGGCCACGCCCACCTGGAGCCGCTGATCGCCCAGCTCGCGCGCGGCGACACCGACCGCTGGCTGCTGCGCAGCGTGCAGCGCTACGTGCTCAACATCCGCCGGCGCCAGCTCGATGACCTGCTCAAGACCCGTGCAGTCACTGCGCTGGTCAGCGGCCTCTACCTGCTGGACGACGACCACCGCTACGACGCTCGGTTCGGCTTGCTGTCAAGCGATAACCCGCTGGATGCAGCCACTCTGGTGCAGTAACGTCCCAAGCAAACGACGTTGATCGTTACCGACCAGGGAGATCTCATGCCCCAAGCCTTTTGCCTCCATGTCGCGGGCGACTACGCCTGCTTCACCCGCCCCGAGATGAAGGTCGAGCGCGTCAGCTACGACCTCATCACTCCATCGGCGGCGCGGTCCATCTTCGAAGCCATCCTGTGGAAGCCTGCCCTGCGATGGCGGGTGCAGCGCGTCGAGGTGCTCAAACCCATCCGCTGGATCAACCTGCGCCGCAACGAGGTGGGCGCCGTGATTTCGGCCAGCAACGTCCAGCAGGCAATGAACGCCGGCCAGGGTGATCTGGCGCTGTACGTGGAGGACGAACGCCAGCAGCGCGCCGGGCTCTTCCTGCGCGACGTGGCCTACCGCCTGCACGCCACGCTGGAGGTACGCAGCGACGAGCCGCGCCAGAAGTACGAGGAGATGTTCCAGCGCCGCGCCGGCAAAGGTCAATGGGTGAACCAGCCCTACCTCGGCTGCCGCGAGTTCGCCGCCGATGTGCGCCTGGTGGACGCCGCCGCCACCCAGCCCCAGCCGATCGCCGAGACGCGCGACCTCGGCTGGATGCTGCATGACCTGGACTTCACCAACACCGCCTCACCGCAACCGCGCTTCTTCCGCGCGCAGATGCAGGCCGGCGTCGTGGCGGTGCCGGACTTCGACGAGGCCGCCGCATGATCCTGCAAGCCCTCGCCCAGCTCTACGAGCGCCGCAGCCGTGACCCGGACCCGGCACGTCGCCTGCCCTCGCCCGGGCTGGAAGACAAGGACATTCCCTTCGTCGTGGAACTGCGTGCCGACGGCCAGCCGGTTCAGCTGCGAGACACCCGCAGCCTCGACGGCAAGAAGCTGCGCGCGCAGAGCTTTCTCGTGCCGCAAGGCGTCAAGAAGACCTCGGGTGTCGCCGCAAACCTGCTGTGGGATACGGCCGAGTACACGCTGGGCGTCAGCGCCAAGGGCGACAGCCCGCGCCTGGCCGAGCAGGCAGCGGCGTTTCGCACCCGCGTGCAGGCCCTGGCGCCCCATGCCGACGGCGATGCCGGCCTGGCTGCCTTGCTGGGCTTCCTGGCGGCCCCCTCGCTGGATATCCTGCGCACCTCGCCGCAATGGGCAGAAATGCTGGAGGCCAACGCGCTGGTCAGTTTCGAGCTGCAGGGCGACAGTGGGCAGTTGATCTGCCAGCGTCCTGCTGTACAGGCGGCCATCCAGACCCTCGCCGTCTCGCAGTCGCCGGGCGAGCAGGCCTTGTGCTTGGTAGACGGCGTGCAGCGGCCGGTGGCCCGCCTCCACGGCTCGATCAAGGGCGTGTGGGGCGCGCAGAGCTCGGGCGCCAACATCGTCTCGTTCAACCTGGACGCCTTCAACTCCTACGGCAAGGCCCAGGGCCAGAACGCACCGGTGGGCGAGGCGGCCATGTTCGCCTACACCACCGCGCTCAATGCGCTGCTGGATCGAGACTCGCGCAACCGCCTGCAGGTGGGTGACGCCTCCACCGTCTTCTGGGCCGACGCGCCCCATCCCTTCGACGGCGACTTCACGCTGGCCGATCTCTTCGGCGAGCCCGACAACCCCGACAAGGCCCGCGATGCCGTGCGTGCCCTTTACGCCGCCGTGCGCTCGGGAACGCTGCCCGCCGAGCAGGCCGACACGCGCTTCTTCGTGCTGGGTCTGTCCCCCAACGCCGCGCGCATCAGCATCCGCTTCTGGCTGCCGCGCCTGCGCTTCGCCGAACTGGCGCCCCGCCTGGTGCAGCACTTTGACGACATCCGCGTGGCGCGGCGCTTTGACAGCGACCCGCAGACGCCGTCGCTGTTCCGCCTGCTCACCAGCCTGGCGCTGCAAGGCAAGGCCGACAACATCCCGCCCCGGCTGGCCGGCGAATGGATGCGGGCCATCCTCGAAGGCCTGCCCCTGCCGGCCGGCCTGCTCAACGCTGCCGTGCAGCGCTGCAAGGCCGAGCAGGACGTGAGCTACCTGCGCGCCTGCGTGCTGAAGGCCTGGCTCAACCGCCGCGCACGCGCCACCTCATCCACGTCACCCACATTCAAGGAGGCCCTCGACATGGACAACCCCGCCCCGGCCTACCGGCTCGGCCGGCTCTTCGCCACGCTGGAGCGCATCCAGGAACAGGCACAGCCCGGCATCAACGCCACCATCCGCGACCGCTACTACGGCGCGGCCTCCACCACGCCGGTGGCGGTGTTCACCACCCTGCTGCGCCTGAAGAACGCTCACCTGAAGAAGCTCAGCGACGGCTTCACCGCCTACTTCGAGAAGCTGATCGGCGAGATCCTCGCGCCGCTCGACCCGGTGAACGGGTTCCCGCGCCAGCTCAGCCTGCCCCAGCAAGGCCAGTTCGCCCTCGGCTACTACCACCAGCGCCAGGCCTTCTTCACCAAGAAGACCGACGCAGACACCAGCACCGACCAACCCCAGGGAGATTGAGACCATGAGCACCCCCATTACCGGCCGCCTCGACTTCGTGCTGCTGTTCGACGTGAAGGATGGCAACCCCAACGGCGACCCCGACGCCGGCAACATGCCCCGCATCGACGCCGAGACCGGCCACGGCCTGATGACCGACGTGGCGCTCAAGCGCAAGCTGCGCAACTTCGTGCAGCTCGTGAAGGGCGCACAGCCGCCCTACGACATCTATATCAAGGAAAAGGCGGTGCTCGAGCAGACGCACATCAAGGCATACAAAGCCGTGGGCGCCGAATCGGAGCTGGCAGACGACGCTGATGCAAAAGGGAAGAAGAAGCGCAAAGGCGGCGCAGAGACCGTCGAGAAGGCCCGCGCCTGGATCTGTGAGAACTTCTACGACGTGCGCACTTTCGGCGCCGTGATGTCACTCGGCGTCAACTGCGGCCAGGTGCGCGGCCCGGTGCAGATGACCTTCGCCCGCTCGGCCGACCCCATCGTCGCCAGCGAACACGCCATCACCCGCATGGCCGTGGCGACACAAGCCGAGGCCGACAAGCAGGAAGGCGACAACCGCACCATGGGCCGCAAGCACACCGTGCCCTACGGCCTCTATCGCTCGCACGGCTTCGTTTCGGCTTTTCTGGCCAAGCAGACCGGCTTCAGTGCCGAAGACCTGGAACTGCTGATGCAAGGCCTGGAGCAGATGTTCGAGCACGACCGCTCCGCCGCCCGGGGCGAGATGGCCACCCGTTGCCTGTTCGTCTTCCAGCATGAAAGCGAACTCGGCAACGCCCATTCGCACAGCCTGTTCGAGCGCATCAGCGTGAAGCTCAAGGACGGCGTCGCCGCCCCGCGCAGCTTCGCCGACTACGACGTGGCGGTCAACGAGGCCAGCCTGCCTGCGGGCGTGAAGCTGCTGCGGCGCATCGGCTGACGCTGCGAGCTCATGGACGCCGACGATGCCATCCCGCTGTCGGCCCTTCAACACTGGGCCTATTGCCCGCGCCAGTGCGGGCTGATTCACATCGAGCAGGCCTTCGACGACAACCTGCACACGCTGCGCGGCAACGCGCTGCATGCGCGGGTGGACCAGCCCAGCCTGCAGACCGAACGCGGCAGGCGCGTTGAACGGGCACTGCCCCTGTGGCATGACGGGCTGGGGCTGATCGGCAAGGCGGATGCCGTCGAGTTCCTGCCCGACGGCAGCCCCTACCCCGTGGAATACAAGCAGGGCTCGCGCCACAAGGCCGCAGCCATCGCGGCCTGCGACGACCTCCAGCTCGCCGCCCAGGCGTTGTGCCTGGAGGCCATGACCGGCCACGCTGTGCCCGAGGGCGCCATCTTCTACGCCAGCAGCAAGCGCCGGCGCGTTGTGCCCATCACCGACGCGCTGCGAGCCCAGGTGACGGACACCCGCGCCGCCGTGGCGACGCAACTCGCATCGGGCCGGCTGCCGCCGCCCCTGACTGGCGAACTGGCCGCGCAGCGCTGCAAGCCCTGCTCGCTGCTGGACCGCTGCCAGCCCGAAGCCGCGCAGTCCCCAACCCTGGCCAAGGTCCGCCAGCGGCTGTTCGAGCCCGACGCCGAACTCTGAGGCAGGCCATGCAACTGCTCAACACGCTTTACCTGACGACCCCCGATACCTACCTGCGCCTGGAGAACCAGACGCTGGCCATCGAACAGAACCAGGAACTGAAGCTGCGCGTGCCGCTGCATCATTTGAATGCTGTGGTCTGCTTCGGCCACATCCAGCTCTCGACGCCGCTGATGCACACGCTGGCCCAGCAGGGCATCACCCTGGTGCTGCTAGATGCAAACGGCCGCTTCCAGGCCCGGCTGGAAGGCCCGATGGCCGGCAACGTGCTGCTGCGCCAAGCCCAACACCGTGCCTGCGGCGATGCCAACCTGGTGATGGCGCTGGCGCGCAGCTTCATTGCCGGCAAGATCCGCAACGCTCGCAGCCTGCTGCAGCGCGGCGCGCGCGAGGCACGCAACGATGCGGACGCAGACGCCCTGACCCGCCAAGCCCAGAACCTGGCCGCAAGCCTGCGCGCACTGCCTGGCTGCGCCACGCTGGATGAGCTGCGAGGCATCGAAGGCGAAGCAGCGCGCGAGCATTTCGTGGGCTTGAGCCTGCTCGTCCGTCCCGACGCACGCGAGCACTTCAGCATGCGCGACGGCCGCAGCCGCCGCCCACCCCGTGACCGGCTCAATGCACTGCTGTCCTTTCTCTACAGCCTGTGGATGAACGACTGCCGTAGCGCGCTCGAAGCAGTCGGGCTCGACCCACAGGTCGGCTTCCTGCACGCACTGCGCCCAGGCCGTGCGGCGCTGGCGCTGGACCTGATGGAGGAGTTCCGCCCACAGGCCGAACGGCTGGCGCTGACCCTCATCAACCGGCAACAACTGCGCCCGGGCGACTTCGCCGAGCGCGAGGGCGGCGCCATCAGCCTGCAGGCCGACGCACGCAAGACCGTGTTGGTCGCATACCAGGAACGCAAGCAGGACCTGCTGCAGCATTCACTGCTTGTCCAACCCGTGGCGCTGGGGTTGGTGCCACTGATTCAGGCGCGGCTGCTGGCGCGCGCCGTGCGCGGCGAGATCGACACCGACGGGCAGCCTGCCGGCTATGTTCCCTTCCTGATCAAGTGAGGCGCCTGTGCTGGTCATCGTCTGCTACGACGTCAACACCGAAACCAAGGAAGGCCGGAGGCGCCTGCGCCGAGTCGCCAAACTCTGCGAATCCACGGGGCAACGGGTGCAGAAGTCGGTCTTCGAATGCCAGATCGACCTGGCTCAGATGGAGACGCTGGAGCGCCGGCTGCTGGCCGAGATCAACGACCAGCAAGACTGCCTGCGAATCTACCGCCTGCCCGAGACCCGCGGAGCCGAGGTGCGAGAGTACGGCCAGTTCAAAGCCACTGACTTCGACGCGCCACTGGTGCTTTGATCCCCCTTTCTTGCTGAGCCCGCGAACTCCAAGCAACTGCGCCCGCCGGGAGGCATTCGCGCAACGAAAAAAGCCAACGGCGACAACCCCATTTGAGCTTGACCATGCAGCCACGCCGCGCGAACAGTCAGGCCGGCGAGCCGTTTCGCGGAGCTGGGGAGAATACCCACGCGTTTTCAAGCATTTGCAATGAAAGTGCACCGCCCGCCTTCACCGGCGGGCGCGGATTGAAACACGAAAACCGGGCGCGTCCCGCTCGGCACGGTCGCACCGCCCGCCTTCACCGGCGGGCGCGGATTGAAACACGGTGGCGTAGACGTTCTGAGGCGTCGCCACACGCACCGCCCGCCTTCACCGGCGGGCGCGGATTGAAACAGCATGCCGCCGGAGATGCCGCCCAGCGCTTTGGGGCACCGCCCGCCTTCACCGGCGGGCGCGGATTGAAACACAGGCCAGCCACGCGGTCCAAAACAGCCGCACGGCACCGCCCGCCTTCACCGGCGGGCGCGGATTGAAACAGCTTGACAAGCGGCGGCCCGTCATTGATGGGGCGCACCGCCCGCCTTCACCGGCGGGCGCGGATTGAAACGCCACCTGCCAGCGCAACGGCTCTTGGCCGGCATTGCACCGCCCGCCTTCACCGGCGGGCGCGGATTGAAACTTGCCGATGGACTCGGCGATCTGGCGCGCGGTCGCACCGCCCGCCTTCACCGGCGGGCGCGGATTGAAACTGGCCGCCAGGCGCGATCCAACTGCAGTGCTTGCGCACCGCCCGCCTTCACCGGCGGGCGCGGATTGAAACGCCTCATCGTTGTGCGGCACGCCATGTCCGTCACGCACCGCCCGCCTTCACCGGCGGGCGCGGATTGAAACCAGTTCGGCCGGCGCCGACACGGCAGGGGCTGCGGCACCGCCCGCCTTCACCGGCGGGCGCGGATTGAAACGCGTACATCGTGGAGCCTCTCGGCTGTCATGCCGGCACCGCCCGCCTTCACCGGCGGGCGCGGATTGAAACACCTCCGTCTTGGCCGGAGCCGTGGCGCGGAGGGGGCACCGCCCGCCTTCACCGGCGGGCGCGGATTGAAACTGTCCACTACACAGCTTCCTGATTACCGCCCGGGGGCACCGCCCGCCTTCACCGGCGGGCGCGGATTGAAACCGTGCAAGCCCATGGCCTGGAGGGCGCACTTGACCGCACCGCCCGCCTTCACCGGCGGGCGCGGATTGAAACCGCGTCGAAGGGTCCAGCCGGTGCGCCGTCTGCGGGCACCGCCCGCCTTCACCGGCGGGCGCGGATTGAAACGCCTGGGGCGAGCACGACTGCTGCCTGTGGGCGGGGCACCGCCCGCCTTCACCGGCGGGCGCGGATTGAAACACCCTGGGCTCGGTGGGTGTGGCGGGCACCGCCTGCACCGCCCGCCTTCACCGGCGGGCGCGGATTGAAACAGGTCAGGCGGTGGGTGTGGTGGGCCAGGTGATGGCACCGCCCGCCTTCACCGGCGGGCGCGGATTGAAACCCGACCATGAAGTCGAAGATGTCGCCCTTGCCGAGCACCGCCCGCCTTCACCGGCGGGCGCGGATTGAAACACCGCGCGCTACGGCCGCGCACCTCAGGCGTCAGCACCGCCCGCCTTCACCGGCGGGCGCGGATTGAAACCTGGTGCTGCGACCTCAGCGCCTGGCCTCATCAAGCACCGCCCGCCTTCACCGGCGGGCGCGGATTGAAACTTCGTGGCCTTCGCGTGCAGCCACTTGTTCGGCGGCACCGCCCGCCTTCACCGGCGGGCGCGGATTGAAACGCGGGCAAGGCCGGGGGTAACCTCGCCGGGGCCCGGCACCGCCCGCCTTCACCGGCGGGCGCGGATTGAAACTGGACCGTCAACGTCCTGCAGGACAAGGCGCCCGACGCACCGCCCGCCTTCACCGGCGGGCGCGGATTGAAACCACCGTGCGCGCGACCATGACGCCGCTGCCCTCAGCACCGCCCGCCTTCACCGGCGGGCGCGGATTGAAACGACTGGCTGGTGTCGGCGAAGTTCAGCGCGCGGCCGCACCGCCCGCCTTCACCGGCGGGCGCGGATTGAAACTCGTCGGGTGCGAAGGGCAGCTCGTTGGGCAGGAGCACCGCCCGCCTTCACCGGCGGGCGCGGATTGAAACACCACCAGCCCCGTCGTTGTCTTCACGCCCGCCGCACCGCCCGCCTTCACCGGCGGGCGCGGATTGAAACGCGTCCAACGCCATCGGCCACGTGTCGGAGCTGGCGCACCGCCCGCCTTCACCGGCGGGCGCGGATTGAAACGGCATGCCGCGCGTCGTCAACGCGCCCGGCGTCATGCACCGCCCGCCTTCACCGGCGGGCGCGGATTGAAACAAGTCACGAATGTGAGCCAGTAGTAGACCTCGGCGGCACCGCCCGCCGTCACCGGCGGGCGCGGATTG
>JACPYV010000092.1 GCA_016195825.1 Burkholderiales bacterium | reverse complement strand
CGCGGCGGCAAGCACCGGCGGCTCGGCGTCGGGCGCCTCGGACTCGGCGTCCAGATTGCCGGACAGCACATCGGCGAAGCGCGCCCCCGCGGCCTCGACCAGCTCCGGCGCCAGCGTCGGGCCGGACGGCTCACCCACAGTAGCCAAAGCGGGCGCGCCCCCCTCGCGCTCGGCGCGATCCTTGCGGTTGCGGCGGCGATTGCGGCTGCGGCTGCTGCGCTCGCCGCCCTCGCCGTCGCCGTCGCCACCGTCCTCGCCGCCCTCATCGTCCGCATCGCCGCCCTCAACCGCCCGCACGACAGGCGCCTCCTCGGCCAGCGTGAAGATGGCCGCGGGCACGGGAGCCACCGTCTCGGCAGCAGCGGCAGCAACCGGTGCAGCCTCTTCGATGACGGCGAGCTTGCGCGGCGCACGCTTGCGGGCCGGCGCAGGGAGCTCGTCTGCCGGGACCGCCGCAGCCGGGGGCGCCGCAACGACTTCGGCTTCGGCCACCGGCTCAGCCTTGCGGCGCGTGCGCTTCACGGGCACGGCCGCGTCGGCTGCGGCCTCCGGTGCGGCTTCGGCAGCCACCTTGGCCGTCGCGCGGCGTCGCTTGGGCGCGGCAGGCGCCTCGGCGTCGGTAGCAGCATCGGCAGGGGGCAGGGGCTTGTCTTGATCGGCAGCGTCGTTCATGCGGGTTCGGACTGGGGTTGAGGGGGCGGATCGGAGGGGTCGGGATTGGGGAGTGCGGGCGTGCCGTCGTCGCCAAACAGGCTTTGGGTCGGCACGGCCGTTTCGGCAGGCGCCTGCGGAGGCAGGTCGGCGGGGATTTCGGCTGCAGCCTCGGCCGACGGCGCTTCGTCCGCAGCGTCCAAGAGCTGGCCTTGCAGCGCCTCGAAGGCGGGCGGCTCGCCGCCAACCTCCAGGGCCGGCAGTTGCTCCAGGCTGGCCAATCCGAGGTCGTCGAGGAAGGACTTGGTCGTGGCGTACAGCGCCGGGCGCCCTGGGGTCTCGCGGTGGCCGATGGCCTCGATCCAGCCGCGGTCCTCCAACTGCTTGACGATCTGGCTGGCGACTACGACACCGCGGATGTCCTCGATGTCGCCGCGCGTGACCGGCTGGCGGTAGGCAATGATGGCCAGCGTCTCCAGCACGGCACGCGAGTAGCGCGGCGGCTTCTCGGGGTGCAGCCGGTCGAGGTATTCGCGCAACTCGGGGCGGCTCTGGAAGCGCCAGCCCGAGGCCAGCGCCACCAGTTCCACGCCGCGACCGTCCCAGTCGCGGGACAGCTCGTAGAGCAGGCCGCGCAGCGTGTCTGCGCCGAGTTCGTCGGCGAACAGGCTGCGCAGCTCGCGCAGCGTCAGCGGCTGCGAGGCACAGATCAGCGCGGTCTCAAGGACGCGCTTGGCATCCTGGGTGTTCATGAACTCAACTTCGCACCCTCAATGGGCAGAGCTCTGGCGTTGGCCCCGGCCTGGACGCTGGTTGTCGCGTTCGTCAGGCGCCTGGGGCGGGTGTTGCACCGGGCGCGGTCCCGGCCATCAGGCAGCGGGGCGCACCAGCGGGTGGTTGTCGGCTTGGCGGGGTGGACTGCGCCCCGTGGCGGGCTGCCGTGCCCATTCGGCACGACGCTCAGGTACGACAACCGGAATGCATTGTAGCGCCGTCAGCCGGGCATCCGGTCAGGCAGCTCAGCACCGCCGATCTGGGCCCAGGCAGCAGCGAGGTCCGCAGGCAGCGGAGCACGCAGCGACACCGCCTCGCCGGTGACCGGGTGCGCGAAGCCCAGCCGGGCCGCGTGCAGCGCCTGGCGGGTCAGGCCCAGGGCCGGCACGCCGCCGTACAGCGTATCGGCCAACAGCGGATGGCCGCGATGCATCAGGTGGACGCGGATCTGGTGCGTGCGGCCGGTATGCAGCACGCAGTGCACGGCGCTGACCGCCCTGTTGCCGACCCCGCCGACACCGAGCGGGAAGACATCGGTGCGCGCTGGCTTGCCCAGGTTGGCAGGCGCGACGGCCATCTTCACGCGCGACACCGGGTCACGGCGCAGCGGCGCGTCGACGGTGAAGGCATCCTCAACGCGGCCCCAGGCCAGCGCGAGGTATTCGCGGTGCACCTCGCGCGCAGCAATCTGGCGCGTCAGCGCGGTGACAGCCTCCAGCGTCTTGCCCACGACCATCAGCCCGCTGGTGTCCTTGTCCAGCCGGTGCACGATGCCGGCGCGTGGCAGCGTGGCTGCGGTCGGATGGTGGGCCAGCAACCCGTTCATCAGGGTGCCCGACCAGTTGCCGGCGGCCGGGTGCACAACCAAGCCGGCGGGTTTGTTCACGACCAGCAGGTGCTCATCCTCGAAGACGAAGTCCAGCACCATGGCCTCGGCGCGGAAGGCGCGGCTCTCGTCGGTGGGCAGCAGCTCGATCTCGATGCGCTGGCCGGCTCTCAGCTTGTGGGCGGCCTTGTCCAGCGGCTTGCCATCGGCCGTCACGCAGCCTCGCTCGATCAGCGACTGCAGGTGGTTGCGCGAGAACTCCGGCGCCAGGCGCGTCAGCCAGCGGTCCAGGCGTTCGCCATGGCCGCCAGCCTCGACGTCGGCCGTGCGCCGCTCGGCCTCACCGCCCTCGTCGGCCTCTTGCTCGAAATCGTCTTGACCCCCCACCCTATACTCCGCGTCCATTGTTCAGTGTGACCGGCCGGCAGCTAAGCCCCGACTTCAGACATGTTTGTTGAGAAATTCAAGGCCGCCCGCGTCGTCGCCGGCACTGTCCTGATGGCGTTCGCGCTTGGCTTGAGCGGCTGCGGCTCCACGGCCAAGGAGGACCCGAACTCCCAGGCGGCGCTGGACAAATTGTATGCAGACGCCAAGGACGACCTGAACTCGGGCAGCTATGACCGGGCCATCAAGTCGCTGGAGAAGATCGAAGGCCGCGCCGCCGGCACGACGATGGGCCAGCAGGCAACTCTCGATCTGGCCTGGGCCTACTACCGCACGGCCGAGCGCGCACAGGCCATCACGACGCTGGACCGCTTCATCAAGCTCAACCCGTCCAGCCCGGCGTTGGACTACGCCCTTTACATGAAGGGCATCGTCAACTTCAACGAGGACCTGGGCCTGTTCGGCCGACTGGCCAACCAGGACGTCGCGGAGCGCGACCAGCAGGCCTCGCGCGAGGCGCTGCTGGCCTTCCGCCAGCTCGTCGAGCAGTTCCCCGACTCCAAGTACGCCGCAGAGGCAACGACGCGGATCAACTTCATCACCAACACGCTGGCGGCCTACGAGATCCACGTCGCTCGCTACTACTTCAACCGCAAGGCCTATGTGGCTGCAGCCAACCGTGCGCAGTCGGCCGTGGCCGAGTTCCAATACGCCCCGGGCATCGAGGAAGCACTGTTCATCATGGGCGAGAGCTACGACAAGCTGGGGCTGACCCAGTTGCGCGACGACGCACGCCGCGTGCTGGACAAGAACTTCCCCGACAGCGCCTACGCCAGCAACGGCGCCGCGCGCAAGAAGCGCTGGTGGCAGCTCTGGTGATCCCGGCGGAGCTCAACGCGTCGCGTTGAGCTCCTGCAACCAGGCCAGTGCCTCTGCTTCGGTCGCCACCGGCGTCATCGGCGGCAACGCGCCGCGCAGTCGGCGGCCGTAGTTCATGCCCGCCATGCGCGGGTCGCACACCACCAGCAGGCCGCGGTCGGTCTCGGTGCGGATCAACCGCCCGGCGCCCTGCTTGAGCGCGATCGCCGCCTCGGCGACGAAGTACTCCGAGAAGGCATTGCGGCCCTGCGCCTCCAGCCGCTTCACGCGGGCTTCCACCAGCGGGTCGTTGGGTGGCGGGAACGGCAGCTTGTCGATCAGCACGCATTGCAGCGCGTCGCCCGGCACGTCGATGCCTTCCCAGAAGCTCGCCGAGCCGACCAGCACCGAGGCCGGGTCGTCAATGAAGCGCTGCAGCAGCACGCGCTTCGGTGCTGCCCCCTGCTGCAGCACGGCGATCGCATCGCCGCCCTCCTCGAAGCGTTCGCGCAGCGCGTCGGACACGGTCTGCAGGTTGCGCAGCGTGGTCGTCAGCACGAAGGTGCGACCACCCAGGGCACGCGCCAGCCGCGAGGCCAGCAGCGCGACGCTGGCCGGGTGGCTGGGCTCGCTGGGTTTGGGGAAACCACGCGGCACATAGAGCCGCGCGTGCGCCGGGTAGTCGAAGGGGCTGCCGACACGCAGTACCTCGGCCCCGGTCAGGCCGGCAGGCTCGGTGAACCAGGTCAGGCCCTCGTCGTCGCCAAGCGTGGCGGACGTGAATACCCAGGCTTTGCTTGATCCTTGTGGACCTTCCAGCTGCTGCTGCATCGCGTCGCGGATGTCCAGCGGCGACTCGACCAGCCGGGCCGCGTGCGGGCTGATGTCGATCCAGCGCACGTCGCCCGGGTCAGGGTCCGCCGCAAAAGCCTTGGCCAGGTCGCGCAGCTCCTGGGCACGCTCGCACAGGCGGGCGAAGTCAGGGGCGGCTTCGCGCACGGCAGTCAGGGCCTCCAGCGCCCGCGTGCAGGCTTGCTCGACGCCGGCCAGCGCCGTGGCGAAGGCTGGTTGGCCGGCGCGCTCACGCCAGCCCAGCTTGAGCGTACCGCGCAGCTCGCGGCCGGCCGTGGCCAGAGGCCCTGCCGCCGCCAGGCGCAGCTCGCGCGCGGCCTTCTCTACGCCAGCGTGCAAGGCCTGCCAGTCGTGCACGCCCCGGGCGTGGGCCAGCCCCTGCGCCAGCACATCACGCGCGAAGTCGATCAGCGACGCCGTGCCAAGCAGCGTGCCGAGGAACTGCACGCCGGCCTCGGCCAACTGGTGGGCCTCGTCGAAGATGGCAATCTCGACGCTGGGCAGAAGTTCGGCCACGCCGGTGTCGCGCAGCGTCACGTCGGCAAAGAAGAGGTGGTGGTTAACGACCACCACGTCCGCCTCCATCGCCTCGCGCCGCGCCTTCACCACATAGCAGGCGCGCCAGTCCGGGCACTCTTGCCCAAGGCAGCTCTCGCGACTGGAGCTGACGATGGGGATGATGGGCGAGCGCTCGTCCAGGCCGTCGATCTCGGCGAAATCACCTGTCGCCGTGCCCAGCGCCCAGCGTTCGATACGGGCCAGCGCCAGCGCCGTGCGGCGGTCCGGGAATTCGCCGGACACGCGCGCCTCCTTCATGCGGTGCAGGCACAGGTAGCTGGCGCGACCCTTCAGCAGCGCCAGGCGCACGGGCATCTGCAGCGCCTTTGTCAGCCGCGGCAGGTCGCGCAGGAAGAGCTGGTCCTGCAGGCTCTTCGTGGCGGTGCTGATGAGCGCACGACTGCCGGCCAGCAGCGCCGGAACCAGGTAGGCGAAGGTCTTGCCGACGCCGGTCCCCGCCTCGACGACCAGCGCCTGACGGCGGCTCAACGCGCGAGCGACAGCGCGGCTCATCTGCAGTTGGGGCTCGCGCGGCTTGTAGCCAGGGTCCAGCCGCGCCAGCGGGCCACCCGCGTCAAAGGCGGCCTCGACGGCCTGGACAAGCTCGTCTGCAGCGGGTGGAGTGGGTGGTCCGTCCTGATCCAGGGCGTCCAGCCAGTCGTCGAGGTCTTGGTCGGGCGGGGCCGTTTCAGGCAAGGTCATCGGGCTCAGTCGTGGCCTCCAGCCGGGCGATCATGTCGCGCAGCGCCAGACGGCGCTTTTTGAGGCGCTGCAATGCCAATTCGTCCAGGGGAGACTGCTCGACCAAGCGGTCGATCATCGCGTCCAGGTCGGCGTGTTCGATCCGCAACTCGATGAGCCGCCGCGGCAACGAGTGAAGTTGTTCATCCATCCGAGGGTTTATGGGGCAGGTTGCAGCGGGGCCGAAGCTCACCGCCCAGTATAGTTTTCGACATGGCCCCACCCTCCACCGTCGGCTTCCGACTCTCCGCCGCCACCGGCACCCATCGCGGGGACCGGGCCTACCAGCAGGACCAGGTGGCCGTCATCGCCCACCCGCGCATCGCGGGCTGCGTGATGGGCATCGTGGCGGACGGCATGGGGGGCAAGAGCGGCGGACGCAAGGCGGCCGACCAAGTCATCCTGACCGCGCGCCAGCTGTTCGAGCGCTACTCGCCCGAGGATGAATCGCCGGCCGAGCTGCTGGGCCAGATCACGTCCGAGGCACACCTGATGATCAAGCTGACGGCCATCTCCGCAGAGGAGGAGCCGCACAGCACCATCGCCGGCTACGTCGTCACCAGCGACCGCTGCGCGCACTGGATCCACTCCGGCGATTCGCGCATCTACTGGTTCCGCGGCGCGCGACTGGTCAAGCGCTCCATGGACCACTCTTACGTGCAGCGCCTGGTCGACGAAGGCCAGCTGACCGAGGCCGAGGCCAGCTCGCACCCGCAGAGCAACCTGCTGACCGCCTGCCTGGGCACGGCGCAGGACCCAACATCGACTTCGGAGCGCTTTGAGGGCCTAGAGGTGGGCGACACGCTGATGTGCTGCAGCGACGGCCTGTGGCACTACTTCACCGCCCAGGAGCTGGGCAGCGTGCTCTACAGCCTGCCACCGCGCGAGGCGGCCGAATTGCTGGTCAGCAAGGCACGCCAGCGTGCCCGCGGGGGTGGCGACAACCTGTCCATCGCCATCGTCAAGCTGGAGAACCTCGACTGACCGCAGCGCCTGCGCGGTCAGTTCGCAGCGCCAGACCCCGCCGGTAACGGCAACGGCGCAGCCGGTGGCTTGGTGCGCGACTTCTGCCGCGCCGCGTGCTCGGCGATGCGCCGCTGCTGGCTTTGTTCACGCGCCTGCGCCTGCTCGCGCCGCCTGGCGGCCTCGCCCTCGGACTTTTGGTCGGCTGCGCGGCGGGCCTGGGCGGCGTTGTCGGCACTGAGCGCCTTGACGGGATGCGAGGCCGGCGACGAAGGCAGCGGCAGCGGCGCGGCCAGGACGCGCTCGCGGCGCTGGCCCTCGTCCTGCGCTGCAGCCTGCTCGCGTTCGCGCACCCGCCGGGTCTGCTCGGCGGCGCGGTCGCGGCGCTCCTCGGTGGCCAGTTCGTGCTCGCGCCGCACCAGTGGCACCAGCGCGTCGTGGCGTTGCCGGCGCAATTCCTCCACGCAGGTGCTGACGACGAAGTGCTGCTCGCATTCCGCCTTCTCCCGGGCATAGCGCTGCTCCACAGCGGCACGTTGGGCCGCGACTTCGGCGCGCGTGGCGGGCTGGCTCAGCGGCGCGGAGGCCGCCGTGGCGGCAAGCAGGATCAGCAGGACGGTCATGTCAGGTCAGCGAGGTATCGACTTCACGGCGGGCCAGCGCAAGGTACTCCGCCGAGCGCATTTCCTGCAAGCGCGACACGGTCCGCGGGAACTCGTGCGCGAGCGGCCCTTCGGTATAGAGCCGCTCCGCCGGCACCGCGGCAGAGACAATGAGCTTGACGCGGCGGTCGTAAAGCACGTCGACCAGCCAGGTGAAGCGCCGCGCCTCGCTGGCCAGGCGCACCGGCATCTCGGGCACGTCGGACAAGATAACGGTGTGGAACTGGCTGGCCAGCTCCAGGTAGTCGTTCTGCGAGCGCGGGCCGCCACACAACGTCTGGAAGTCGAACCAGACCACGCCGCCAGCACGCCGGCGCGCGTAGATCGCGCGGTGCTCGATCATCAGCTTGCGGTCTTGATCCTGCGCTTCTGCGAGGGACTCGAAGGCCTGGGTCAGCGCCCTCTCGTTCGCCTCGCTCAACGGCGTTAGATAGAGGTTCATGTCCTCCAGCGTGCGGCGTCGGTAGTCCGTGCCGGCGTCGACGTTGATGACTTCCAGGTTGGCCTTCAGCAGCTCGATGGCGGGCAGGATGCGGTCGCGGTGCAGGCCATTGGGGTAGAGCTCGTCGGGATGGAAGTTGGACGTCGTGACGATGGACACGCGGTTGCGGAACAGCGCGTCAAGCAGCCGATGCAGGATCATCGCGTCGGTCACGTCGGCGACGTGGAACTCGTCGAAGCAAATCAGCCGGAAGCGCCGCGCGATGCGCTTTCCCAGCTCGTCCAGCGGGTCGGCGATGCCCTTGAGCTCCTGCAGCTCGCGGTGCACCTCGCGCATGAACTCGTGGAAGTGCAGCCGCGTCTTGCGCGTCAGTGGCACGGCCTGGAAGAAGCAGTCCATCAGGAAGCTCTTGCCCCGGCCCACGCCGCCGTACATGTAGACGCCACGCGGGATGGGCGGGCGCACCAGCAGCTTGGTCACCGCGTTGGCGCGGCGGGCCTTGTAGCTGGCCCATTCGTCCTGGCAGCGCTGCAGTGACGCGACAGCGCGCAGCTGCGCCTCGTCGGCCTGGTAGCCGCGCTCGATGAGGGTTTGCTGGTAAAGGTCGGTGACGCTGGTCATGGAAGAAAAAGGGGCGACTGTCTGGCCGCCCCTTTCAACTCGCTGCGTGCGATCAGAAGTTCAGCGTGCGCTTGTCGACGGCCAGCGCCGCTTCCTTGGTCGCCTCGCTCAGCGACGGATGCGCGTGGCAGATGCGCGCGATGTCCTCGGCCGAGGCCTTGAACTCCATCGCGACGACAGCCTCGGATATCAGCTCCGACGCGAACGGGCCGATGATGTGAACGCCCAGGATTTCGTCGGTCTTGGCGTCGGCCAGGAACTTGACGAAGCCGGTCGTGTCGCCCAGCGCCCGGGCCCGGCCGTTGGCCAGGAAGGGGAACTGGCCGGCCTTGTAGGCCACGCCTTCGGCCTTGAGCTGCTGCTCGGTCTTGCCGACCCAGGCGATCTCGGGGCTGGTGTAGATGACCCAGGGGATGGTGTTGAAGTTGACATGCCCGTGCTGGCCGGCAATGCGCTCGGCCACGGCCACGCCCTCTTCCTCGGCCTTGTGAGCGAGCATGGGGCCACGCACCACGTCGCCGATGGCCCAGACGCCAGGCAGGCTGGTCTTGCAGTCGTCGTCCACGACGATGGCACCGCGCTCGTCCAGCTTCAGGCCCACCGCGTCGGCACCCAGGCCGATGGTGTTGGGCACACGGCCGATGGAGACGATGAGCTTGTCGACTTCCAGCGTCTTGGCCTCGCCCTTGGCGTCCGTGTAGGCGACGCTGACACCGCTCTTGCCCGACTTGACCTCGCCGACCTTCACGCCAAGCTGGATGTCCAGGCCCTGCTTCTTGAAGATCTTGGCGGCTTCCTTGGCCACGCTTTCGTCCACCGCGCCGAGGAAGGCCGGCAGGCCTTCCAGCACAGTGACTTCAGCACCCAGGCGGCGCCAGACCGAGCCCATCTCCAGGCCGATGACGCCAGCGCCGATCAGGCCCAACTTCTTGGGCGTGGCGCCAACGCGCAGCGCGCCGTCATTGGACAGGATGTTCTCCTCGTCGAACGGCACGCCGGGCAGCGCACGGGCGTTGGAGCCCGTGGCGATGATGACCTGCTTGGCGGCGATGCTTTCTTCGCCAGCCTTGAGCTCATAACCGCCATCCTTGGCGGCGACAAACGAGCCGCGGCCGTGGAAAAACGTGACCTTGTTCTTCTTGAACAGGTAAACGATGCCGTCGTTGTTCTGCTTCACGACCTGGTCCTTGCGGGCCAGCATCTTGGCGACGTCGATCTTGACGTTGTCGGCCGTGATGCCGTGGTCGGCGAAGTGGTGGTTCAGGTGCTAGTAGTGCTCGCTGGACTGCAGCAGCGCCTTGGACGGGATGCAGCCGACGTTGGTGCAGGTGCCGCCGAGGGCGGGGCCGCCCTTGTCGTTCTTCCACTCGTCGATGCAGGCCACGTTCATGCCCAGCTGGGCCGCGCGGATGGCGGCGATGTAGCCGCCGGGGCCGCCGCCGATGACGACGACGTCGAATTGCTTGGTGCTCATGCTGATCGTTCCCTGGTCTTAGATGTCGAACAGCAGACGCGCCGGGTCTTCCAGCGCTTCTTTCATCGTGACCAGGCCCAGCACGGCTTCGCGGCCGTCGATGATGCGGTGGTCATAGGACATGGCGAGGTAGTTGATCGGGCGGACGACAACCTGCCCGTTCTCGACCACGGCACGGTCCTTGGTCGCGTGAACGCCCAGGATGGCCGACTGCGGCGGGTTGATGATGGGCGTGGACAACATGGAGCCGAAAGTGCCGCCATTCGAGATGGAGAAGGTGCCGCCGGTTAGGTCGTCGATGGACAGCTTGCCGTCCTTGGCCTTCTGGCCGAACTCGGCGATCTTCTTCTCGATGTCGGCGAAGCTCATCTGGTCGACGTTGCGCAGCACCGGCACGACCAGCCCGCGCGGCGAGCCGACGGCGATGCCGATGTCGAAGTAGCCGTGGTAGACGATGTCGTTGCCATCGACCGACGCATTGATGATGGGGTACTTCTTCAGTGCCGCAACGGCCGCCTTGACGAAGAAGCTCATGAAGCCGAGCTTGACGCCGTGTTCCTTCTCGAACTTCTCCTGGAACTTCTTGCGCATCTCCATGACCGGAGCCATGTTGACTTCGTTGAAGGTGGTCAGGATGGCGTTGGTGGACTGTGACTGCACCAGGCGCTCGGCGATGCGGGCGCGCAGGCGGGTCATGGGCACGCGCTGCTCGGGGCGGTCGCCCAAGTTCTGCTGAACCGGCGCGGCCACGGCGGGCAGCAGTTTGGCGGCGGGGGCCGCCACGGCGACCGGGGCCGCGACGACCGGGGCCGCGGGCTTGGCGGCGGCACCGAGGGCGTCGCCCTTGGTCACGCGGCCGTCCTTGCCAGAGCCGGCAACGTCGGTGGCCTGCAGCCCCTTTTCAGCCAGGATCTTGGCGGCGGCCGGCATGGCCACGTCGCCCTTGTTGGCAGCCGCTGTGGGCGCAGCGACAGGTGCAGCGGCCGGAGCGGCGGCGACGGGCGCGGCAGCAGCAGCGCCGGCCTTGCCTTCGGTGTCGATCTTGGCGAGCAGTTGCTGGCTGACGACGGTGCTGCCGTCAGCGACCAAGACATCGGCCAGCACGCCGGAGGCAGGTGCGGGCACTTCCAGCACGACCTTGTCGGTCTCGATCTCGACGAGGGTTTCGTCGATGGTGACGGCTTCGCCAGGCTTCTTCTTCCAGGTCAGCAGCGTGCCCTCGGAAACGGATTCTGAGAATTGGGGAACTTGGACGTCAACGATTGCCATGGTGTGAGGCTCCGTGTCTTTTATTGGGTGTGATGTGCGCAGGCGCAAGCGAGCGCAGCGCCCGAACAGGCGCTGCGCAACGCAGTCTTATTTGGTAAGGATGAAGCCCTTGAGCTTGGCGAACGCCTGATCCAGCAGCGCCTTCTGCTGCTCCTGGTGCAGGTGGGCGTAGCCGCAGGCGGGGCTGGCACTGGCCGGACGGCCGGCGTAGCCGAGCTTCTGGCCATCGACCATGTTCTCGTGCACATAGTGCTGCACGAAGAACCAGGCACCCTGGTTCTGCGGCTCGTCCTGGCACCAGACGATGTCGGTCGCGTGCGGGTACTTCTTCAGCTCGGCCGCGAAGGCCTTGTGCGGGAAGGGGTAGAGCTGCTCAACACGTATGACGGCAACGTCGGTGGCCTTCTTCTCAGCACGCGCCTTGACGAGGTCGTAATAGACCTTGCCCGAGCAGACGATGACGCGCTTGACCTTCTCGGCGTTCAGCGTCGCGTCCTGCTCACCGATGACGGTCTTGAAATCGCCCTTGGTGAAGTCGGTCAGCGGCGACGTCGCATCCTTGGCCCGCAGCAGGCTCTTGGGCGTCATGATGACAAGCGGCTTGCGGAACATGCGCAGCATCTGGCGGCGCAGCACATGGAAGATCTGCGCCGCGTTGGTGGGCTGCACGATCTGCATGTTGTTGTCCGCGGCCAGCTGCATGAAGCGCTCCAGGCGCGCCGAGCTGTGCTCGGGGCCCTGGCCTTCGTAGCCGTGCGGCAGCATCATCGTCAGGCCGTTGGCACGGCCCCACTTCACTTCGCCGGAGGCAATGAACTGGTCGATGACGACCTGGGCGCCGTTGACGAAGTCGCCGAACTGGGCCTCCCAGATGGTCAGCGTGTTGGGTTCAGCGGCGGCGTAGCCGTACTCGAAGCCCAGCACCGCCTCTTCGGACAGGATGGAGTCGATGACGGTGAACGGGGCCTGGCCTTCAGCGACGTTCTGCAGCGGGATGTAGGTGCCGGCGTCCCAGTTGGCGCGGTTCTGGTCGTGCAGCACGGCGTGGCGGTGCGTGAACGTGCCGCGGCCGCTGTCCTCGCCGGACAGGCGCACCGGGTAGCCCGACGCCACCAACGACGCGAAGGCCATGCTTTCGCCCATGCCCCAGTCGATGTTGGTCTCGCCACGACCCATCGCGGCGCGGTCAGCGTAGAGCTTGGCCACGAGGTTGTGAGGCGCAAAGTCCTTGGGCAGCGTCGTCAGCTTCTCGGCCAGGCGCTTCCACTCGGCCACGGGGATGGCGGTGTCACAGCTGTCGGTCCACTTCTTGCCGAGGAAGGGCGACCAATCGGTGGCGAACTTGCTCTTGAAGTTGGTCAGCACGGGGTCAACCGTGTGGCGGCCTTCGTCCATGGCCGCACGGTAGGCCTTGACCATTTCGTCGGGGCCCTCGGCTGTCAGCACGTTCTGCGCGACCAGCTTGTCGCCATAGACCTTGCGCGTGCCGGGGTGGGCGGCGATCTTCTTGTACATCAGCGGCTGCGTCAGCGCCGGCGTGTCCTGCTCGTTGTGGCCCAGCTTGCGGAAGCAGACGATGTCCAGCACCACGTCCTTCTTGAACTCGGCGCGATAGTCCATGGCCAGCTGCGTGGCCCAGACGACGGCCTCGGGGTCGTCGCCGTTCACGTGCAGCACCGGCGCCTCGATCATCTTGACGACGTCGGAGCAGTACCAGGTTGAGCGCAGGTCGCGCGGGTCGCTGGTGGTGAAGCCGATCTGGTTGTTGATGACGATGTGGACCGTGCCGCCGGTGCGGTAGCCGCGGGTCTGAGCCATCGCCAGCGTTTCCTGCACGACGCCCTGGCCACCGAAGGCCGCGTCACCGTGCACCAACACCGGAAGCACCTGGGCGCCGACGCCATCACCGCGGCGGTCCTGGCGGGCGCGCACGCTGCCTTCGACGACCGGGTTGACGATTTCGAGGTGGGACGGATTGAAGGCCAGCGACAAGTGCACCGGGCCGCCAGGCGTGGACACGTCGGAGCTGAAGCCCTGGTGGTACTTCACGTCGCCGGCAGGCAGATCCTCGGCCGCCTTGTGCTCGAACTCGGCGAACAGGTCGGCGGGCATCTTGCCCAGCGTGTTGACCAGCACGTTCAGGCGGCCGCGGTGGGCCATGCCGATGACGATCTCCTGCACGCCGCGCTCGCCGCCGCGCTGGATCAGCTCGTCCATGGCCGCGATGAAGCTCTCACCGCCTTCCAGCGAGAAACGCTTCTGGCCAACGTACTTGGTGTGGAGGTAGCGCTCCAGGCCTTCGGCCGCGGTCAGGCGGTCGAGGATGTGCTTCTTCTCGTCGGCCGTGAAGGTCGGCTTGCCGCGCGCCTTCTCCAGCCGCTCCTGCCACCAGCGCTTTTCGCCGGGGTCGGAGCCGTGCATGAATTCGGAGCCAATGCTGCCGCAGTAGGTTTCGCGAAGGGCCTGCACGATCTGACGCAGCGTCATCGTCTCGCCGCCGAAATAGCTGTTCACAGCGCTGAACGAGATGTCCATGTCGGACTCGGTCAGGTCGTAGAACGCGGGGTCCAGCTCGGGAATCTTGGGGCGCTCGGCGCGCTTGAGTGGGTCCAGCTCGGCCCAGCGGTTGCCGAGGAATCGGTAGGCCGCGATCAGCGACTGGACGTGCACCTGCTTGCGGGCGACGGCCAGGTCGGCGCTGGAGGCCTTGTTGGCGAAGGCGTTGGCCTTGGCGCGCTGGGCGAAGGATTCGACCACCGGGGCATGGGCCACGTCGCGGGCCTCGCTGCCGTCGACCGCCGGGACGTGCTGGAGCGCGTCGAAATAGGCGCGCCAGTTGTCGGGGACGGAACCGGGGTTGTCGAGGTAGGCCTCGTACATCTCCTCCACATAGGGCGCGTTTCCGCCGAACAGGTAGGAGTTGGACCTGTATTGCTGCATCATCTTTCGCTCACCTCATACCCCGGCTTCCAGGGAGTTGGCTGGTTGAAGAACCTTCCGCGACACGGCTCGACCGGTTGGCGGATTGCGACCCACCTTTGCTGTAGCCAATGGCAACAGTAAAAGGGACGGGAAGGACCAGGAGCCCCTCCGCTGCTCGAAAGACCAGCCCGACAAGGTGCGGGCCTTCTGAGTAACAGACGGGTTCCATCAGGAGGCGAACTCTAGCACCCCGGGTTTGCCCGACAAGGTTGGCGGGTCGCGACAAAGTTCACGTGCCGGGGTTCGCAAAAGTTGACTGACTCGTAAACTTGCGGCCGCGCCAGCCCCGAGATTGAATGGCTGCGTCAAGGGACATCAGGAGATCCCAATGCAAGTTCAAGTGGTCGACTACCGCGCGCCCGATGCGGCAGAAAAGTTCACCCGCTCCCTGCACGAGACCGGTTTCGGCGTGCTGACCAACCACCCGATCCGCCAGGCGCTGGTCGAGAAGATCTACGCCGACTGGCTGGCCTTCTTCAACAGCGAGGCCAAACATGGCTTCGCGTTCTCGAAGGAGACCCAGGACGGTTATTTCTCGACCGAGATTTCAGAAACCGCGAAGGGTTCCAAGCAGAAGGACATCAAGGAGTACTTCCACGTCTACCCCTGGGGCCGCATCCCGGAGCAGCTGAAGGAGGACGCTCTCACCTACTACCGGGAAGCCAACGCGCTGGCGGAAGAGCTGCTGGGCTGGGTGGAGCGCTACACGCCGCCGGAGATCGCGGCGAAGTACCGTGAGCCGCTGTCCCACATGATCCAAGGCAGCAGCAAGACCCTGCTGCGCGTGCTGCGCTACCCGCCGCTGACAGGCGAGGAGCCGGTGGGCTCCATCCGTGCCGCGGCGCACGGCGACATCAACCTGCTGACCATCCTGCCCGCGGCCAACGAGCCCGGCCTGCAGGTGCTGGGCACCGACGGCGCCTGGCACGATGTGCCCTGCGACTTCGGTACGCTGACCATCAACATCGGCGACATGCTGCAGGAAGCCTCCGAGGGGTACTACCCGTCCACTCAGCACCGAGTCGTCAACCCAACCGGCGAAGGGGCGAAGAAGAGCCGCGTGTCGCTGCCACTGTTCCTGCACCCGCGCGACAACGTGGTGCTGAGCGACCGCTACACGGCGGACAGCTACCTGAACGAACGCCTGCGTGAGCTGGGCGTGAAGACCTGAACCGGATCATCGAGATCCACCCCGATGCGCCGCACAAGCCGGCGCTCGGGGTTGAATGCAACGGCTGCGGCATCTGCTGCCTGGCCGAACCTTGCCCACTGGGCGTGCTGCTAAGCCGGCGCCTAAAGGGTGCATGCGTCGCCCTGAGGTGGGACGGCGCACGCTATGTGTGCGGTGCGCTGACGGCGCAACCGAGCGGGCTGCGTGGCCGCCTGGTGCGGCGCTGGATCGCTGCTGGCGCCGGTTGCGATTGCTCACTGGAACCCGCGGGCAAGCCCTAGCGGACACGTCCTGGGTCGCAGCTAGGATTTTTGGCTTCTGCCGTCCTGCAATCCTGACCAAGGAAGCCGCATGAAATCCCTGCTCCGACTCCTGCCCCTGCTGGCCGCACTGACGCTGGGGGCAGCCACCGCCGCCCCACTGCGCTGGGCCGCGCAGAACGACATCCTGACGCTGGACCCGCACTCGCAGGACCACAACACCTCCAACGCCATCGGCACCCACATCTACGAGGGGCTGACGCGGCTGGGCAGGAACTACCGGCCCGAGCCGTCGCTGGCGACTAAGTGGACTTACATGTCGCAGACGCAGGTGCGTTTCGAGCTGCGCAAGGGCGTCAAGTTCCATGACGGGTCGCCGTTCACGGCAGACGACGTGGTGTTCAGCTTCGGCCGCATCACCCAGCCGCAGGGCACCAAGCAGACGTACGTGTCGGGCATCAAGGAGGTCAAGAAGATCGACGACCACACCGTCGACCTGCTGCTGGAGGCACCCACGCCCATGCTGCTGCAGAACATCATCAGCTTCCCCATCATGAGCAAGGTCTGGTCGACCAAGAACAACACCACCAACACGCAGGATTACAAGGCCAAGGAAGAAAACTTCGCTTCACGCAACGCCAACGGCACCGGCCCCTACAAGCTGGTCAGCTGGCAGCCGGACCAGGCCGTCAAGATGGTGGCCAACACTGAATGGTGGGACAAGAACACGGGCAACGTGACCGAGCTGAGCTACCTGCCGATCAAGTCGGCACCGACACGCGTAGCAGCCCTGCTGTCAGGCGACGTTGACCTGGTCACCGACCTGCCGCCGCAGGACTTCTTCAAGCTGAAGGAGGAAGGCAAGGTCAAGCTGCTGGAGGGCGCCGAGATCCGCACGGTGTTCTTCGTCATGGACCAGGGCAGCGACGAGCTCCGCGAGTCCAGCGTGAAGGGCAAGAACCCGTTCAAGGACCGGCGCGTACGCGAGGCGATGAACCTTGCGCTGGACCGCGAGGCCATCAAGCGCAGCATCATGCGCGGCCTGTCCGTGCCTGCCGCGCTGATGGTGCCGCCGGGCGTCAATGGCTACGACGCCGCGCTGGACGCGCCCGTCAAGGCAGACCTGGACAAGGCCCGCAAGCTGCTGGCCGAGGCCGGCTACCCGCAGGGCTTCGAGGTGCCGCTGCACTGCCCCAACAACCGCTACGTCAACGACGAGCAGGTCTGCCAGGCGGCGGTGTCGATGTGGGCCAAGATCGGCGTCAAGGTGCGCCTGATCGCCGCGCCGTTCTCCACGCACAGCCAGACCTTCCAGCGCGGCGAGTCGCCCTTCTACATGCTGGGCTGGGGCGTGTCGACCTATGACGCGCTTTACGCGATGCAGGCCTGGGGCCACACGCGCACGCAGGGCGCAGACGGCAACTTCAACTTCGGCAAGGTCAGCGACGCGACGCTGGACGGGCTGATCCAGAAGATCAAGTTCGAGCCCGATGTGCCCAAGCGCAACGCACTGATCAAGGAAGCGCTGCTGCGCATCCGCGACGAGTCGCTGTTCATCCCCATCCACCACCAGATCCGCCCCTGGGCGATGAAGCAGGGCGTGGACACCATCCACCGCTCCAACGACTACTTCGAGGCACGCTACACCACGGTGAAGTAGCGGGTGGCGTGAACGATGGAATGATGCGCGGGTGAAACCACCCGTCATCAACTTCTCGACCATCCAGTCCGTCGTCGAGATCACCGCAACCATGGCCTTCGCGCTGTCCGGCCTGTTGGCCGGCGCGCGCAAGCATCTCGACGTCGTGGGACTGTGCATAGTCGCGGGCCTGTCGGCCTTCGGAGGCGGCACGCTGCGCGACGTGTTGCTGGACCGCCGGCCCTTCTTCTGGGTCGACCATGCCGACTGGCTGTGGGCCCTGATGGCCTTGTCCTTCGCCGCCATGCTGTTCCTGCGCCGGCGCCACCTGGCGCTGACGGAGAAGGCCATTCAGTGGCCCGATGCGCTGGGATTGGGCCTGTTCACGGCCAACGGCGCGCTGATCGCGCTGGACATGGGCCAGCCAGCCATCGTCGCGGTGCTGATTGGCGTCATCACGGCCACCTTCGGCGGCGTGCTGCGCGACATCGTCTGCAACGAGATCCCCGCCGCCTTCCACGACCATCGGCCCTACGCGCTGTGCAGCTTCGTGGGCGGCTGGGTGCTGGTGCTGGCCGTCAAGCTCGAAGCGCCACAGTGGGCCGTCATCAGCGCGGCGGCCGCGACAGCGGTGCTGCTGCGCGGCCTGGCGTTGTGGACGGGATGGACGCTGCCGGCCTGGCGGATCAACGCGAAGCGCTGATCGCCAGGCGGCCGCTTGGGCTCACCAGCCGATGGTGTACGTCACCGTCGTCGGTGCCGACGTGTGCAGGGACGGGCTGAAGTCGCCCACGTCGTCATACGCGAAGCCGTAGGCCTTCTTGCTGAGGCTGTGGTCGTGCCAGAACTTGGCGTACCAGTTGCCCAGCTGCCCCGCCGGGTAGTGCGCGGACTGCACGTACCAGTTGGCCGGCGTTTCCATCACGTGGCGGTTCAGGGCGGCGCAGATCTGGGCTTGGATCTGCAACTGAGTGCCCGTGTTGGTCGGGTTGCCACTGGCGTCGGCCAGCAGGCCCGCGCCCAGCAGCACCATGGCGGTGTCGGGCTTGCCGTTGATGAAGAACGTGCCGGCCGGCGAGCCGCCGGTGAAGGTGAAGCGGTCACCGCTGACGCGGCCACGGAAGCTGCCCAGGTTTTGCAGCGTGAAGACGAGGTCTTCATTGCGGTAGCGGGCCCACACGGCGTCGATGTAGGGCTGCAGGTAGTTGGCGTTGGCCGCACCCGGCTTGAAGGTGCCGTGGGCCGGGGCCATGATGCGGTACGGCGAGTAAGGTGACTGGGCCAGCGGCTTGAACTGCGCGGGCGTCTCAGCGACGAACTTGCTGAACAGCTGGTCGCGGGTTTCAGTGAGCGCTTCGCCCACGGTCTGGTCGTAGCCACCGCCACCTTGCACGCGCAGCTTCAGCGGGAAGCCGAAGTGGTCCACGCGCGTGGTGTTGATAAAAATGCCCTGGTCCGGCTGCCCCAGCGGGATGATGGCCATCTCACCGAAGTCGAAGATGACGTCGATGTTGGGGTCAGTCGGGTTCTCGATGTTGGCGCCGGCGTAGCCGATGTTGCCGTTGCCGTCGACGACGACCTTGATGTACATCGGCGAGCCCACCGACATCAGCACGCGGGCCGAGTTCAGCGCCGGGATCGTGATGGTGCGCGTAGCGCTGAGCTTGTGGAAGTAGTTGGTGTAGGTCTGGCCGCCCTTGGTCAGCGCGCCGTTGTCAGCGGTGGACATGGGAATGAAGTTGCCAGAGGCGTCGACGCGCACGAACTTGCCGGTGGCCCAGTCCTTGCCAATGATGGCCCAGTAGACCTGGTCATCGGGCCAGCGGCCGCCGGTCTGGTTGACGATGTTGAAGGTGGTGCGGCCGTTCCAGGCGCCGGTACTGGTGGTGGTGCCCACGCGGTACGACGAGGTCAGGTCATTGAAGCCGCGGTTGACGAGGTTGGGCTCGTCGGCAGTCAGCACCAGCGACGCACCGCCGTAGCTGATGTCGTTGAACAGCGTGGCTTGGTAGCCGGCCTGCACCTTGACGGACGAGACGCGGTCGTTCCAGGCGGCGCCTATCCAGCTGGAGTCCGCGCTGGCGCAGAAGCTGTCGCCGGTGTAGTTGATGTCGGCGTAGAAGCACACGGGGCCGGTCACCGCGGGCGGCGAGCTGCCCACCGTGTAGCTGTACTTGGGCGTGTCGTACGCCGGGGCGCCGTTGTTGTAGGTGAACCAGTAGCTGATCACGTTGCCGGTGGCGACGGTGACCTTCTGCTCATAGCGGCCGTTGGCCGCAGTCATGCGCAGGTTCTGCTGCGCGCCGCTGTTGACCGAGAAGTGCACGTCGACCCAGGTGGTCGACACGTTGGACTTGAACCAGAGGGTGGCCGTGGTGCCGCTGACTTCGACACCCTGTGTGAAATCTTGAGCCAGGGCCGGCGTGGTGCCGAGTACCCCCAGGATCAGCAACCAGCCCGCGCCGAACAGGCGCAAGCAACGCATGAGTAGGTTCACCTTTGTCTCCTTTGCCCGCTTCAGCGGGTCGTCAGGGTCCCAACGCTTGGTTTCGCGGACCCACGTGTCGACTGTGCAAAAGGCCTACGGCAAACCCGGCGTGCAGCCACCGCCTGGTTCAGGCCACGTTGGAAAAACGAACGACGTATCGCCAAGAAGGCCCCTCAAACCCGGCGCTACCGGACGTTTGAAAGCGCTTTCAACTTGGCGCACCATCGTCCTGGGAAAGCTTAGAAAGCGGTTTCATGGAAAACCAGAAACGAGGTGCAACTGCCGTCGCCCGGTTTGGGGACAGGCAAGTCCTGACCCTGAGCGCAGCGGTGGCTCTCGCCCCGCCAACGCCGGCCTGACTGGCGGTGCGCCAGCTACATGCGCGTCATGTCGAGCGCCACGAACTCACCCTCAAACCGTCCCACCGATTGCCCTGCGCAAAGCAGCGTGGACGCGACCGCGATGCGCGCCTTGCCCTTGCGCGTCAGCATGCGCATGAAGCCCTGCCACGCGTCGGCCGCGGGCGCCAGGGCCTGCGCGGTGAAGTCGCCCAGGATGGCGTCGTCGTAGTGCATCTCGTTGCGCTGGATGACCAGCCGCGCCGCATGCCCACCGGCGGTGAGCCGGACGTGCAGCAGCGCCCACGCCGACAGGATGGCCAGCGCCGACGCACTGCCGCCGAACACCGTGTCGCGGTGGTTGATGTTGGGCGCCAGCGGTGCGCCCAGCACAACCTGCTTGGGCGAGGCGACGTCGACGGTGACCTGCATCGCCGCCGACAACGGGATGTGCGCGTGCAGATAGGTCTGGAGTTCGGCAGCGGTCACGGGCGGCGTCGCATCGGGCTGAGGTGCTCGCAATTTAGCCGCTGCGCCGCACCACCCCTTCACCGGGACGCTGCCGCTGTGTGGCGTGCCAGACGCACACCCCATGCGCTCGTTGTGTTTGCCGTGCGCGCTGGGCATCATGGGTTCAGCGCCTGTCATTCCGGCGGGTGTACGTCACGACTGAACCTGGGAGGCCACGATGGGAATGAACGTTGCAAGCATGGCGGGCAGCACCGACGCTGAACCCCTGATGGACGTCAACACGACGCCATTGATCGACGTGATGCTGGTGCTGCTGGTCATGCTGCTGATCACCATTCCGGCGCAGATGCATTCGATCAACCTGTTCATCGGCAAGGGCAGCACGCAACCCGTGACGCCGCAGGTGGCGCACGTGGTCGCCATCGACTTCGACGGCACCGTCAGCTGGGACGGCCAGGCGCTGGCCAGCGCCACCGCTGTCGACGCGAAGATGCGCGAAGTGGGCGCCGTGGCCGAGGCCGTGCAGGACGAGGTACACATCAAGCCCAACAACCTGGTGGATTACGGCGCCGTCGCCGCGGTGATGGCCTCGGCCCAGCGCAACGGCGCGAAGAAGATGGCCGTGGTGGGCCACGAGCGCTTCACCAGCTGAAGCGCCGCAACTCCTGGCGCCGCAGCGGCGGCGTCAGTGGTTGTGCACCGACCGCAGGTGCGCCCCTGAACCTGTAGACACGGGCTGCGCCCCACCCTCCTGCGCCGCGGCGGCCAGCCCGTTCAGGATGCCGCACTGGTCGGCCCCCTGCGCCACGCCGCAGCGCTGGCGCAGCTCCTTCAGCTGCTTCTCCAGCGCGCGCAGCTCCTTGATGCGACGCGACACATGGCCGATGTGCTCGTCCAGTAGCGCATTCACGTCGCCACAGTCGCTGCCCGGCGCGTCCTTCACGCGCAGCAGCACGCGCACTTCGTCCAGCGACATGTCCAGTCCGCGGCAGTAACGGATGAACTGCAGCCGCTCCAGGTGCGGCGCCTCGTACACGCGGAACCCGCCGGACGAGGCGGTGGCGAGGTCTCCGATCTTCATGGCGGGCTTTCAAGGCGTTGCAAGCCGTCAGTCTAAGCACTTGACTCTGGAGTTGCTCCAGGGATTCCAATGGCGGCATGAGTCCTCACGACCACGCCCACGCGGGCCACGATCACGGCGCCCATGACCCTCACGATCATGGGCACGACCACTCGCACGACCACGATCACCACGACCATGCACACGGTCACGGTCACGCGCACGCCCCGGCGCACGACCACGGGCCCTCGTGCTGTCACGGCAGCGCCTGTGGCGCCGCTGCCGCACCGCTGCCCCTGGCCGCCGCCACCGGTGGCCTGCTGCTGCGCATCCCGGCAATGGACTGCCCGACCGAGGAAGGCCAGATCCGCCGTGCGCTGGAAGGCTTCACCGACCTCCGCGGCCTGCGCTTCGACCTGCCGGCCCGCGCGCTGACGGTCGATGCGCCAGCCGCGTCCTGGAACGCCGTGACGGCCGCGATCAACGCGCTCGGCTTCAAGACTGAAACGCTGTCCGCCCCGCCCGCCGCCGAAGACACCGCCCAGGCGCAACGCACCGAACTCGTCAAGCTGGTCGCCGCGCTGGTCGTCGCCATCGGCGCCGAGCTGCTGCACTTCTTCGCGCCCGACACCGCGCCCTGGCATGTCGCCGGCATGGCCGTCGCCGCGGTCGCCATCGCGCTGTCGGGCCTGACGGTGTTCCGCAAAGGCTTGTCGGCCCTGGTGCGCGGCCAGCTCAACATCAATGCGCTGATGTCGGTCGCCGTCATCGGCGCCTTCGCCATCGGTCAGTGGCCCGAGGCGGCCATGGTCATGGCGCTGTACTCGCTGGCCGAACTGATCGAGGCCCGATCGGTGGAGCGCGCGCGCAACGCCATCACCGGCTTGCTGGCGCTGTCGCCCGAGCAGGCCGAGGTGCGCCAGGCCGATGGCAGCTGGGCACGCGTGCAGGCAAAGACCGTGGCCGTGGGCGCCACTGTGCGCGTGAAGCCGGGTGAACGCTTGGCGCTCGACGGTCGCGTCACGTCCGGCCAGGGCGCGGTGGACCAATCACCCGTCACCGGCGAGAGTATCCCCGTCGACAAGGCGCCTGGCGACGCGGTGTTCGCCGGCACCATCAACCAGAGCGGCTCGTTGGAATTCGAGGTCACCAGGCCGGCGGGCGACACGGTGCTGGCCGGCATCATCCGCGCCGTCGAGGCCGCACAAGGCCAGCGTGCGCCCACGCAGCGCTTCGTCGACCAATTCGCTGCCATCTACACGCCGGCCGTGTTCCTGCTGGCACTGGCTGTCGCCATCGGCACCCCGCTGCTGCTGGGCTGGCCGTGGCTCACGGGTGTCTACAAGGCGCTGGTGCTGCTGGTCATCGCCTGCCCGTGTGCGCTGGTCATCTCCACGCCGGTCACCATCGTCAGCGGCCTGGCCGCGGCAGCACGGCGCGGCATCCTCATCAAAGGTGGTGTGCATCTGGAATCAGCGCGCAAGCTGAAGGTACTGGCACTGGACAAGACCGGCACGCTGACCGAAGGCCGGCCCCAACTGGTCGCGCAACAGGTGCTGGCCACAGACCTGCCCGAAGACCACGTGCTGCGCATCGCCCACAGCCTCGCAGCGCGGTCCGACCATCCCGTATCCAAGGCCGTTGCGGCCAAGCTCGCGGGCGACACACTCCCCGTTGACGGATTCGGTGCCGAGCTGGGGCTGGGCGTGCATGGCCGTGTCGACGGACTGGACGTCGTGTTGGGCAACCACCGCTGGATCCACGACCGCGGCCAGTGCTCGCCCGCGCTGGAAGCGTTGCTGCAGCAGCACGAGGCGCAAGGCCGCACCGTGTCGCTGCTGGCCGACGGCAGCCGCGTGCTGGCCTTGTTCGCCGTGGCCGACACCACCAAGGCCACCAGCCGCGAGGCCGTCGCCGAGCTGCAGGCACTGGGCGTACGCACCGTCATGCTCACGGGCGACAACCCATCCACGGCCCAGGCCATCGCCAGCCAGGTCGACATCACCGACGTGCACGCCAACCTGCTGCCGCAGGACAAGCAGCAGGCCGTGGCCGCGCTGGGACGGCACGGCCCGGTGGGCATGGTGGGCGACGGCGTGAACGACTCGCCCAGCCTGGCCGCCGCGGCCGTGGGCTTCTCGATGGGCGCCGCGGGAACCGACACTGCCAAGGAAGCGGCCGACGTGCTCATCATGAACGACGACCTGCGCAAGGTACCCGAGACCATCCGCCTGTCCCGGCGCACCTACGCCGTTCTATGGCAGAACATCGTGCTGGCACTGGGCATCAAGGCCGTGTTCTTCGCGCTCGCCGTGTTCGGCAGCGCGACCATGTGGATGGCCGTGTTCGCCGACATGGGCGCCAGCCTGCTGGTGGTGGCCAACGGGCTGCGGCTGCTGAGAAGCCCGCGGCGCTGAAACGACAGCGGCCGCCCGAAGGCGGCCGCTTTGCGGACGCAACGCCTGATCAGTTCAGCGCCAGCCGCTCGCGCGCCGCCGTGTACTCGCGCTTGAGCCGCGCCACCAGCTCGGCCGTCGGCACCACGGCGCGCACCGCGCCAATGCCATGGCCACTGCCCCAGATGTCTTTCCAGGCCTTGGCTGCACCGCCGCCGAAGTTCATTTTGCTTGGGTCGCTCTCGGGCAGGTTCTCCGGGTCCAGGCCCGCCGCCACCACCGAGCCGCGCAGGTAGTTGCCGTGCACGCCGGTGAACAGGTTGCTGTAGACGATGTCGTCGCTGTTGCTGGCCACGATCATCTGCTTGTAGGCGTCGCTGGCGCGGGCCTCCTCGGTCGCGATGAAGGCGGAGCCGATGTAGCCCAGGTCGGCGCCCATGGCCTGCGCGGCGAGCACCGCGTCGCCGGTGGCGATGGCGCCCGACAACGCGATCGGGCCGTCGAACCACTCACGGATCTCGTGGATCAGCGCGAACGGGCTCTTCACACCCGCATGGCCGCCCGCACCGGCCGCCACGGCGATGAGGCCGTCGGCGCCCTTCTCAATGGCCTTCTTCGCGAACTTGTTGTTGATGATGTCGTGCAGCACGATGCCGCCCCAGGCATGCACGGCCTCGTTGACGTCCTCACGGGCACCGAGGCTCGTGATGATGATTGGCACCTTGTACTTGGCGCAGACCTGCATGTCATGCTCGAGCCGCTCGTTGCTCTTGTGCACGATCTGATTGATGGCAAACGGCGCGGCCGGCTTGTCCGGGTTCGCGGCGTTGTAGGCGGCCAGCTCGGTCGTGATCTCGTTGAGCCACTCGTCGAGCAGCTCAGCCGGGCGGGCGTTCAGCGCCGGCATGGAGCCGACGATGCCGGCCTTGCACTGCTCGATGACGAGTTTGGGGTTGCTGATGATGAACAGCGGCGAGCCGATGACCGGCAACGGCAGGTTCTTGAGGATGGGAGGCAGGGCCAAAACGGTCTCCGTCAGAAGGCTTCGAGGCTGAGGGCGGTCACGCTGTCCGCGCCATCCACGATGGCGGCGCGCAGCGATGCGGTGCGCGGCAGGATGTGCTCGGCGTAGAAGCGCGCGGTCGTGATCTTGGCTTCCATGAAGGCCTTGTCAGTCGCCAACGCGTCTTCCGCAGCCATCAGCGCGCGAGCCAGCTGCCAGCCGGCGACCAGGTTGCCCGCCAGCATCAGGTAGGGCACCGAGCCGGCATACGCCGCGTTCGGATTGGTCTTGCCCTGCCCGGCGATGAAGTCCACGGCAGCCAGGAAGTCCTCGCGCGACGCGCGCAGCGCTTTCAGCACGGCACGGGCGGCCACGCTGTCGCGGCGGGCCAGCGCGGCTTCCGTCACCTCGATCTGCCCGGCGATGCCGCGCGCCAGCTGGCCGCCGTCGCGGGTGGTCTTGCGGCCCACCAGGTCGTTGGCCTGGATGGCGGTCGTGCCTTCGTAAATGGTCAGTATCTTGGCGTCGCGGTAGTACTGCGCCGCGCCGGTCTCCTCGATGAAGCCCATGCCGCCGTGCACCTGCACGCCCAGGCTCGTGACCTCCAGGCTCATCTCGGTGCTGTAGCCCTTCACCAGCGGCACCATGAAGTCGTAGAAGGCCTGGTTCTGCTTGCGCGCATCCGCGTCGGGATGGTGGTGGGCCGCGTCGAACGCCGCCGCCGCGGTGCTCGCCATCGCACGGCAGCCCTCGGTCAGCGCGCGCATGGTCATCAGCATGCGGCGCACGTCGGGGTGGTGAATGATGGCGGCGCTGCCGGCCACCGAGCCGTCTACCGGGCGCGACTGCACGCGGTCCTTGGCGTAGCCCACGGCCTTCTGGTAGGCGCGGTCCGCGATCGCGATGCCCTGCAGGCCCACGCCGTAACGGGCCGCGTTCATCATGATGAACATGTACTCCAGTCCGCGGTTCTCCTGGCCGATCAGAGTGCCGATCGCACCGCCGTGGTCGCCGAACTGCAGCACGGCCGTCGGGCTGGCCTTGATGCCCATCTTGTGCTCGATGGACACACAGTGCGCGTCATTGCGGGCGCCCAGGCTGCCGTCCGCATTGACCAGGAACTTGGGCACGAGAAACAGGCTGATGCCCTTCACGCCCTCGGGCGCGCCCACCACGCGGGCCAGCACGAGATGGACGATGTTCTCGGCCATGTCGTGTTCACCGTAGGTGATGAATATCTTGGTGCCGAAGACCTTGTACGTGCCGTCACCCTGCGGCTCGGCGCGCGTGCGCACCAGCGCCAGGTCCGAGCCGGCCTGCGGCTCGGTCAGGTTCATCGTGCCGGTCCACGAGCCGTCCAGCAGCTTGGGGATGTAGACCGAACGCTGCTCGTCGCTGCCCGCGGTCAGCAGCGCTTCGACGGCGCCGTCGGTCAGCAGCGGGCACAGCGCGAAGCTCATGTTGGCCGACTGCAGCATCTCGTTGCAGGCCGCGGCGATGGTCTTGGGCGCGCCCTGGCCGCCGAACTCGGTCGGGTGCACCAGGCCCTGCCAACCGCCTTCGGCATAGGCGCGGAAGGCCTGCTTGAAGCCCGGCGTCGTCGTGACCACGCCGTCCTTCCAGCTCGACGGGTTCTTGTCGCCCTCAAAGTTCAGCGGCGCAATGACGTCCTGCGTCAGCTTGGCACATTCCTCCAGCACGGCGGCGGCGGTGTCCAGACCGAAGTCGGCGAAGGCGGGGATGGCTTCGGTCAGCGTCTCAAGGCCAGCGAGGTGCTGGATGTTGAAGAGCATGTCCTTGACGGGGGCTTGGTAACTCATTCGTTACTCCTTGCGAAAACAAAAAGGGCGCCGCGACAGCTTCAGTCGGGCGCCCGGCAGTGATCAGCGCTTGGATTACAGCGCAGCGACGAGTTCGGGCACGGCCGTGAAGAGGTCGGCTTCCAGACCGTAGTCGGCGACCGAGAAGATGGGCGCCTCCGGGTCCTTGTTGATCGCGACGATGACCTTGGAGTCCTTCATGCCGGCCAGATGCTGGATGGCACCCGAGATGCCGCAGGCCACGTAGAGCTGGGGCGCCACGATCTTGCCGGTCTGGCCCACCTGCCAGTCGTTGGGCGCATAGCCCGCGTCGACGGCGGCGCGCGAGGCACCCAGCGCGGCACCCAGCTTGTCGGCCAGCGGCGTCAGCACTTCCATGAACTTGTCGTTCGAGCCCAGCGCACGGCCACCCGACACGATGATCTTGGCGGCGGTCAGCTCGGGGCGGTCGCTCTTGGTCACCTCACGGCCGACGAAGCTGCTTTTGCCGCTGTCGGCGGCGGCGGCCACGGTCTCGACGGCCGCCGAACCGCCGGTCGTGGCAGCCGGGTCGAAACCGGTCGTGCGCACGGTCAGGATCTTGGTCGCATCGCTGCTCTGCACGGTCGCGATGGCGTTGCCGGCGTAGATCGGGCGCTCGAAGGTGTCGGCGCTGACGATCTTGGTCACGTCGCTCAGCTGAGCTACGTCCAGCAGCGCGGCCACGCGCGGTGCGACGTTCTTGCCGGCGGCGGTAGCGGGGAACAGGATGTGGCTGTAGGCCGGGGCCAGCGCGATCACCTGCGCGGCGACGTTCTCGGCCAGGCCTTCGGCCAGCGCGGCCGAGTCGGCATGCAGCACCTTGGTGACGCCCGCGATCTGCGCAGCCGCGGCTGCGGCCGCAGCCGCGTTGTGGCCGGCCACCAGCACATGGACGTCACCGCCAGTAGCGATGGCAGCCGTGACGGTGTTCAGCGTGGCGCCCTTGATGTGGACGTTGTCGTGTTCGGCAATAACCAGGGCAGTCATTTTCAAAACTCCAAATACTTTGAATCAGTTGAGGACAGCGCTTGCGGCTACGCCGCTGCGGTCAGTCCCGCAAGGTCGTCAGATGACCTTCGCTTCGTTCTTCAGTTTGTTCACCAGGGCGGCCACGTCAGCCACCTTCACGCCAGCACCGCGCTTGGGCGGCTCGCTGACCTTCAGCGTCTTGATGCGCGGCGTCACGTCCACACCCAGGTCGGCCGGCTTGACGATGTCGAGCGGCTTCTTCTTGGCCTTCATGATGTTGGGCAGCGTGACATAGCGCGGCTCGTTCAGGCGCAGGTCAGTCGTCACCACGGCCGGCAGGCTCAAGCTAACGGTCTCCAGGCCGCCGTCCACTTCGCGCGTCACGTTGACCTTGTCGCCGGCCACTTCCACCTTGGAGGCGAAGGTGCCCTGCGGCATGCCGGTCAGCGCGGCCAGCATCTGGCCGGTCTGGTTGCAGTCGTCGTCGATGGCCTGCTTGCCCAGGATGACCAGACTCGGGCCTTCCTTGTCCACCAGTGCCTTCAGCAGCTTGGCCACGGCCAGCGGCTGCAGCTCGAGGTCGGCCGGCGTCTCCACCAGGATGGCGCGGTCCGCGCCGATGGCCATCGCCGTGCGCAGCGTCTCCTGGCACTGCGTAACGCCGCAGGACACAGCGATCACCTCGGTGACTGCACCCTTCTCCTTCAGGCGCACGGCCTCTTCGACGGCGATCTCGTCGAAGGGGTTCATCGACATCTTCACATTGGCGATGTCGACGCCCGTGCCGTCACTCTTGACGCGCACCTTGACGTTGTAGTCGACGACGCGTTTGACAGGAACCAAGACCTTCATCGGAAACTCCAGCTCGAATTGACGTAAACGTTAACCAGATTCTACGGGCGCTCCCGAGGGGAGCCGTGCATAAAAAAGCACGATCGTTCGATTCTAGCAAGACACCCGCTCGCACCAAGAGAAGTCTTTTTGGAGAGGCCTCTCGAATCGCGAAGCTAGACTGCGCGCGCCCATGCAGATTGATCCTTCCCCACGCCGAGAGATCGGCGTCTTCGACTCCGGCGTCGGTGGTTTCACGGTGCTGCGCGAACTGCGCGAGTTGCTGCCCACCGCACGGCTGCGCTACCTGGCCGACACGGCCCACGCGCCCTACGGCAACCGCATGCCGGAAGACATTTGCGCGCGCAGCGTCGCCATCACCGAGCACCTGGTCACGCAGGGCGCCGAGCTCATCGTCATCGCCTGCAACACGGCCACGGCGCACGCCATCGAGGCGCTGCGCGCCCGCTGGCCAGCCCTGCCCTTCGTCGGCACCGAGCCTGGCATCAAACCCGCCGTCGCGGCCACGCGCAATGGCCGCATCGGCCTGCTGGCCACGCCGGCCACCGCGGCGAGTGCACGGCTGCGGGCATTGATCGAGCGCCACGCCAATGGCCGCGAGGTCGTCGTGCAAGGCTGCCCGGGCGTCGTGGACCGCATCGAGGCTGGTGACCTGGACAGCGCCGAGCTGCGCGCCCTGGTAGACCGCCACTGCGGTCCACTCCGTGCAGCTGGCGTCGACACAGCGCTGCTGGGCTGCACGCACTACCCGTTGATCGAACCGCTGTGGCAAGCCGCACTTGGCCCCGAGGTGAAGCTGCTGCGTATCGAAACCGCCGTGGCCCGCCGGGCCGCGGCGCTGTGGGCACCTGGGCCCGAATCACCGGACCTCCACATCGAGACCAGCGGCGATCCGGTAGCGCTGCGTGGCTGGATCCAACGCGTACTGGACTGGCGCGAGCCGGACGTCCGTCGCTGGCCAGGAAACTAAGTGTGTTTACCCCTCAAGTCACCACTGCGGCAGCCGATAGAGGGATCATGAACATCACCAACTCCGCCAGCGTCGGTGCGGCTGTCAACAGCGCCTCTAACAGCGACCTTGGCACCGTTCAAGGTGCGGCGAGCACGATGGTGCTCAAGAAGGCGCTGGATGTGCAGGCCCAGGGTGCTATCGAGTTGCTCAACGCGTTGCCACAGCAACCGGCTTTGGCCACGCAAGGCAGCGTGGGCCGCAATGTCAACACGTTTGCCTGACGAGCCGCCTTCCCGACGGGCCAGAGGCCGTGGTGCCTGGGACGGGACTTGAACCCGTACGTCCCTTTCGAGACGGCGGATTTTAAGTCCGCTGCGTTTACCGATTTCGCCACCCAGGCGGCGGGTGGATTATCCCGGCGGCTGCACCAAAGAAAACGGGAGATCCGATCAACGAATCTCCCGTGAAGTTTGGAGCGGGATAAGAGGCTCGAACTCTCGACCTATACCTTGGCAAGGTATCGCTCTACCAACTGAGCTAATCCCGCATTTCGTCCGACCTTGCGGTCAAACATCGGTGCGAACCGATTTTATGGAGCGGGTAACGAGGCTCGAACTCGTGACCTCAACCTTGGCAAGGTTGCGCTCTACCAACTGAGCTACACCCGCATGGTGCTTTTTGGAGGCGCGATCCGGAGTCGAACCGGACTAACCGGATTTGCAATCCGGGGCATAACCGCTTTGCTATCGCGCCGCCGCCAACCTTCAAATCGTGCCAAGCCAGAGCCGTTTGGTGCGACCCTGACGGAAAAGGGAAGCCTGGGCTTCCCTTTCGGAAAAAACTGGAGCGGGATAAGAGGCTCGAACTCTCGACCTATACCTTGGCAAGGTATCGCTCTACCAACTGAGCTAATCCCGCTTTGTTCCGTCAGACTGTCAGCTATGCAGCTGCCTATCTAGCGAAGCTGGCATTGTAATCCATTTTTTTGCCAGATGACAAGCCTGCCGCACTCATTCAGTGAGGCACCACCGTGCTCTTGGCCGCACCCTCTTCGGGCTTGGCCGAAGCCGCCGGCACTTCCTCGTCAGGCAACGGCGTGGGCATCGCTTCCAGCGCAACTTCCAGCACGCGTTCGATCCAGCGCACCGGCACGATCTCGAGCTGGTTCTTGACGTTCTCAGGGATGTCCTGCAGGTCCTTGACGTTCTCTTCCGGAATCATCACGGTCTTGATGCCGCCGCGGTGGGCCGCGAGCAGCTTCTCCTTCAGGCCACCGATGGCGGTGACTTCACCACGCAAGGTGATCTCGCCGGTCATCGCCACGTCCGCGCGCACCGGGATGCCGGTCAGCGCCGACACGAAGGCCGTCGTCATCGCGGCACCCGCGCTGGGGCCGTCCTTGGGCGTGGCGCCGTCTGGCACGTGGACGTGCACATCGCGCTTCTCGAAGACCTCGTCCTTGATGCCCAGGCGGCGGGCACGCGAACGCACCACGGTACGAGCCGCCTCGACGGACTCCTTCATCACGTCGCCCAGCGAGCCGGTGCGGATGATGTTGCCCTTGCCCGGCATCGCGGTGGCCTCGATGGTCAGCAGGTCGCCGCCGACCTCGGTCCACGCAAGACCGACCACCTGGCCGACCTGGTTCTTCTTCTCGGCACGGCCGAAGTCGTACTTGCGCACGCCCAGGAAGTCATTGAGGTTGTCCTCGGTGACGATGACCTTGCCCACGTAGGTCTTGAGCTGGATGCCCTTGACCACCTTGCGGCAGATCTTGGACATCTCGCGCTCGAGCGAACGCACGCCGGCTTCACGGGTGTAGTAGCGGATCACGCCACGGATGGCGGACTCCGAGACCTCCAGCTCCTCATCCAGCACGCCGTTGTTCTTGCGCTGCTTGGGGACCAGGTAGGTCTGTGCGATGTTGACCTTCTCGTCCTCGGTGTAGCCCGACAGGCGGATGACTTCCATGCGGTCCAGCAGGGCCGGCGGAATGTTCATCGAGTTGGACGTGGCGACGAACATCACATCGGACAGGTCGAAGTCGACCTCGATGTAGTGATCACCGAACGTGTGATTCTGCTCGGGGTCCAGCACCTCCAGCAGTGCCGACGACGGGTCGCCACGGAAGTCCATGCCCAGCTTGTCGATCTCGTCGAGCAGGAACAGCGGATTGCGCGTGCCGACCTTGGTCAGCGACTGCAGCACCTTGCCCGGCATCGAGCCGATGTAGGTGCGGCGGTGGCCACGGATCTCGGCCTCGTCGCGCACGCCGCCCAGCGCCATGCGGACGAACTTGCGGCCGGTGGCGCGGGCCACGCTCTGGCCCAGCGAGGTCTTGCCGACGCCCGGAGGGCCGACCAGACACAGGATGGGCGCTTTGACCTTCTCGACGCGTTGCTGCACCGCGAGGTATTCGAGGATGCGATCCTTGACCTTCTCGAGGCCGTAGTGGTCTTCGTTCAGCACGTCCTCGGCGTTCTTGAGGTCGTGCTTGATCTTGGTCTTCTTGCTCCAGGGCAGGTTGACCAGGGTGTCGATGTAGTTGCGTACCACCGTGGCCTCGGCGGACATAGGCGACATCAGCTTGAGCTTCTTGAGCTCAGCGTCGGCCTTCTTGCGCGCCTCCTTGGGCATCTTGGCGGCGAGGATCTTCTTCTCGAGCTCCTCCATGTCGGCGCCGTCTTCGCCGTCGCCAAGTTCCTTCTGGATGGCCTTGACCTGCTCGTTCAGGTAGTACTCGCGCTGGCTCTTCTCCATTTGGCGCTTGACGCGACCACGGATGCGCTTTTCAACCTGCAGGATGTCGACCTCGTGCTCGAGCAGGTCGAGCAGCTTCTCCAGTCGTTTGGCCACTTCGGACAGGTCCAGCACGGCCTGCTTGGCGTCGAGCTTGAGCGGCAGGTGGGCGGCGATGGTGTCGGCCAGGCGACCCGGATCGTCGATGCCGCCGATCGAAGTGAGGATCTCGGGCGGGATCTTCTTGTTGAGCTTGACGTACTGGTCGAACTGCTGGGTCACCGCGCGGCGCAGCGCCTCGACCTCGGGCTTGTGCTCGGTCTCGGGCGGAATAGGCGTGACCTCGGCGACGAAATGTTCGCCAGGCTCGCTGATCGTGCTCGTCGTCGCGCGCTGCAGGCCCTCGACCAGCACCTTCACGGTGCCGTCGGGCAGCTTCAGCATCTGCAGGATGCTGGAAACGCAGCCGACCTCGAACATGTCTTCGGGCTTGGGCTCGTCCTTGCCGGCAGCCTTCTGGGCGACCAGCATGATCTGGCGGCCCGCTTCCATCGCGGCTTCCAGGGCCTTGATGGATTTGGGGCGCCCGACGAACAGCGGGATGACCATGTGCGGGAACACAACCACGTCACGCAACGGCAGCAGCGGCAGCGTGATCGGGTCGGCGGGGAGGATGGGATGTCCGGACATGAAGACCTCTCTTTCTCAGGCCGATATCAGGCCTGAGGGGGCGATTGCAAGTTGAGGGCTCAGTGGAGGGCTCAGGCGCTGGCCTTGGCTTGCTCGCGGTAGACCAGCAAGGGGCGGGCCGAAGCGTCCTCGATGTTGTGCTCGTCCAGCACGACTTTCTCGACACCGTCCAGGGCGGGCAGGTCGAACATGGTGTCGATCAGCGACTGCTCCATGATGCTGCGCAGACCGCGGGCGCCGGTCTTGCGGGCCAGCGCCTTGCGGGCGATGGCGGCGAGGGCCGGCTTGCGGATTTCGAGCTCGACGCCATCCATCTCGAAAAGTTGCTGGTACTGCTTGACCAGCGCGTTCTTGGGCTCGGTCAGGATCTGCACCAGCGCGTCTTCCGTCAGTTCGCCCAGCGTCGCGACAACAGGCAGCCGACCCACCAGTTCGGGGATGAGGCCGAACTTGATGATGTCTTCGGGCTCGCACTCGCGGAAGACCTCGCCGACGCGCTTGTCGGACTTGCTCTTCACGGTCGCGCCGAAGCCGATGCCGGACTTCTCGCTGCGGTTCTGGATGACCTTTTCCAGGCCGTCAAACGCGCCGCCGCAGATGAACAGGATGTTGGTCGTGTCGATCTGCAGGAAGTCTTGGTTGGGATGCTTTCGGCCGCCCTGCGGGGGCACCGAGGCCATGGTGCCTTCGACGAGCTTGAGCAGCGCCTGTTGCACGCCTTCGCCCGACACGTCACGCGTGATTGACGGGTTGTCGGCCTTGCGCGAGATCTTGTCGATCTCGTCGATGTAGACGATGCCGCGCTGCGCGCGCTCGACGTCGTAATTGCAGTTCTGCAGCAGCTTCTGGATGATGTTCTCGACGTCTTCGCCGACGTAGCCGGCTTCGGTCAGCGTCGTTGCATCGGCAATCACGAAGGGCACGTTGAGCAGGCGTGCCAGCGTCTGCGCCAGCAGCGTCTTGCCCGAACCCGTCGGGCCGATCAAGAGGATGTTGCTCTTGGACAGCTCGACCGAATCCTTGGCCGTCGCCATGTGGCGCAGGCGCTTGTAGTGGTTGTAGACCGCCACGGCCAGTGTGCGCTTGGCAACGTCCTGGCCAATGACGTATTGATCGAGGCTGGACTTGATCTCGCTGGGCACGGGCAGGTCCGACTTGCCGGCACGTGCGGCGGGCGCAGGCGCGGGGATCTCGTCGCGGACGATGTCGTTGCACAGCTCGATGCACTCGTCGCAGATGAACACCGAGGGGCCGGCGATCAGCTTTTTGACCTCGTGCTGGCTCTTGCCACAGAACGAGCAGTACAGAACTTTTTCGCTGGAGGTGCCTTTTTTATCGGCCATGGGTCTGCTCGGGAATGCCAGAAATCAGGCGGGGTGCCTGAATGATGATAGTTCAAACGATCTCGGGGCCCTTGTGGGGAGAAGGGCCCCAATCTCGCTGCGAATCCGGAGGCCGGCGACAGCCCCTCGAGACTTACGGCCGGTGTTCCAGCACCTGGTCGATGAGGCCATAGGTCTGGGCCTCCGCGGCGGACATGAAATAGTCACGCTCGGTGTCGGACTGGATTTTCTCCAGGGTTTGGCCGGTGCGCTCGGCCAAGATCCGGTTGAGAGCCTCGCGCGTCTTCAGGATTTCACGCGCATGGATCTCGATGTCGGTGGCCTGGCCCTGGGCGCCGCCCAGCGGCTGGTGGATCATGACCTTGGCGTTGGGCAGCGAGAAGCGCTTGCCCTTGGTGCCTGCAGACAGCAGGAAGGCGCCCATGCTGGCCGCCATGCCCATGCACAGCGTCGACACATCGGGCTTGATGAAATTCATCGTGTCGTAGATGGACATGCCGGCGGACACGCTGCCGCCCGGGCTGTTGATGTAAAGCGAGATTTCCTTGTCGGGGTTCTCGCTCTCCAGGAACAGCAGCTGCGCGACGACGAGGTTGGCGACCGCGTCATTGACGGGGCCGACCAGGAAGACGATGCGCTCGCGCAGCAGGCGCGAGTAGATGTCGTAGGCACGCTCGCCCCGGCCGGACGTTTCGATGACCATGGGCACGAGGCCGAGATTGCTGGTGTCGAGAGCGCTCATTCAGATCCTTGAAAACTTGTCAGTGACTACCGTTATGGGGGCGGATTATGGCCACGCAAGAAAGAAGGCGCCGGGCCTCGCGGCGCGGCGCCTTCCTGGCGTGTGGGCAAATCAGTTGCCGGCAGCCATCAGCTCGTCGAACGGCAGGGACTTGTCGGCAACCTTGGCGGTGGCCAGCACGAAGTCAGTGACATTGTTCTCGACGACGACGGCCTCGACTTCGGCCATGCGCTCACGGTCGCTCAGGTACCAGCGCATGACTTCAGCGGGCTTCTCGTAGCTCTGCGACAGCTCTTCGATGTGGGCCTGCAGCTGGGCCGGCTTGGCCTGCAGGTTGTTGGAACGCACCAGCTCGGCCACGACCAGACCCAGGCGCACGCGGCGCTCGGCCTGCGGCTTGAAGATGTCAGCGGGGATCTCGGCCTTGTCGGCATCCTTGACGCCGCGCTTCTTCAGGTCCTCGCGGGCCTGCTCAACCATGCGCTCGGCCTCGCCCTGCACCAGCGCGTTGGGCACGTCCAGCTCGGAGGCGGCGACCAGGGCGTCCATGACGGCACCCTTGTTGCGGGCCAGCACGCGGAACTTCACCTCGCGTTCGAGGTTCTTCTTGATGTCGGCGCGCAGGGCTTCGACGGAAGCGTCCTTGATGCCCAGCGACTTGGCGAACGCCTCGTTCACTTCAGGCAGGTGCTGGGCCTCGATCTTCTTGACGGTGACGAGGAAATCGGCTTCCTTGCCAGCCACGTCCTTGCCGTGGTAATCCTCGGGGAACTGCAGCGGGAAGGTCTTGCTTTCGCCGGCCTTCATGCCACGGACGGCGGCGTCGAACTGCTCCAGCATCTGGCCTTCGCCGATCAGGAACTGGAAGGCTTCGGCCTTGCCGCCTTGGAAGGGTTCGCCGTCGATCTTGCCTTCGAAGTCGATGGTGACCCGGTCGCCCACGGCAGCCACGTCGGCAGCAGCGCGCTGGGCGAAGCTGCGGCGCTGCTTGCGCAGGATCTCGACGGTCTTGTCGATGGCTTCGTCGGTCACGTCGCTGGTGACGCGCTCGACTTCAGCAGCGGCCAGGTCGCCGATCTTGACTTCGGGGTAGATCTCGAAGGTGGCGTCGAAGGCCATCTGGCCTTCGGGGGCCTGGTCCTTCTGTTCGATGCGCGGCTGGCCAGCGACGCGCAATTGCGCTTCGTTGGCGGCGTTGTTGAAGGCGGCGCCGAGCTTGTCGTTGACGACTTCGTACTGCACCGAGTAGCCGTAGCGCTGGGCCACGACATTCATCGGCACCTTGCCGGGGCGGAAGCCGTCGGCCTTGACGGTGCGGGCCAGCTTCTTCAGCCGGGCTTCGACTTCGCTGTTGATCTCAGAGGCCGCCACGTGCAGAGTGATGCGGCGTTCCAGCTTTTCGAGGGTTTCGACGGTGACGGCCATGATGGACTCGGGAACAGTTGAAGGACAGAGGTGGTGCGCGGGGCCGGACTCGAACCGGCACGCCCGTGAAGGCGTCAGGACCTAAACCTGGTGCGTCTACCAATTTCGCCACCCGCGCGGGTCTTGCTTGGATTGCCGCACTTTCGTGACTTGGCAACCCCGTAGGCGATTCGGCAAACCGGCGATTGTAGCGACCCTGACCGGCTCACTCGCCGCCCCGGGGTGCGGGGCGGCAAAACCCTAGGCTGCGCTATGCCGGATCGCCCGTCTCGGTGTTGAAACGGCTGTGCAGGCGGCTGTGCTCTTCTTCCTGCGGCCGCATGACACGGAACCAGGCCGCGTACATCGCCGGCAAGGCCAGCAGGGTCAGCACGGTGGCGACGATGAGGCCGCCCATGATGGCCACGGCCATCGGCCCCCAGAACACGCTGCGCGACAGCGGGATCATGGCCAGCACCGCCGCCGCCGCCGTCAGCACGATGGGACGGAAGCGCCGCACCGCGGACTCGACGATCGCCGACCAGTCCGGCACGCCGCGGGCACGGTCCTGTTCGATCTGGTCGATCAGGATGACCGAGTTGCGCATGATCATGCCCATCAACGCGATGACGCCCAGCAGCGCGACGAAGCCGAACGGTCGATTCAGCAGCAGCAGCGCAGCGGCGACGCCGGCAATGCCCAGTGGCGCGGTCAGCATCACCAGCATCGCGCGGCTGAAGCTTTGCAGTTGCAGCATCAGCAGCGTCAGCATCACGAAGGCCATCAGCGGCAGGTTGACCAGCAGCGAGCCCTGGCCCTTGCTGCTTTCCTCCTGCGCGCCGGCGACCGTGATGTCGTAATCCGGCGGCAGGCGCTTGCGCAGCTCCTGCAGCCTGGGCCACACCTCGTTGGTCACGGTCGGGCCCTGGATGCCCTCTTCCACGTCGCCCTGCACCGTCACCGCGTACTTGCGCGATTCGCGCCACAGCACCCCCGGCTCCCAGGCAAAGCCGATGGTCGCGATCTGCGTCAACGGAATCGCCTTGCCACTGGCGGTGGGCAGGTAGGCGCTGCCGATATCGGTGATGGTGTTGCGTTCCTCCTGCGGCTGGCGCAGCACGATGTCGACCAGCTTGTCGCCCTCGCGGTACTGGCCCACGTTGACGCCCGACAGGATGGCGCGCGAAGCTTGCGCGATCGATTGGCTGGTGACCCCCAGCGCGCGCGCCTTGTC
>JACPYV010000079.1 GCA_016195825.1 Burkholderiales bacterium | reverse complement strand
CGGCTGGCCTTCGAGCGTTGCACCGACACCTGGCAGGACGTGTCCGGGCTCAAGCTGAGCACGTATGCATCCGCCACTCACGTGCAGCGGCCTCGCAAGACGACAGGGATCAGCAACCGGCGAATTGCGCTGACATCAGCGGCTCTGGCCGGTGCCGCCCTGCTCGCGTGGCGCCCTTGGGCGCCGGGCGACATCTACGAGACCGGCATCGGCGAGCAGCGTGCCGTCATGCTGCCTGATGGCACCCGCATGACGCTGAACACGGCGACCCGCGTTCGCGTGGCGCTGACGAAGGCGCAACGCATGCTGAGTGTGTTGCAGGGTGAAGCGTTGTTCGAGGTCGCCAAGGACCCGGATCGACCGTTCGTCGTGCAAGTGGCTGACGTCAACGTCGTGGCCACCGGCACGTCGTTCCTGATCCGGGCTACGCCGCGAGCAAACGGAGGAGGTGACGCCTTCGGCGTCACGCTGATCGAGGGCCAGGTGATCGTGCGACGCGCCGGCGGTGTCACGCAGAGCATGCTCGGCGAGTCCCGGGTCATGGCGCCCGGAGAACGGCTCCGCGTGGCGCTGTCTCACAAAGCGGGCGTCGCCGGCGATTTGCCACGGGAGCGTCTGGACCGCCCCCGCATCGATCAGCTCACGGCCTGGCAGCGAGGCGAGGTGGTCCTCGACAGCATGCCGCTGCCCGAGGCGGTGGCCGAGATGAACCGCTACAGCAGCGCGGCCATCGACGTTGCACCCATCGAGAAGCTGCGTTCCCTGCGCGTCAGCGGTGTCTTCCGGGCCGGCGACAGCGAGGCCTTCTGTCGCGCGGTCGCTGCCCTGCACGGCCTGACGGTGCGGGTGTCTGCGGGGCGCTGGGAGATCGTCCCGGGGTAGTCGGACGTTCCTGGGCTTTGAGCCGGACTTGTGCCGAGAGCCGAAGAAATTCTGCGGCGGACGCATGGCGTAAAGCTGGCACAACGGACTGGATACACGACTGCTGCCCTGCCTCACGTACCAGCACGCGCGAATGTCAGCTTTGACCGGGAGCGCCCCCGCGCGACTCTTCCGCTGCTCCTCGGGTCAGCACGGTCTCCACAGGACTGATGAAGTCACGCCAGGACCGTGGTGGTACATCGTGATCCGTTGCATTCGTCGCGTCTGTCGACTTAGCAGGGGAGGAGCCATGCGAGATTCGAATCCCGCCTTCGCAGCAGGGAGGCGACCGGCGGTCATGCGCGCGGTGGCGCTGCTTTGCGCCTTGAGCGTGGCGTCCTGCTCCACGGTGCAGCCGCAAATCTTTTCCGAGGAACTCTCGCCGACGCGACCGGCGGTAATGCCCAGCTACGGCGACGGCCCGCAGCCGGTCCAGCCCGCGGCCGTGGCGGCATCGGGCAGCCCGTCGCAGTTCGAGGCAAATCTCCCGGTAGAAACCGCGATCAAACAGGCTGAGGCACTGCAGAGGCTCTACGTCAAGGCGGTCCAGGACCATTCGGGCTTGAATGCTGGATCGAGCGCTGCCTTGATCACCCTGTCGGCGCTGGCGCTGATCACGGGGGTGACTCACCCCAAGAGTAAAGACCTGGCAGTCATGGGCGTGGCTGGCTCTGGCCTGTATGCCTATTCCAGCACGATGACGTCCAAGCCGCGCCAACTGGTTTACCTGGCCGGTGTCGAAACACTCAACTGCGCCGTCGCGGCCACCCGCCCCTACGTGCTTCCAGTCGGCTTTCTCACGGCGGCTCCCAATTCAGATCCCCTTTCCGACAAAAGTCTCGATGGGCTGAGCACGAAAGCGGACGACCAGGCACGCGGGTTGAGTTCTCTGATCGAGCTACTGACAGCCATGAACGCGTCCCGTGTCGTGACAGAGCCAGAGCGCAAGTCGACGTGTCCAAGCCAGGCGGCACCCCTGCCGGTCAAGCCGTCCGGCACCGACCCCGACCGCCTGCGGGCTTACAGCGACCGCGTCGCCGAGCGCAACCGTGCCGATGCTGCCTGCGCGGGGCGTGCGGCCACCGTCCAGGAACTGAAACCCAGCCCGGAGATCGCTCACATGATTGGGCAGCTGCAGGGGCAGCGCAAGCATCTGCACCGGCTGGTTGCGCAGGCCCAGAAGCAGGCTGTGGTGTTCGGCAACGCCGGCGACGCGCTGCACAAGGTGAGCGTGGACACACAACTGTCGGTGGCCCGCGAAGTCCTGAAGACCGAGCCCGATGTGGCTTCCGTCCTCAGCGCAGCCCAGGCGATGCGCGGCACTGCCTTTGCGCTCAGTGGAGCGCCTGCCTTCAAGCCCGAGGCGCCAGCGTCGGCTGCGAGCGCGGCCGGTGCCGCGCAATCCAGCGGTACGTCGCGCAAGTCAATCACCACACTGCCCGCCAAGGTGGATGATCCACCCGCTGAGCTCTTGAAGACCGCCCGCGCAGCTATTCAAGGCGCCATGGAGATCGGCGATCAACTCAAGGGCAAGCTCGAAATCCTCAACCAGCGGCTGCGGCTGACGCGCGTCCCCTTGGAACGCTGTGGCCAAGGCTCCGCAGGCGCGGTGCTGAGCCTGTCACCTGACATCAGCGAGCTGGAGCTGGCGCCAGGTGCGAGCCAGAACTTCAGCCTCAGCGGGGGGGCTGGTACCCCACAAGCCAAAGCTGCAGCGGGACTGACGCGCAATCTGGACGGATCGTTCACGTTCAAGCTCCCGGCCAGCGCCGAGGAGGGCAGCACGGTGACCCTCGTCTTCACCGATGGCAGCGGCAAGCTGACGCGCGAGGTCACGATCAAGGTCGTGGCAGCCGGCGAAGGTGCGCCGACGGGCGTGACGATGGATGCTGGCAAGGTTCCGACCGCTGTGATGGCCTTGGCGCTTGGCCTGACAACACAGCCGCCCAGTGCCCAGGAGGTGTCGGCCGCGCTCACGACCTGCTTGAAGGGAAGCAAGTTCAAGATCGAAAGTCCGGACCTCGAGCACGTGCCGGCCGATGCCTTTGCGAAGGTTTTGAACGGGGACTGCCGTGCAACGTCGTGACCGCAGCGCAGGTCGGGCCCAGGCCTGGTTGCGGCCGGAGAACCTGGACCACTCGGTCGGCGAAGGCACCCTGACGGCCGTGCTGCGCACGGCCGGCGCAGCGGGTGGCCACGGTGCGCTGTTCGGCCTGACCGCCGGCCACGTACTCGGCGGTGATCCCCAGGCAGGGTTCGGGAACCGAGTTCGCCTCGCAGCACTGGACCGAAACGATACGGTGCTGCTGGGCCGCGCACACAGCTGGTCGCCCGATCTCACGCGCATTGATCGAAGGGTCAGCCTCGATGCAGGCCTGCTGAGTCTGGACGAGGGCGCGCTGGGGCTGGTCGTCGACGAACTGGAATGGCCCTTGGGCTGGGCCGATGCCCGTGCGGGGGATGAGGTGCGGCTGCTGACCCGGCATCACCATCTGCCGGGACGAGTGATCGATCGCTTCGACACTGACGTGGAAGTGGGTGATCCGCCACTGCGTTACAGCCTGTCGGACGTGCTGTGCTGTGAGATCGACGGTGGCAGCCTGCCGGGTGACAGTGGCGCACCCGTCTGGGATCTGCAGCAGCGGCTGGTCGGGCTGCTGGTCGGGCAGGCGCCCGCGGGAAGCCCGGGCAACGCCATCGTCACGCCGATCGATCGCGTGCTGGCCTGGAGTGGCTGCGAACTGGTGCTGCGTGGGCAGGCCTTGATGGCGCCCGACGAGGGGCGCGGTACGGTCGATCCGCCGCTGCAGGCCTCGGCGGCGCCGCCCGCCCAGCCGCAGCGTGCGCGGGACCTGATGGCCCGCACGATGTGGGGCGAGGCGCGCGGCGAGCCCGACGCGCGCACGGGCATGGGTGCCGTCGGCCACGTGGTGCTCAACCGCTGTGCAGCCCATCGCTGGTGGGGCAAGACGGTGGAGGACGTCTGCCTGAAGGCTTGGCAGTTCAGCTGCTGGAACGTCAACGATCCGAACCGGCCCAAGCTGGTGGCCGTGACCGACGAAGACGCCTTGTTTGCACTGGCCGGGCAGCTGTCGCAAGAGCTGCTGGGCCTGACCGAGACGGCTCGCCAGCTGAGGGACCCCACCCACGGTGCCACCCACTACCACGAGGCTTCACTGCCGCTTCCGCCATGGGCGCGAGCGCCGGGTGCTACCGAATGCGCTCGGATCGGCCATCACATCTTCTATCGCAACATTGCCTGACGGGAGCTCCGCATGGACATGCGCATCATTGAGGTCGCCATCGGGCTGGTGCTCGTGTTCGCGATCAGCAGCCTGCTCGTCAGCACGCTCAACGAGATTTGGACTGGCCTGCGCAAGAGCCGGGGCGACTCGCTGCTGCTGGGCCTGTGCTCGCTGCTGGGCGACGACGACGTGACGATGGGGCAGATGCGGCGGCGCTTCTCGAAGAAGGGACAGCCGTCGCCGTTCACCCGCGCGTTGCTCGCCCATCCGCTACTGGTCTCGCAGTCGCTGGGAGCGGCCGACAAGCAGCGCATGCCTTCCTATCTGCCATCCGATGTCTTTGTTAGCGCGCTGATCAGCAAGCTGTGCGAGATGGCGACCCAGGGCGTGCGGCCGGCCGATCCGCAGGTCTGGCTCAATGCAGTCACGGCCAACGCCACCATCAAGCGTGCCAGCGGTGACGCCTATCAGCCGAAGCCGGCGCTGCTGGGCACGCTGGCCGCGCTGATCCAAGGCGTGGAACACGACTGGCCCAGTTATGAGCTTCGGCTGCGTGCCTGGTACGACGGCGTTCAGGAGCGCGCCGGCGGCTGGTACCGGCGCGATACGCAGCTGAGGCTGGTGGTGATCGGCTTTCTTGTGGCCTACATGGTCAACCTCAATCCGCTCGTGATTGCACCGCGCTTGTGGAACGACCCGGTCATGCGCGCGGCGACGGTGGGCCTGGCTCAAGACGCCGCCAAAGCTTATGCCGCGGCAGCCAGTGCCCCGGCGTCGGCGGCATCCGCATCCAGCGCGCCCAGCGATTCATCGCTGGCCTTGCTGGAGACTATGGCCAAGCAACTGGCGCTGGCGGCGCCCCGCAGCAAGGCGCCAGCCGCTTCAGCACCAGTGGGCGGAGCGTCGGCGCCTGCTGTCGCGCAGACGCCGCAGTCGCTCGAGAGTGAACAGGCCATGAAGGCCTTGAAGGAAAACCTGTTCGCCACCAGCGAGAGCCGCCTGCATCCGTCGGCCAAAGACGCCGAGACCGTCAGGTCAAGCCTCGACCGCTTGCTGGATCTGCAGGACCAGATGAGGTTGCGTCAACGGCTGGCAAGCCAGGGCAGTGACCCGATCACGATCCTCGATGCCTCGATCGTGGTCGACGATCATCTCGCCGGCCTGCGTAAGCAGATCTCCGCGAACGTGAGCCATGCCTCGGTCACGGGGCAGTTGCAGCGGCTCGAGATGGCTCTGCGCAACGAGCGCGATGCGATGCTGCCGCTCAAGGTGTCACTGAGCCGCGAGGCGCGGGGCTTGGCACAGCGCGCTTCGCTGGCCTGCGTGGGTGACGGGAGTGCAGTTGACAAGCTGTGCGAGCCGCTCGGCGCTGCGCAACAACTTGTTGGCAGCGGTCTTCCGATTGGCTGGAGCTGGGCAAACTGGCCTGCGTGCGATGCCGCCTGCCAGGCCCGTCAACAGGTAGGCACCCCAGCGGTGGCGGCATCGGCTTCTCCACCGGACGACTATGCCCGGCAGTTGGCGGCCAGCCGTGCAGCGGACCCGACGTCCAGTGTGGTCATCGGTTCGCGCCAGTTGCGCAAGCTGTACCAGGAGCAGCAGCAGGCGCTGGTCCGTGCGCAGACGAGCGACGCCAAGCATTCGATGGAGCTGACGCCGTTCCTGTGGCGCCACTGGGACGCTGCCGACCTGCAGCAAGGTCTGTGGCAGGCCTTGCTGGGCTGGCTCATCATCGGCATCGCGGCCAGCCTGGGCGCGCCGTTCTGGTTCGACTTGCTCGGCCAGTTCGCCAAGCTGCGTGGAAGTGGCACGCCGAGCAAGCCTGGCACCAAGGACGACGGCACCGCGGCTTCACCGCCGGACACCATGACTCGTGCCCCTGTGCCAGCCCCCGCGCCTGGGCCGTCGCCCGTGGGGGCTGCCGCACCGCTGCCCCCCGCGCCTGACACCGGCGCCCTCAATGCTGCTGAGCGCGATCTGGACAGCGCTCAGATCGTGCGGCTGCAGCGCTCGCTTGGGCTCACAGGTACCGAGGCCACGGGCAGCTTCGACCACAACACGCGGCTGCGGATCGTGCAGTGGCAGCAGGACCGCCGCGAAGGCACGAGCAATGGCGAACTGAGTGCCGCACAAATCGGTGCATTGCTCAGCCCTGCCGCGCCGCCGGCAGCGACGCCGGGAGCACCCGCCAGCGCCACCGCGACGCCTGTGCGGGCCAACGGGACTATCAATGTACTGACCGAAACAGAGGTGCGGGCACTCTTTGGCGACATTGCGACGACGCCGCTGGCCAACGGGGCTGTTCGTGTGGTCAGCGCTGGGCAGCCGGGCCAGGCTCAGCACCAGATTGTCCCGTTCAATCACGCCTTGCTCGCGGGTCCCCAGCACGTTCACGCGAGGGCACATCCGCACTTTGTCGAGGCCTTCAACCGGATCCAGGCTGCCATCCAAGCGGGCACCGTCCCAGCCAATGTGATCGTGAACTGTGGCGGCACCTTCGTGCCTCGCCATATTGACTCGAACCCGAGCCGTCCACTGAGCCGCCATACCTGGGGTATCGCGATCGACCTGAACACGCAAGCCAATGCCATGAATGCCCAACCCGCAGCGCTGGGTCAGGCGGGATCGCTATTGAGCATCGTGCCGATCTTCAATGCGTGCGGCTTTGCCTGGGGGGGGCACTTCACCACTGGCCCAGACGGCATGCATTTCGAGCTCGCGCTGCGAAACCCGTGATCGCTGTACCTCGTGACATTTGAGGCCAGAAAGTCCGCGTAGATCGGTGGTCAGACCGGGCTGCGCCGAGTTTGCATGGGGCTGCTTTCGCGTCACGGCCGAGTTCAATGCCCGGTGTCAGACACTTGCGGCCGTGAAGCCCATGAACCTGTCCATGAATACGTCCGTCGCCATCAGCGCAGCGCTGGTCCTGCTTACCGCATCGTCAGCGGCCAACGCGTGGGGTGCCGAGGGGCATCGCCTGATTGCCGAAGTGGCCGAGAGCCAACTGACTCCTGCTGCACGATCCGAAGTTGCACGGCTGCTGTCCGGTGAGCCCGGCGCCACCCTGCAGTCCGTGTCGACCTGGGCGGATGAAGTCCGCTCGCAGGCGACGGCACCCTGGCACTACGTCAACCCGCCGCCTGGCGAGTGCTCCTACGACCGCGAACGTGACTGCGACAACGGGCAATGCGCAGTCGAGGCCCTGAACAGGCAGGTGGTCGTGTTGAAGTCGAAGGCCCCCGACAGCGAGCGCCTGGTTGCCTTGAAGTGGGTCGTCCACCTGGTCGGCGACGTGCACCAGCCTTTGCATGCAGGCTTCAAGGACGACAAGGGCGGCAACCTGTTTCAGGTCCAGGCCTTCGGCCGCGGCACCAACCTGCATTCGCTGTGGGACGGCGGCCTGATCCGCAATCGCGCGGGCGGCCTGGACGCCCTGCGGTCAGAGACTGCGGCAACCGCAGTGGCGGCGGCTGTGCCCCCGCAGCCTGCCGCATGGGCCGTGGAATCCTGCAAAGTCGTCCTGAGTCCCGGCTTCTATCCCGAAGGCCGCTTCATCGAGCCGGGCTATGCGGCGCAGTGGGACCCCGTGCTGGTTGCCCGGCTCAGGCTGGCCGCGCAGCGGCTGGCCTCGACCCTCAACGACGCGCTGCGCTGAGCGGTGCCGGTGCCCCGGTCAACGGCGCCCCGCCTGTTGGCCTTGGCCGGGCATAGCCCTTCCAGCACGCTTTATTGACTCGGGCGAGTGCCCTGCACTGGAGCTCGCTGCGGGCGCGCGATGCGACCAGCGAAGTTCGCAGCCCTACATCGGCAGTCAACCGGCGGCACGGTCCCGCTGCCGCAGCACACCAGGAGCAATCCCTTCGACCCAGCGGACTCGTCAAGAAGTCTGGTGCGGGTACCGGAGGGCAGGCCAGCAGGTCAAAGCCAGCGATCGGCGTTGCCGATAGACAGCAACTGTCGGCCCGATCGACTTGTCAGGGCGGGGACGAACGACCGAATCCGGTGGCTGCCCACCACACCCCGCCCCACAGGTGATCCAGATAGCGCGGGTCCTGGTACATCTGTGCGTTGTGCCCCAGCGCCGTGACGAACACGCGGCCCTTCTCGTGGGCGTGCCACCAGCTCACCGGGTGGTCGGCGCCCATGCCCTTGGCGACCTGACCGGGCCAGATCTTGGTGGGGTCGTAGCTGCGCTCATCCACGGCCAGCACAGGGTTGATCGTCACGCCGTGCGGGTTGCTGAACTCGTACCACTCGTCTGACCAGATCCAGCGGTCCGGGAGGCCGAAGGTGGCGGGGTGTCCTGCGTCGACCTTGGTGACGACGGCCGTCTGCAGCATGGGGTGGATGACGAAGCTGCGGCCGACGAGCTTTTCGTACCAGGGCCACAGACCCGGCTTGCTGATGATGGCGCGGTGCACGACGACGGCGTTGCCGCCGGCCTTCATGAAGCGCTCAAACCCAGCGCGCTGGGCCTCGTTGAATTCCTCGCCCGAGCTGTTCAGCAGCACGACTGCCGCGTATTTGCTGAGGTCGCCCTCGAAGGCCCCGGGCTGGGCCGTCCAGGTGAGCTCGAAGGCGTGCAGCTTGGCGAGCTTTTCGAAGCTGTCGCGTGCCACCGGGATGTACTCGTAGTGGTACTTGGTGGGCATGGCGAGCACGAGGACGGCGAACTGGGTGTCGGCAGCCAGAGCCGGCGTGCTGGCGACGGCGGCTGCCGCCGCGAGGGCTTTCAGGGTGGTCTTCATGGTGCGGCCGATTCTTCCAGCAACCAGCCACCCAGGTGGCGCATGGCCGCGGGGGTGCGCGCCAGGCTGCGGTGGTTGGTGCCGGCGACCCGGTGCACGGTCACGGCCGCACCGGCGTGCCGCAGAGCCTGTACGAGGGCGTGCGAGTGCGCGTGCGGCACCTGGCGGTCGCGGTCGGCCAGCAGCACGAGCACCTCGCCCCTCAGCGCCCGCGCGGCGCTGACGCTGTCCAGCGGCGAGCGCAACCAGGGTGTCAGCGGCGCGAGTAGCGGGTTGCGCCGCAGCACCGCACGCAGGCTCTTGAGCGGCGTGATCAGCGCGACGCTGGCCGCTGGGCAGCCGGCTGCGGCCAGCCGCGCCGCGAGCTGCATGGCCACGCCGGTGCCCAGGCTGCGCCCGGCCAGATGGAGTGCGCCGGGTGGCAAGGCGAGTCGTGCCATGCCCCAGGTGGCGGCCGCCTCGCCGTCGGCCACGCAGGCGGCCTCGGACGGCCAGCCACCGCTTTGGCCCAGGCTGCGGTAGTTGAAGGCCAGCAGCGCACAGTCGTCGGGCAGCCAGCCGGCCAGGTCGGGCGTCCAGGCGACGTGTTCGTTGCGCCCGCCGAACCACAGCAGCAGGCGGCGGGGCGGCGGTCCGTCCGACGGCAGCGTGAGCCAGCCCTGCAGTTGCACGCCACCGGGGCGCGTCAGCCAGACGGCCTCGGCGTGCCGTCGTGCGGCTGCCGGGCCGGGGTCGGTGCGGCGGATGCGCCAGGTGCGGCCGAACAGCAGCTTGCCCTGGCCGGCGATCAGGGCCACCCCCAGTGCCAGCGCGGCGAGCAGGGCCCAGGCCCAGGCAGGGAGGAAGGTGGCCAGGGTGGACAGGGGCATGGGCGCGTCAGCTGTGTGGGCGGGAGGCCCAGGCTAGGCCGCCCGCGTGACAAGGTGGTGAGCGCTGGGCGCCCGCCGCAAGATCAGCGGGTGCAGGGGGCGGCGCCGAGTGCGGCGGCACGCTGCGGCCTGGCGGCGGGCGCGGCCTTGGGCGTCCACACCGTCAGCGCCAGGCCCAGGCCCACCAGTGCGGCGCCGGCAATCTCGTTGGCCTGCGGCGCCTCGCGCATCACGGCGTGCACAGCGATGACCGAGACCGGCACCATGTTCAGGAACAGCGTCCCCAGCGGCGCACCCAGGCGCTTCACGCCAGCGTTGAAGGCCAGCACGGCGGCCACCGTGGGCACCAGGGCGATGTAGACGAGCTTAGGGCTCAGGTCCAGCAGCAGCCCGGCGGACGGTGCGTCGGCCCAGCCGATCAGCGTCGCCATCAGCGCCACCGCGGCCAGCCCCGGCAGCGCGGCGATGGCCGTGAGGGCCGTGTACTCCAGCGGGCTGTGGTCGGGCACCCGGGCCATGGCACGGGTGTAGAGCACCCAGCCCAGCGTGCCTGCCAGCGTGATGGCATCGCCCAGCAGCATGCGCGCGTCGACTTCGCCCGTCACCGGGCCATTGGGGCCCAGCAGGTGGGCCACGGTGGCGACGCCCGTGAGGGCCAGCGCGGCACCCAGCAGCGCGCGCAGCGGCGGGCGTTGGCCGTCCAGTGCCCAGCGCAGCGCCATCGTCGTGAAGGGCATGGTGGCCATGATGACGGAGCCGTGCGAGGGCAGGGACAGCCGCAGGCCGTGGAACACCATGATGCTGAACACGCCGTAGCCAGCCAGGCCGACCAGGCTGTGGCGCAGCGCGTGGCGGCGCAGCTTGGCCCAGGGCTCATGGCCGACGAACTGCACCAGCAGGGCCAGCACGGCGGTGGCCAGCGTGTAGCGGGCCAGCGTGAACCAGACAGGGTCGAGCTGGGCGACCACGGGTTTGCCAATCAGGAAGAGGCTGCCCCAGGCGGCGGTGGCAAACAGCAGGGCGCCGATGGCGCCGGGTCGGGTGTTGGCGGTCATGGCCGGTCTCCAGACGAATTCGGATGCCATCACTGTGGGCGCCGGGCCTGGAATGGGCCATTCGTTTCGGCGGACCGCCCCGTTCGGAAAATCCACAAGCGGCCCGCCGCCGGTGTGCCCAGAATGCCGACCATGGAGATTTACCAGCTCAAGACCTTTGTCGCCGTCGCCACCGAGGGCAACCTCACGCGGGCGGCCGAGCGCGTGTTCACCAGCCCGCCCGCCGTCAGCGCGCAGCTCAAGGCGCTGGAGGATGAGTTCGGCGTGAAGCTGTTCGAGCGCAGCGCCCGCGGCATGGCGCTGACACCCGCCGGCGAGCGGCTGCTGGCCGAGGCCCGCCGCACGCTGGCCGCGGCGCAAGGCATGCAGGCGGCGGCCGCGCAGATCCGCGGCGAGGCGCGTGGCCAGGTGCGCATGGGCACGGTCAGCGACGCGGTCGCGCTGCGGCTGGGCGAGGTGTTCGTGCACCTGGCCGAGCAGCATCCGCAGGTGCAACTGCAGTTGCAGCAGCTGGTGTCGCTGCGCGCCATCGCCGCCGTGCGCCGCGGCGAGCTGGACTGCGCCTGCGTGCTGCACGAGCAGCCCGAGATCGAGGGCCTGGAGCTGCGGCGCCTGCAGGCCACCGAGATCGTGCCCGTCGTGCCGCAGCGCCTGCTGCTCAGCGGCGGCCTGCCGCCCGACCTGGCGGCCCTCGCCGCACTGCCCTGGGTCACCACGCCGCCGGACTGCGGCCTGCGCATCCACCAGGAGCGGCTGTTCGCCCAGGCCCACGCGACGCTGGAGGTGGGCCTGGCGGCCGACACCGAGGTGGCCGTGCGCAGCATGGTGGCGGCCGGCATGGGCGCCGGCATGGTCAGGCGTGACCAGGCCGCGCTGATGGAAGAGGCCGGCCAGGCCCGCATCTGGCCGGGCTGGTCGGCGCCGACCTGGTTCTGCTGGATCAGCAGCCCGGCTGCCATGGCCCAGCCGGCCGTGGCGGCCGTGCGGGACGCGGTGGCGCAGACGTGGGTCTAGCGCACGATCAGGCCTTGCGGGCCGATCTGGATGCGCTCCACCGCCAGCCCGATGCCAGCCTCGAGGTTGGCCTTGGCAGCATTGCGGAAGTTCACTTCCTCGGCGGGGTTGGGCCTGGCCTTGAGCTGCTCGCGGTAGACGGCCATGAAGGTGCCCACCATGGCCAGTTGCTCGTACATCGTGCGCCTGGCGGCCGGGCTGGCCTGGCCGAAGCCGGGGTTGCGCGCCAGCAGCCCCCGCATCTGCGCGACCAGGGCCTTGAAGTCCTCGTCCGGCACCTGCTGCTGCATGAAGGCCGCGTAGTTGCCGGCGATGAAAGCGGCCGTGGCGGCACCCACGTCGTTGGGCGCCAGGCCCAGCTGGGTTTCCAGCTTCTGCCAGAAGGCGAAGGACTCCTCGAAGGCCTGGGTCATCGCGGCGCGGTGCGCGGCCGGGAAGCGCTGGGCCAGCTCGGTGGCGGACTGGCGCAGTTGCGCCGGGCCTCCGGCGATGACGGACGCGGAACCGGCCGCGGGCGGCGGGGCCGGGGTGGGCGCGGTCTTGCCACCGGCAGCGGCAGCGGCAGCGGGCGGCGTGCCGAGCATGCTGCGCATCTGTTCGGCCAGGCTGAGCGATGGCGCCACCTGGGCGGTGGCCGCACCGCAGGCGAGGGCGAGGGCCAGGACCGCCAGCGCGGCGCGGCAGGGGAAACGGGGCATGAACACTCCTGTGGAAATCAAGGTCATTTGTCGAGGCTGAGGCTGCCGTCGCCCACGTAGACGGTCTTGCCATCGGGGTGCACGGGGAAGCTGAGCAGGCGCTCCTGGTGGCCGTCGTCACAGTCCAGCGTCAGCACATAGCCGCTCAAGCGGTAGCGCCCGCGACGGCTGGCGCCGTCGTCGGTCTTGCGTGCGCTGACGGCGCCGGCCGTGCCGAAGGGCCCGCCCACGGTGCCGCCGCCGGTGCTGCTGCTGCCGCTGCCATCGGCCTGGGACGAGCCACTGATGACGGTGTTGTTCAGCGTGGCGGCCAGCGTGCCGGAGCTGCCGAAGGAGCTGTTGCTGCGCTCGAAGCGGCCGTCGCGCGTGAAGCGGATGGCGCGCTTGAACGACATGCCGCCCAGCACCAGGCTGCCGTGGAAGCTGCCGCGGCTGAAACTGCCCTCCAGCCGGGTGTCCGGCGCCCAGGGTTTGACGGCGTAGTGCTTCTCCGCCTTCCAGTCGCCGTTAGGGCGGCCGTCGTCGTCCTGGGACTGCATCTCATAGCGCTGGTCGGCACCGCGCCAGCGGCCCCATTGCTGCGGCTCCAGCTGGCGCGAGGCGGCGACGTTGAGCTGGTCGGGCGGCATCTCGGTGCGGCGGTACACCGTGCCGTCGCGCAGCAGGAAGCGCACGTCCTCCTCCCAGCGCGTGCCGTTGTTGTAGTTGCCCTCGCCGTGGATGACGACGGCCGCCAGCTCCTTGTCGGGCAGGCCCTTGCCGGCCGCGCTGGTCACGCGCTGTAGCAGCACTTCCCTGCGCTCCAGGGGCTCTTGCGGCAGTGGCGAGGGTGTCAGCCCCGAGGGGTCGCCGACGACAGCCGCGGCAGCCAGGTTCACGTAGCTGTTGTCCAGCGAAGTGACGACGCCTCGCAGCACCACCTCGCGGCCCACCCAGGGCTCGGCGCTGACGTCCAGCGTGACGCTGCGCCGGGAGCGTCGGTCGCCCTGCTCCTGCACGAGGCGGTAGCGGTCGCCGTCGCTGGCGTAGCGCTCGACGCGGCCCTTCACGTAGACCAGCCCCAGCTTCTGCTGCGCCGTCTCCTCGGAGACCGCGCTCCAACGGCCTTGCTGCTTCACCAGTGCCGGCATCTGGCTGGGCAACAGGAGCTGGCCCCTGGGGCTGCCCGGCGCCACGTCCAGCGTCGTGGGCTTGTAGGCCATCTTGGCCTGCAGCAGCGCCAGGGCCACCGGGCGGGCCTGCGGGTACTGCGCAGTCACGTCCATGCCAGCGCCCTGCAGGTCCTGCCCCAGACCGGCGCAGATCCTGTCGGGCGTGGCGTCGGTCAGCACCCGCTGGCGCATCGGTTCGGTGAGGGTGCTCCAGGGCGGCATGCTGCTGCCGTTGCGCTGCTTCAACGAGATGAGGACCATGCGCAGCGGCGCGACCTGATGGCGCTCGCGCCACGCCACCCAGGCCGCGCGCGCCTGCGCCGCGGACGGGGCGCCGATGTCGCTGCAGGCGTCCAGTGAGGCCTCGGTCATCACGTCCAGGCTCACCGCGCCGACCAGCTGGCCCATGACCGCGGTGTCGGTCAGCAGGCTTGGCGTGGCGGGCGGCAGCGCGCCGGCCAGGCCGGCACGCAGGACCAGGGCCAGGCCGGCGAGCAGGCCGGCGCGGGTGGAAGCGATCCGCGTCATGAAGTGGGTCACTTGTCGAGGCCGTAGCTGCTGTTGTCGACGTAGACGGTCGTCTGGCTGTCGTTCACCGGGAAGCACAGCAGCCGTTCCTGGTGGCCGTCGTCGAAGTCCAGCGTCAGCGCATAGCCGCCGAGCTGGTAGCGGCCGCGACGGCTGGCGCCGGCATCCACGGTGCGCACGCCGCTGGTGGCGCCCGCTCCCGCCGCGATGCCGCCGGCGATGCTGCGGCTGCCGCTGCCGTCGCGCTGCGACGAGGCCGAGATGACGGCGCCGTTCGTCGCCGCCATGCCGCCTGAGCCGGCAAACGAGCTGTCGCTGCGCTCGAAACGGCCGTCGCGCGTGAAGCGGAGGCTGCGCTTGGACGACACGCCGCCCAGCATCAGGCTGCCGCTGAACGTCGCGTGCGTGTAGCGCCCGTCCAGCCGCATGTCGCGGGGCCAGGGCTTGACCGCGTAATGGCGCTCCAGCTGCCAGTCGTCGCGTGGCTTGCCGTCGGCGTCCTGGCTCTGCATCTCGTAGCCTGCGGGCGTCTGGCGCCAGCGGCCCCATTGCTGCGGCTCCAGCTGGCGCGACGCGGCCACGTTCAGCTCGTCGGGCGGCATGTGGGTGCGGTGGTAGACGCTGCCGTCGCGCAGCAGGAAGCGCACGTCCTCGAACCAGCCCATGCCGTCGTAGCCGGTCTTGCCGAAGATGACGACGGCGGCCACGTCCTTGTCGGCCACGCCCTTGCCGGCCGGGCTCAGCACGCGGCGCAGCATCACGGGCTTGCGCGACCAGCGTTCCAACTTCAGCGGCGAGGGCGTGAGCCCGCCCGTGTCGGTCACGAGCGCAACGTTCTCCAGCGTCATCGAGTACGAGTTCAGCGTCGTGACCAGGCCGCGCAGCACGATCTCGCGGCCCACCCAGCCCTCGGCGGCGCGGGTCTTCAGGTAGACGGGTGTGCCGATGACGCGGTCGCCCTGGTCCTGCGCCAGCTGGAACGGAAACACCTCGGCGTCACCCCGCTTCACGCGGCCTTTGACGTACACCCAGCCGAGCTTCTGCTGCGCCTGGTCCTGCGAGAGGAAGCTCCAGCCGCGGTCCTGCTGCGCATGCAGCGCCTCGACCTGGCCCGGCACGATGAACGGGCCGCGTGGCGGCACGTCCACCACCGGCAGACCCTGGGGCGTCGTCGCCAGGCCGGCGCTCACCAGCGCCGCCGCCGCCTCGCCGGCGCGTGGGTACAGGGCGGTGGCGTCCATGCCGGCCGTTTGCCAGTCGCGTGCCAGGGCGGCGCAGGCAGCGTCGGGTGCCGGGTCGTTCAGCACGCGCTGCCGCACCGGCTGGGTGATCTCTTCCCAGGCTGGTGGCTTGCGCAGCATCTGCTGGTGGGTCTGCTTCAGCACCTGGCCCAGCTTGGCCAGCTGGTGGCGATCCCGCCAGGCCGCCCAGGCGGCGCGCACCTGCTCGAAGGACGCCGCACCCGCGTCTTCGCAGGCATTGACCGAGGCTTCGGACATCACATCCAGGCTGACCGCGTCGACCAGCTGGTGCATCGCCGCCGGGTCCACCGGGGGTTGCGGTGCTGCGGTCGGAGTCGCCGAGCTGGCCATGCCGGCGCCAAGCGCGAGGATGCTGAAGCTGAGGGCTGCCCGCGGGCTGCGAGGCAGGATGGAGGGTGACATCGAGACGAGAACGGGTGCGGGAACGGCCGGCATGTTCGGCAGCACCGGGCCGCTCCAACAATCCCACGCTTGCAGCTTTGGTAATCGGCACCTGGGGATGGGCGCTGGTCACCGCTTTGTCATGCAGGTGGCACGGCTTTTGCGCACACTCGGGGCATGGCCTACGTCCACACCCTCGGCACCGAGCGCTTCCAGTTCCCGGACCTGCGCACGCTGCTGGCCAAGGCCAGCCCGCGGCGGTCGGGGGACGAGCTGGCCGGCGTCGCTGCGGCCAATGCGCGTGAACGCGTGGCTGCACAGCTGGCGCTGGCGGACCTGCCGCTGAAGGCCTTCCTGAACGAAGCCGTCGTGCCCTACGAGATGGACGAGGTCACCCGCCTGATCGTCGACACGCATGACGCCGCTGCTTTCGCGCCGATCTCCCACCTGACGGTGGGGGGCCTGCGCGACGCGCTGCTGGCCGAGGTGGTGGACCCGGCCGACATCGCCGCCGGCCTGACGCCCGAGATGGCTGCCGCCGTCACCAAGCTCTGCCGCGTGCAGGACCTGATGCTGATTGCACGTCGCTGCGAGGTGGTCACCCGGTTCCGCAGCACTGTCGGCCTGCGCGGGCGGCTGGCCACTCGGCTGCAGCCCAACCACCCGACCGACGACGAGGCCGGCATCGCCGCCAGCCTGTTGGACGGCCTGCTGATGGGTGCCGGCGACGCCGTCATCGGCATCAACCCCGCGACCGACAACCTGCCCCAGGTCATGCGCCTGGTGCAGATGCTTGACGCGGTGATCAGCCATCACGAGATCCCGACGCAGAGTTGCGTGCTGACGCATGTGACGACGACGCTCGAAGCGATCCACCGCGGCGCACCGGTGGACCTGGTGTTTCAGTCCATCGCCGGCACCGAGGGCGCCAACCGCGGCTTCGGCATCACGCTGGCGCTGCTGGCCGAGGCGCAGCAGGCCGCGCTGTCGCTCAGGCGGGGCGGGCCGCAGGTCATGTACTTCGAGACCGGCCAGGGCAGCGCGCTGTCCAGCGGCGCCCACCACGGTTGCGATCAGCAGACGCTGGAATGCCGGGCCTACGCCGTTGCCCGGCACTTCGAGCCGCTGCTGGTCAACAGCGTGGTCGGCTTCATCGGGCCGGAGTACTTGTTCGACGGCAAGCAGATCCTGCGCGCGGGCCTGGAGGACCACTGCGCGGCCAAGCTGCTGGGCCTGCCCATGGGCGTGGACGTGTGCTTCACCAACCATGCCGAGGCCGACGTGGACGACCTCGACAGCCTGCTGACGCTGCTGTGCGTTTCGGGCTGCAACTACATCATGGGCGTGCCGGGATCCGACGACATCATGCTGGGCTACCAGAGCACCAGCTTCCACGACGCGCTGGCCATGCGGCAGCTGCTGGGCCTGCGCCCGGCGCCCGAGTTCGAGGCCTGGCTGCAGCGCATGGGCGTGTTCGAGGCCGGCGGTGAGCCGCGCCTGGCGGACGGCATGCCGGCGCGCTTTGCCGCGCTGCTGGCCCAGGCATGAAGCCCCCCGTCACGCCCCAACCCTGGGCCAGCCTGGGCCGCCACACCGCCGCGCGCATCGCGCTGGGCCGCGCCGGCGCGAGCCTCCCCACGGCAGCGCACCTGGCCTTCCAGCAAGCCCATGCCGCGGCGCGCGACGCGGTGCATGCGCCGCTGGATGCGGGCGAGTTGCTGGCCGGCCTGCGCGCGCTGGGCGAGGCGCCGCTGCGGGCACAGAGCCAGGCGGCGGACCGCGCCAGCTACCTGCAGCGCCCGGATCTGGGCCGCCGGCTCGACGACGCCAGTGCTGCCGCGCTGGCGGCCTTGCAGGCGCCCGCAGCCGACCTCGCCTTCGTGCTCGCCGACGGGCTCTCCGCGCTCGCGCTGCAACGCCAGGCCCTGCCGCTGTTCGCCGCGCTGCGCGAGCGACTGCTGGCCGAAGGCGGCTGGACCTGGGCACCGCCCGTCGTCGCCACCCAGGCCCGTGTCGCGCTTGGCGACGAGGTCGGCGCGCTGCTCAACGCCCGCTGCGTCGTCGTGCTGATCGGCGAGCGCCCGGGCCTGTCGGCGCCGGACAGTTTGGGCCTTTACTTCAGCTGGGCGCCGCACCCCGGCCTCGTCGACGCGCAGCGCAACTGCATCTCCAACGTCCGCCCTGAAGGCCTGGCGCCGGCTGCCGCCGCTGCCAAGTTGCATGCCCTGCTGCGCGAGGCACGAGCGCGGCAGCTGAGCGGGGTCGAGCTGAAGGACGAGCAGGACAACCGGTTGCTGGCGGCCGGGCCCTCGCCGCTGATGCGCTTGCTGGGCGGCTGAGCGTTAGACCGGTTGCCGGTAGCGCTGGCCCTTGAAGCGAAACACCAGCTCGCGCGGGCGGATCTGCTCCAGCACCAGGTCGGCGACCAGCCGGGTGCCTTCGCGCACCACCTCGCCGTTGACCATCACGAAGCGGCTGGCCGGGTCTTCCGAATAGACCGAGCCGCTGATCACCAGCTTGGGCAGTTCGCGGCGCGTGCTCTCGGGCAGCTCAGTCAGTCGCGGAATGGGGGTTTCTGCTGCGGGCGCGGGAGCTGGGGCTGGCGGTGCTGCGGGAACGGGTGCTGCCTTGGCGGCGACCACCGCGCCCGGTGGTGGCGCGGGCGCCAGGTAGGGCGAGCCGGAGGCCGCAGGCTGCGGTGCGGGTGGTGCGGTGGATGCGGGCGAGATCACGGGCGCCGTGGCTACCTCGGCGGGTGGGGCCGCGGTGGCCAGCGGGGCGGGCGAAGGTGGCGGCACTGGCGATGACACCGGCGGCGCAACCGCGGCAGGGGCTTCATGTGAGCCGCTGGCCCACCAACTGCCGGCGCCGATGCCGGCCAGCAGCAGCAGGCCGCCGCCGGCCCAGGGCAGCCAGCGGCGCTGGCCGGCGGCCGGCACGGCGTCGCTGCCGGACGAGGCCTGGGTGTGCAGGCCCGGCACCTGGCCACGCTCGCGTTCGCGGTCGGCTTCGGCACGGCGCAGGGCGTCAAGGATGTAGGACATGGCGGTTCAGTCGGTCGATCCGGGGTCCAGGCGCGGCTCGGCCACGCCGGTCGCCCGGTTGATTTGCATCAGCGTGATGGGGCCGACGCGGCCGTCTGGCTGCAGACCCTGGCTGGCCTGGAAGGCGCGGAGCTGGCGGCTCAGTTCGGTCCAGCCTGGCGGCGCGGAGGCAGCGGCCCCGACCGGTGCGCCGGACACATGGGCCAGCCGGGTGGCCAGCCAGCCGCGCAGCGGAGCGATGTTGTCGGCCCGGTTGGCGTAGCCCGGCGGCACGCGCCAGAAAGTGGTGAACTCGCCGCGCCACGCGCCGGCCAGGTCGGGCAGCGCGACGCGGCGCGGCTTGCCCTCCACCAGCAGCGTGGCCTGCTGCCCGTCCAGGCCCACCAGCGCGGCCAGTGCCGGTGGCTGGCCGGGGCGCTGCAGTGTCAGCAGCACCGGGCGGTCGATCAGGCGGATCAGTGACAGGCTGCCGCTGGCGCTGCGATAGCACTGCAGGCCATGCTGCGCGGCTGCGCTGCAGGCGTCGGCCTGGGGACCCAGCGGTAGGCCCCAGCGCTGGGCCAGTGCGGCCCAGGCGTCGCTGTCCCGCGGCGCCCAGTCGGCCAGCTGCAGCGGCTCGGGTGCCGCCCGCGTCGCGTGCCCGGCACTGCTGGCGGCCGAGGCCGGCTGCGAAGCCGCTCTCGCCACTGGCGGCGCGCTCGCTGCGCCGGTGGGGGAGGACGCAGCGCTGGCCGGCGTGGCCGCTGCGGCCGCACTGGTCTTGCCACTGCGCCCGGCCAGCAGCTGCTGTTGCAGCCCCCAGGTCAGCCCTGCGCCGGCCACGGCCGCGGCGAGCACCACCAGCCCCATGCCGATCGGGTCCGCCCGGCGACGGCGTTTGCGCGCCAGCGGCGTGGTCGGCGCGCCGAACACTTCGGCCCCTGCCTGGCGCACGATGGCCGGCGTGACCTGCGCCTGGCCGCTGGCATAGCCGCCCAGCAGCGCGCGGTCGCACAGCAGGTTGATGCGGCGCGGCACGCCGCGCGTGAGCTGGTGGATCAGGCGCAGCGCCTTGCCGTCGAAGGGCAGCGCGCCGGTGAGGCCGGCCACGGTCAGGCGGTGGCGGATGTACTGGGCCGTCTCGGCCTCGGACAGCGCGCCGAGGTGGAAGCGCGCGATCACGCGCTGGGCCAGTTGCTCCAGCTCCGGCCGCGCCAGCATGTCGCGCAGCTCGGGCTGGCCGATCAGCACCACCTGCAGCAGCTTGCGCTCGGTGGTCTCCAGGTTGGTCAGCAGGCGCAGCTGCTCCAGCACGTCGGCCGAGAGGTTCTGCGCCTCGTCGATGATGAGCACGTTGTTGCGCCCGGCCGCGTGCTGCGCCAGCAGGAAGGCGTTCAGCGGGTCGACGTAGCCCTTCACCGTCAGCGCGCCCGGGGGCACCTGCACGTGGAACTCGTCGCAGACGGCCTGCAGCAGCTCAGGGACGGTGAGCTTGGGGTTGAAGATGTAGGCGACGTTGCAGTTTGCCGGGATCTGCTCCAGGAAGCAGCGGCAGACGGTGGTCTTGCCGGCCCCGATCTCTCCGGTCAGCAGCACGAAGCCGCCGCCGCCGTCCAGCCCGTACAGCAGATGCGCCAGCGCCTCGCGGTGGCGCTCGCTCATGAACAGGTAGTGCGGGTCCGGCGCGATCGAGAACGGCGCTTGTTTCAAGCCGAAGAAGGGCGCGTACATGGGGCGGCAGGATAACCATTGCCTTGAGGCGATCACGCCTCGCCTGTGCGGGCGTGCATCGGCAGACTGCCACGCCATCCGTCAAGGGCGCGGTTTGCCTCGGCGGTGCAAGCTGGTGGCTGTTCTGCAGCGATTGCTGACGGTCGCGGTCGGCGTCCGTACAGCAGCAACGTGCCCGGAGCGGAAGTGATCTCGTTCCCTCGGGCGGGCTTAAAGCCGACGCTCACTGCTACCTGGAGAAAGGCCAGACGATGAGTCGACGCAGGGCCAGCCAAGTGCACCAATAGGGTATTCGTGCAAACAGGAAGTAGGCGAAGGCCGCCGACCCGACCAAGGCCGTCGTGAGTATCGCCAAAAGCCAACCGCCATAAGAACCTGCACCAGCGCCCAGCGGCCAGCCGACGACCATCAGGAAAATAAATTCCAACCTAATTGCAGCGCCAAGCGCATCAGCGACAACAAGCCACGAGAACGAATGGCCGAGGCTGGCCGCAACGATCATCGCGACCATCGAGATGACCATGGCGATGAATGAGGTCGCCAGAAAGACTCCAAGGCAAAGACCAAGCAGAGCTAGAAGCATCGGGGAGTCAAGCGTTCCGTATTAGGGAGCGGTGCCAGTCGAGCCGTTTAGGCGTAGCGGACGGCAATGCCAGCTCGCTGGCGCTGTAAGGGCGGCGCATCAGCGCCGCGCCCCCCGGACAAAAGGCTGGTGATATCGCGCTAACGCGCTTGGCTTCACCGGGAGGGCAATGGCACGACGCTGCCACCCTTCATGACGAAGGCGGGCGCCTCAAGCAGCTTGACGTTGACCATTGGATCGCCCTGCACCGCCACGATGTCGCCAAAGTGCCCCACGGCCAGGCTGCCCACGTCGGCGCTGCGGCCGAGGGCGTCGGCTGCGTTGACTGTGGCTGCCTGGATGGCCTGCAGCGGAGTCATGCCCCAGGTGACCATGGTGGTGAACTGGCGCGCGTTGTCGCCGTTGGGGTAGACACCGCCATCGGTGCCGAAGACCATCTTCACGCCGGCCTTGACGCCCGCCTGGAAGGTCTGGCGCTGCTTGAGGCCGATGGCGCGTTCCTTTTCGAGCGACTCCTTGAACAGGCCGTTCTTTTCGCCCTCGGCGAGGATGTAGTCGTCGTTGTAGATATCCATCGAGAACCAGGTGCCGCGTTGCTTGGCCATGGCAAAGGCCTCGTCGTCGGCCAGGCTGGCGTGCTCGATCGTGTCGGCGCCAGCACGGATCGCGTCCTTGATGCCCGACGTGCCGTGGGCGTGCACCGCGACCCGCAGCCCGAGCATGTGGGCCTCTTCAACCAGGGCCTGCATTTCGGCCAAGCTGTACTGCTGGGCGCCCGCGACGTCGGTCTTGGATAGCACGCCGCCGGTGGCGCAGAACTTGATCACTTCGGCACCGTACTTGCGCAGCTTGCGCACCGTGGCCCGGATGGCTTCGGGGCCATTAGCGACGGCGGGTTCGTTGGGCTGGATGGAGGGCGGGAACTCGGTGTTGTCGCAATGGCCGCCGGTGGCACCGATCGCGTAGGTCGCCGGAACGATGCGCGGGCCCGGCACATGGCCCTGCTCAATAGCCTGCTTCAGTGCCACATCGTCATAGTTGGAGGAGCCGACATTGCGCACGGTAGTGAAGCCGGCTTCAAGCGTCTTCTTGGCGTTGGCCACGCCAACCACGGTCCAGAAGTTGTCGGTGAACTCGAGGCCGCGATAACCGCTGTAGCGCGGGTCACCGGTAAGGTGGACATGCATGTCGATCAGACCGGGCAACAAGGTCAGGCCCGGCAGGTCGACGCGGCGTGCGCCTGTGGGCACAGCATCGCCTTGCTTGCCGACGGCAGTGATACGCCCGTCGGTGATGACGAGTTGCGGGTGCGGCAGGTAACGGCCGCTGGCGACGTCGAGCATGCGCTCGGCGCTCACCACGACGACATTGGCTTGCGCATTGGCGGCCAGGATACAGACGACAAGGGCGGCAATTCGGCTTCGCATGTGGCAACGTACCGGACAGTGGCTGAGGCCGCGATTCTCTGTGCGTCTGGGTGCCGATTTCACCTCAGTTGGAGCCGCCAGTTGGGCAACCGCGAGAAGTGCCATTGATCCCAGGACCACCGCACTCGCTGGACCGCTGAGGCAAGACCAACTCTGAAGGGCCGGTCCGGAAGTGCGGAGTTCCCAGAAGACCGTCCAACGACCGACGTCGGCAAAGCGGTCGTCGGATGACCAACGCTGGATGATGACCCTCAGCCTCAAGCCAATACCGAGTCAGCGAGAGGCGGCTGTGCAGCGCTAACTGTCATGGATACAACCAAGTCCGCCGACCACTTCATGGCACCCCCCGGCCGCTCGCGCGACAACTGCGATCATGGCGTCGCCGATGTTCCGAGGCTAGGCGCTCCAGCGCGAGAGGGTCAGGTATTGCTCTAGCTAGGGTATGAAACTTGAGCCATGACTCTGAGCCTTGTGTAGCCCGGAGCCTGTGCGCCTGATCTCTGCTGGGATCGGCCGCTCATACCTTGGCGAGGAAGGCCGCCGCATCACCCGGTTCACACTTCCAGTCGGCGAAGACCCCGACCAGATTGCACTCCACGCAGCGGCAAGCGATGTAGTACCAGCGCACGTCATGTGTGCCCTCGTACATGGAGACGCCGGACATCAGCTCGAACACCTCGTTCTCGCACACGCACTCGTGCGCATCGGGCGCGGCTTCTTCAATGTAGTCCGCGCTGTTGCCCATCAGGTGTTCCTGCCCGCAGTCGGTGCAGGTGCGGATCGCCACGCCGGCCTCTTCATCAGTCTGCAGCGCGAAGGTTCGGCACCCGCAATCGCATTTGGACGCGGCAAACCGGACGGCCTCATGGCGATTGGCAACGCTGTAGCTGCGCAGCTCGGCTTGGGTGTCGCCGGACGTCGTCCCGTACCAGAACTCGCCCTTCTTCGTCAGCGCCATTGATGCTGCTCCATTCTTCAAGGTGGGCTTCCTAGCAGGCCTGACGCCAGGCTCGCCCCGATCATCTGGATTTTGCCTGGAGGCCCGGTGAGTCGTCGTCAAGGGCCTGTGTCGAGGCGGTCGCCGACAAGAGCGGACATCTTTAGATGCCGATTCTTGGAGATTTCAGCCATGCAGCGGCCTCTACGACTTGAACGGCTCTTATCAGCGGCAGCCGACATTGGGGGCTGCGGGAGGGCGGCTCAGCAGGGCGGATTCAACCGGTCATCGCAACACATTCGCTGAATCTCTCAGCGGGCGCCGACCTCGTGTCCCGTTTTCTCGCCGAGAACAAGCTGGACTGATCCCAGCCCATTCAACAAGCCACGGAGCTTTGACATGCCCCCCGAAACGGCCTCCCTGCAGCGGCGTGAGTTCCTCGGCGCCTCCTCCGCCGTTCTGTCCGCCATCGCCTTTGGAGTTCCCACCATGATCCCGACTGCCTCTGCGGCCGCCCCCGCCAACAACCCGTTCACGCTGGTCTACGACGGCGCCCTCACCAGGAACGAGCCTGGCCAGGTCAACATCCACCCGGTGACGTACAAGCTCAACGGCCTGGACATCGTTGCCAACGTCTACACCCCGCCGAACTACGACCCGAAGAAGACCTACCCGGCCGTCGTCGTGGCGCATCCCAACGGCGGCGTGAAGGAGCAGGTGGCGGGCCTCTATGCCCAGCGCCTCGCCGGCCTGGGCTACATCACCATCACGGCCGACGCGGCCTACCAGGGTGGCAGCGGCGGAACGCCTCGCAGCACCGACAAGCCTCAGTTCCGGGTTGAAGACATCCACGGCATGGCGGACTTCATCACCCAGTTTGCCGGCGTGGACGCCGCGCGCCTGGGCCTGCTGGGCATCTGTGGCGGTGGCGGCTACTCGCTGTCCGCCGCGAAGTCCGACAAGCGCTTCAAGGCCGTGGCGACGCTGAGCATGTTCAATTCGGGGCGTGTGCGCCGCAATGGCTTCGCGGACTCGCAGCTGCAGACCGTGCAGCAGCGCCTGAAGCAGGCATCAGACGCGCGCGCCGAGGAGAAGGCCGGGGGGCGCATCCTCTATGCCGGCGACGCCGACATGACGGACGCACAGATCGCCGCGCTGCCATTCGAGATGTACCGGCAGGGCTACGAGTACTACTGGCGCAGGTACGCCCATCCGGGCTCGACCTTCAAGTACACGATGAGCAGCTTGTTGGACCTGATGCGTTGGGACGCCACGGAGCACATCGACCTGATCGAGCAGCCCCTGCTGATGATTGCCGGCAGCAAGGCGGACAGCCTCTACATGACCGAGGAAGCCTTCGCCAAGGCCACTGGCGCGAAGGACAAGGAGCTCTTCAAGATCGACGGCGCGACACACATCGAGACGTACTGGGTGCCGACGTACGTGGCGGCCGCGATGGGCAAGTTGAGTCCGTTCTTCTCGCGGACGCTGTCGACCTAAGAAAGCGCCCCGAAGTGCGGGGCGCGCCTGACGGGCAAGGGAACGCCCGACTGCAGCCCCGTTGAACGCCCGCAACCCGCCTGACGCCCAAGCCCCAACGGTCCCGCCTCAAGCCTCGTCCAGGCTGATCAACCCCTCCCGGAGCGCCCACTTCACCAGCGCCGCGATGTCGTTCAGCCCCAGTTTCTTCATCAGCCGGCTGCGGTAGGTGTCCACAGACTTCGGGCTCAGGTGCAGCACCTCGCCGATGGCGCCACTGGTGGCCCCCTGCGCCACCATCAGCAGGATCTGGCGCTCGCGCGGTGACAGTGTCTCGCCGCCCGACCGCGTGCCACCCTCGGTCAGCACGGTGGCGGCGAACTCGGCGGCCTGGGGGCTCAGGAAGCGCCCGCCCGCGGCCACGGTGGTCACGGCCTGCAGCACCTCGGAGCTGGCCGAGCCTTTCAGCAGATAGCCGCAGGCGCCCAGGCGCAGCGCCTCGGCGACGTGGCGGGGCTGGTCGGACATGGTCAGCACGATGACGCGCAGTTGCAGGCCGCGCCGGCGCAGCTCGTCCAGCACCTCGAAGCCCGAGCGCTGCCCCAGGCGCAGGTCCAGCAGCACGACGTCGGGCAGCAGCCGGCCCAGGTCGGCCAGCGCGGGCGTGGGGTCGGCGGCCTCGCCGACGACCTCGTGGCCCGCGGTCTCCAGCACGATGCGCAGGCCGTCGCGCATGATGGCGTGGTCGTCAATCAGGTAGATGCGGCTCATCGGCTCCAGCCTCGTCGGCCTGCTCCCAGGTCAGTGCAACCATGGTGCCATGCCCCGGCGAGCCGTCAATGCGCAGCCGCGCGCCGATGGCCAGCGCGCGCTCGCGCATGCCGACCAGACCGAGGTGAGGGCCGCCCGCCCCGGGATCGAAGCCGCGGCCGTCGTCGGTGACGCCGAGTTCGAGGTGCCCGTCGGCGCCGTCCAACGTCACGTGGATGTGCCGCGCCTGCGCGTGGCGTTGCGCGTTCAGCAGCGCCTCGCGGGTGACCATGAAGACGGCGTACTCGATGTCGGCCGGCCAACGCTGCAGCTGCGCGGTGGCGCCGGCATGCAGCTCGATGCGGGCCGTGCCGGCGCTGGCCGGGTGCTGCTGGATCTCGTTGTCGATGGCGGCGGCCAGGCCCAGCTCGTCCAGCAGCGGCGGGCGCAGCTCGGCCAACACGCCGCGCACTTGTCGGTTGGCCAGCACGATGAGCTCGGCGATGCGCGGGTCCATCAGTTCGCGCTGCGCGGCGCTGGCGCCCCGGCAGGCCTCCCAGTGCAGGCGCAGCGCGGCCAGCGTCTGGCCCAGCTCGTCGTGCAGCGACTGCGCCAGCCGGCGGCTGGTCTGCTTCTCCTGGTCGAGCAGGCGGCGGTTCAGCTGCGTGAGCTCGTCGCGCGTGGTCGCGGCCGGCGGCTTCAAGCCCTGGCCCGTTGCGGTGTCTGCGCTCATGCGGCCCCGCCGTTCAGGGGGAATACGCGCACCGTCTGCGCCACCCGTTCCGCGCAGTGGGCCAGCAGCGACAGCGCCGAGACGGACAGCCGCGCCACCGGCGCCGAGGTCTGCTGCGTCATGCCGTCATGCCGTCAATGCCGTCGAAACCGGCCACGCGGTTCTCGGATACCTGCCGGGTCACGGGGCCGTTGTCGCGCATGGTTCACCTGATGGGTCGTCGGGAGATGCCTGCACTGTCTGCCAAGCGCTGCCTCCGCGCCACGCGGGCCGTGTAGGGGATTCTTGACGCGTCCTGTCGGGGATGCCGGAAACCACGGCGCCGTTCACGCCCCCCGGCCGGCTCAATGCATGGCCGGCGCGGCGTCGCGCTCGGCGCTGTCCTGGCGGCGGCGCTCGTCCAGCCGCAGCGCCAGGCGCTGGACCTGCTGGATGGACAGCAGGTGCGCATAGGCCCAGCCCAGCCAGCCCTTGTCGGCCAGGTCCTTCAGCGTGGCCGCGCCCAGCGCGCGCAGCTTGGCCTCGTTGATGGTCTTGAAGCCGCGCAGCGTGCTCTTTTCGCCGTCCAGCGTGTACTCGATGACGCCGTCCTGCAGCAGCTCCAGCGCGGCCAACTGGCTGGCGAAGTCGCGGCTGGTCTGCATCTCTTGCCGGAAGCTCAGCAAGAAGCGCTTGATCTCCTCCAGCCACGGCGTCTCCACCCCCTGCTCATCGAACAGCGCCTCGCCCTTGTCCGTGTTCAGGCCCGCATAGGCGCGGTCCAGGCAGACGGTGAAGGTGGCGTCGCCCGGGGCCTCGGCCAGCACGAAGGGGTAGCGGCGGAAGAACGCCGGCAGGTAGGCGCCGCGCGCCCAGCTGCCATCGGGCTGCACGAACAGGTTCTCGTGGTCGCGCAGGCCCACGAGCGCTGCCAGGCTGTGGCCGCCATCGGCCTCGATGAACACGCAAGGGAAGTCCAGCGCCGCCAGCGGCAGCTCCGTGGCGGCAATCAGTACCGAGTTGGTCGCGCTGGCAAACGCGAAGGGGCTGTCCGTCGCCGCCAGCTTCAGGCCGCGGTGCTGGTCGCGGTTCAGGGAGACGAGGTCGTCGTAGATCAGCAGGGTTTTCATGGCGGGCGCGTGGCGTGGTGGGAGGACAGAACCGGGAGGGCTGATTCTGCTGAAGCTGGCGGGCGCTGCGCGGGGGGGGCTCCCTCGTTTGTGGGACGCGGCGCGGGTGGCGGTGCGCGGCCGGGCGGCGAGGGTCTGCCGGCGCGAACACTCGTCGCGTCATCGGGGGGCATTCAGGCACTCAACCGCTGCGGCAAGGCGCCATCGAGCGCGCGGACTTTAATACTGAAAGTAATATTAATCGGCATTCAAATCCGCCCGGAGGTATAATCAGGACGTTGAGCAGTCGAGTACAGCCTTCTCACAGGCAGTCCCTGCCCAACCCCGGCGCGCAGTTTGCGCGCCGTTCATGCCCGGTCGGGCCTGCGCACCCGCAGCCTGCCGAGCCCCGCGATGCCCCCGCCGGTCGATTCAAGTCGGCGGACCTGATTGAACAAGATTTCGAACAACGCCATTTCCATGGGCAAGTACGTCGTTTCGCCCGCGACACACACGACCGACTGCGGACGCTTTCGCGCCTCCTTCTCGGTCCAGCGCGCCCAGGGCAACGGCAGCTACTGCCGGGTGTTCCGGTTTGACAAGACCTTTGCCTCGCGCGACGCCGCCAAGCTCTTTGCGGTCACCCAGGGCTGGCTGCAAACCTGCATGCCGCACCCCCCGGTGTGCTGACGGTCTGCCCACGCCAGACCCGTCCAGATTTCCCCCTCGCCGCGGACTCTCGTTTCGCACACCGGCACCCTGAGGGTGCGCCATGATTCAGAAAGGCTCTTCCATGAGCAGCAAGATTTACGTGGGCAACCTGCCCTATTCCGTCACCGATGCCAGCCTGAAAAGCAACTTTGCCGAGTTCGGTCGCGTGGCCTCAGCCCGCGTCATGATGGACCGTGACACCGGCACCTCCAAGGGTTTCGGGTTTGTCGAAATGGCTTCCCCCGAAGTGGCCCAGGCCGCCATCACCGCCCTGCACGGCATGTCCGTCGATGGACGTTCGATCGTCGTAAGCCTGGCCCGCCCTCGCGAAGCCAGCAACAGCGCGGACGGCTACAGCGCAGCAGGCTACACCGCGACCAAGCGGTCGGATGTCGGCTACGGCACGGGTGGCTTCGGTGGTGGTCGCTACTGAGTCCCTCAGGCTCCCGTGAAAAACCGGCTCTCCTGAGCCGGTTTTTTTACGCCCGGCGCCCACGCAAAAAAGGCCCGCGACTCACGCCGCGGGCCTTTTGTCATTCAACGGACGTCGATATTCAGAACGGAATGTCGTCGTCCATGTCGTCAAACCCAGTCGACGCCTTGGGCGCCGGGGCCGGGGCCCGCTGAGGTGCCGGGCGCTGAGCCGCTGCCGGACGCGCCGCCGGGCGGCCGCCGCCCATCTCGTCGCCACCGCCGCCACGGCTGTAGCTGCCACCGCCGCCACCTTCATCGCCACCGCCGCTGCCTTCACGGCCGCCCAGCAGCTGCATCTCGCTGGCGATGATTTCGGTGGTGTAGGTGTCGCGGCCTTCCTTGTCCTGCCACTTGCGGGTCTTCAGGCGGCCCTCGACGTACAGCGGGCGGCCCTTCTTGACGTACTCGCCGACGATCTCCGCCAGGCGGTCGTTGAAGACGACGCGGTGCCATTCGGTCTCTTCCTGGCGCTCGCCGGACTCGCGGTTCTTCCAGTTGCGGGTCGTGGCCAGGCTGAGGGTGACCCAAGCGCCGCCGCTGGGGTTGTAGCGAACCTCGGGGTCTTTGCCGACGTTGCCGATGAGGATGACTTTGTTGACGCTGGCCATGACGCTCGTCCGAATTCGATGGGGGAAGGGCCGAATTATGCCGGCGCACCCCGCCCTTGGGCCGTCAGCAGTACCTCGGGAGTCGCATCCCACACCCCGGCGCCCGCACTTCGTCTCCCCACCCCCATGCCGGCCGCCGGGCCTCCCTAAGATGAAGCTATGAACACGCCAGCCCTTCGTCGCGGCAGCCGCCACCCCAACCGGCGGTTGTGGCTGGCCTATGCCGGGGGCTGTGCGCTGGCCTGGTGCCTTTTCGTGCTGGCCGGCAGCGAATTCGACCGCGGGCTGGACCCGTTCTGGCTGGCTGTCTACCAGGCCACCACCATGCTGTGGGCGCCCATGCTGCTGGGCATTGCCGTGTGGCCACTGGCGCGGCGCCTGCACGCCAGCGACGCCGGCCCGGCCGCGGCGGCCATGGCCCATGCCCTGGCGGCGGTGGCGTTCTCGGCCTGCTGGCAGGCGGGGGAGTTCGCCGTCAACGTGGCGCTGTTCGGCGTGGACCATGCCGGCGCGGTGCTGGTGGCCGGGTTGCTGTGGCGCTCGGTGTGGGGGCTGGTGGTCTACGCCACCATCGCCACGGCCTTCATGGCCGTGCTGCAGTCGCGCGCGGCGCGCTCGGCGGCGGTGGCTGCGGCGCAGGCCGAGAGCGCGCTGGCGCGGGCCGAGCTGTCGGCCATCAGCGGCAAGCTCAACCCGCATTTCCTGTTCAACACGCTGAACTCGCTGATCGCACTGACCCGCAAGGACCCGGCCGCCGCCGAGGCCGCGCTGCTGAAGTTCGCCTCCATGCTGCGCTACGTGCTGGACACGAAGAGAGGCGCGGAGGACCGGGTGATGCTGGCAGACGAGATCGACTTCCTGCGGGACTACCTGGCCCTCGAAGCGCTGCGCCTGGGATCACGGCTGCGCGTGGACTGGCAGCTGGAGGAGCGCGTGATGGCCGACGAGCTGCCGCCGCTGACACTGCAGCCGCTGGTGGAGAACTCCATCCTGCACGCCGTGGCGCCGCGCAAGGGCGGCGGCTGCGTGACCATCACCGCACGCCGCAACGCGCTCAACCACGGCCTGGACCTGGCCGTGGCCGACGACGGTCCCGGCTGCGAGCCCGAGGCCCTGGAGCCCCAGCCCGGCCAGCGCCGCGGCGTGGGCCTGGCCGCTCTGAAGAAGCGCTTCTCGCTGGACTACGACGGCCAGGCCCGTCTGCGCATCCACACCGCGCCCGGCGCAGGTTTTCGCGTCGATTTGTTTATTCCACAGACATGAGCATGACCACCGTTCTCATCGCCGAAGACGAACACCTGGCCGCCGAGGCGCTGGCCGACTGGGTGAAGGCCACGCCGGGCCTGCAGCTCGTCGCCGTGTGCGAAGACGGCGAGGACGCGCTGGCGCAGATTCGCGCGCTCAAGCCCGCGCTGGTGCTGACCGACATCCAGATGCCCGGCCTGACCGGCCTGCAGGTGGTGCAGGCGCTGCAGGGTGACGCCCACCAGCCGCGCATCATCTTCACCACGGCCTACGACCAGCACGCGCTGACCGCCTTCGAGCTGCACGCGGTGGACTACCTGCTCAAGCCGTTCTCGCGCGAGCGCTTCGATGAGGCGGTGGCGCATGCGCTGCGCGACGCTGGCCCCAGCCCCGCCGATGTGGCGCAGGCGCTGGGCACGCCGCACGATGCGCCGCTGACCCGGCTGCTGGTGCGCGACCAGGGCAAGATCTTTCCGCTGCAGGTGGACGCCATCGAGTGCCTGCGCTCGGACAACAAATACACCGCCATCACCAGCAAAGGCCGCAGCTTCCTCGTGCGCCTGCCCATCGCCGACTTCGAGACGCGGCTGGACCCGACGCGCTTCCTGCGCGTGCAGCGCGGCTGCATCGTCAACCTGGACTTCGTCGACAGCATGACGCCGGACGAGAACTCGCAGCTCGTCGTGCAGCTGCGCGACGGCACGCGCATCACGGCCAACCGCGAGGTGTCCAAGATGCTGAGGGAGCAGTCGCTGTGAAGACGCTCTTGCTGTCGCTGCTGGCTGCGGCCGGGCTGGCACAGGCCCAGACCGTGCCGCCGGCCCCGCCCGCGCCGCCGGCGCCTGTCGGCCAGCCCGCGCCGCCCCTGCCGCCGGCCGGCCCCGGGCGCGTCTACGCCCCGGGCGACTTCGACCGCCTGGAGCTGGCCGGCGCAGCGCGCGTCCTCCTCGTGCAGGGCGATCGCGACCAGGCCTTCATTGCCGGCGACGCCGAGGTGCAGAAGAGCGTCGAGGTCGAGCTCGTCGACCGCCAGCTCGTCATCCGCCCGGCCGGCGGCTGGAAGTTCTGGCACAACGGCAAGCTCTTCGTGCAGGTGGAGATGCGCCAGCTGCGCCAGCTGTCCGTCTCCGGCGCCAGCGACGTGCACGCGCCGGGGCCGCTGCGGGTGGACCAGCTCAAGCTCAGCATCAGCGGCGCGGGCATCGCGCGGCTGGACCAGCTGCAGGTGCGCCAGCTCACCTTCGGCATCTCCGGCGCCGGCGACGGCCAGCTGGGCGGCCGGGTGGACGAGCTGGCGTTGCAGATCTCCGGCAAGGGCAAGGTCATCGCCGACAGGCTGCAGGCCCGCAGCGCCCGCGTCAGCGTCAGTGGCATCGGCAACGTGGTGCTGTGGGTGACCGACGACTTGTCCGCCCACATCTCCGGCATCGGCTCGGTGGACTACTTCGGCAACCCCAGCGTGCAGCGCTCGGTGTCGGGCATGGGGACGATCAGCGCCAAGGGTGACAAGCGCTGATCTGGCCCAATACGGGGATGGAAGACATCACCCTGCAGGCGCTGGAGCAGCGCGTCACCGACCTCGAAATCAAGGCGAGCTTTGCCGAGGACACGGTCGAACAGCTCAACGAGGTGATCGTGCGCCAGCAGGCGCAAATCGACCGGCTGATCCGAGAGCTGGTGGAGCTGCGTGACCGCGCCTTGGCCGAGCCGAGCGCGCCGCGCACGCTGCGCGACGAGTTGCCGCCGCATTACTGAGCCGACCGGGAGCCCCCATGGACAACACCCTTCCCAAGTTCCGCTACCACGCTGACCCGCTCGCCACGGGCGCCGTCGAGCCGCGGCAGGTCCCGTGCGCGTGCTGCGGCCAGTCACGCGGTTTTGTTTACGTGCAGCCGGTCTATGCGACCCGCGACCTGGACGAGAAGCTGTGCCCTTGGTGCATTGCCGATGGCTCGGCCGCGAGCCAGCTGGGCGCGAGCTTCTCGGACCCACAGCCGCTGCTGAAGGCTGGCCTGTCGCAGGACATCGTGGACGAGGTGAGCCTCAGGACCCCGGGCTATTCGTGCTGGCAGCAGGAGGAGTGGCTGGTGCATTGCAACGACGCCTGCGAATTCCATGGCGATGCCGCGGAGGAGGATGTCGAGGACGCGAGTGAGGCGACCCGGGCGGACTGGCGCCAGCACTACGGCACGACCGAGAAGCAATGGGCGGCCGCCACGCGTGACTACGAGCCGGCCGGCGACAACGCGTTCTACAAGTTCGTGTGCCGCCAGTGCGGCCTGGTGCGGCTGGGCTGGGACCGCGCGTGACGCGCCGCCAGCGCGCTCACGGCTCGCCGTCCCAGTAGTCCAGCCCGGCCTCGCGCCGCTGCAGCAGGCGCAGCCCCTCGCCGAACACGCCGACCTTGCCCGAGTCCGGGTATTCGCAGACCTCGGGTTTCACCATCGTGCTGATGCTCAGGTAGTGCAGCGGCGCGTCCGAGGTGTTGATGATGTGGTGCGGGTACTCGGGCCCCGGCGGTATGGTGATGACGTCACCTGCCGAGATGGGCAACTGCTCGCCCGCGACGCGCAGGGTGCCCTGGCCTTGCAGCACGATGAACATCTCCTCCTCCGCATGGTGGAGGTGGTAGGGGCAGCTCATCTGGCCGGGTGCCACGATGTCGAAACTGGCGCCCAGGTTCTTTGCCGCCGTCCCTTGGGTCATGCTGGCGTTCTGGGAGTCGTACAGCGGCGCGCGCAGGAAGCGCTCGCGCGGCGCGTCGTGGAAATTGCGGATCAGGCGCTGACGCAACTCGGCGGGTGTGGGCATGAGGTTCTCCGAAGCTCCTGGGACAATAGCGGCTGAATGAATCCGCCCCTGCATCTTCCTGAACCCACCGACGACCTGCAATCCGCAGCCCACCAGGTCCTGTCAGCAGTCTTTGGCTACACCGCCTTCCGCGGCCAGCAGGCGGAGATCGTCGAGCAGGTGGTTGCCGGCGGCGACGCGCTGGTGTTGATGCCCACGGGCGGTGGCAAAAGCCTGTGCTACCAGGTGCCGGCCATCGTGCGGCACACGCGGGGTCAGGGCGTGGCCATCGTCGTCAGCCCGTTGATCGCGCTGATGCATGACCAGGTCGGCGCGCTGGAGGAGGCCGGCGTGCACGCCAACTTCCTGAACTCCAGCCTCACCGGCGAGGAGGCCAGCCGCATCGAGCGCGAGATGATGAGCGGGCGCCTGACGCTGCTCTACGCCGCCCCCGAGCGGCTGACAACGCCGCGCTTCCTGTCCCAGCTGACGTCGCTGCACGAGCGCGGCCTGCTGTCGATGTTCGCCATCGACGAGGCGCATTGCGTCAGCCAGTGGGGGCACGACTTCCGCTCGGAGTACCTGCAGCTCAGCCTGCTGCACGAGCGCTTCCCCGATGTGCCGCGCATCGCGCTGACTGCGACGGCCGACGACCTGACGCGCGCCGACATCATCGAGCGGCTGCAGCTGCAGGACGCACGTGTCTTCATCAGCAGCTTCGACCGGCCCAACATCCGCTACCTGATCGCCGAGAAGGGCAGCTCGCCGCGCGAGCAGTTGCTGCGCTTCATCCGCGACGACCACGAGGGCGAGGCCGGCATCGTCTACTGCCAGAGCCGCAAGAAGGTGGACGAGACGGCGCTGTGGCTGGAGAGCGAGGGCATCAAGGCCCTGCCGTACCACGCGGGCCTGGACGCCGACGTGCGCCGCCGCCACCAGGACCGCTTTCTGCGCGAGGAAGGCCTGGTCATGGTGGCCACGATCGCCTTCGGCATGGGCATCGACAAGCCCGACGTGCGCTTCGTGGCCCACTTGGACCTGCCCAAGAACATCGAGAGCTACTACCAGGAGACCGGCCGCGCGGGCCGCGACGGCGCGCCGGCCGAGGCGTGGATGACCTACGGCCTGGCCGACGTCGTCAACCAGCGCCGCATGATCGACGACAGCCCGGCGGACGAGGTCTTCAAGCAGGGCCAGCGCGGCAAGCTGGACGCGCTGCTGGCGCTGGCCGAGGCGACGGACTGCCGGCGCGTGCGGCTGCTGAACTATTTCGGCGAAGAGGCCAGGCCCTGCGGGAATTGCGACAACTGCCTGCATCCGCCCATCACCTGGGACGCGACCGAGGCTGCGCGCAAGCTGCTGAGCTGCATCTACCGCTTCCACCAGCGCGGCGAGCGCTTCGGCGCCGGCCACCTGATCGATGTGCTGCGCGGCAAGGCGAGCGACAAGACGCGCCAGTACGGCCACGACCAGCTGTCCACCTGGGGCTGCGGCACCGACCTGTCCGAGCAGCAGTGGCGGGCCGTGCTGCGCCAGCTGATCTCGCTGGGCCACGTGGCGGCCGAGGGCGAGTTCAACACGCTGGCGCTGCAGGACAGCGCGCGGGCGGTGCTCAAGGGCGAGGTGGAGCTGCGGCTGCGCGAGGCGGAAGAGAAGAAGCCGCGCAGCAAGTCGTCACGGGCGGGGACCAAGCCCAAGACGGACCCGGCGCTGGGGCTGGATGCGGAAGGTCATGAGCGCTTCGAGGCGCTGAAGGCCTGGCGCTCCGAGGTGGCCAGGGAGCATGGCCTGCCGGCCTATGTGATTTTCCAGAACACCACGCTGGCCGAGATGGCGCGCGTGGTGCCGGGGGATCTGGTCGAACTGGGAGAGATCAGCGGCGTGGGTGCCAAGAAACTCGAGGCCTACGGCCGCGAGATCCTCAGGGTCCTGGGGCGCTGATCAGCAGACGGCGGGCGCCACGCAGGCGCTGGCCATCTGCGCGCCATCGGCCGTCCGGTCGCGGTGGCCCACGACGACGACGCGCGGCAGGTGCTGCACTTCGGCCATCTGTTCGCTGCGCTTGCCTTCGATGACGACGCGCTCCAGCTGGATGACGGTGGGGCCGTCTTCGGGCGTGGCGATGTTCATCCAGGCGGCGCCGGTCAGCGCGGTCAGGGTGACGAGGACAGCGGCGCTGACGGCTTGCAGGCGGCTGCGGGCGGTGGTGGTGCTGATGCGGTTCATGTGTGTTCTCCCGGTTCGATGGACGTGAATGTGCCGGGAGGGGTCGCGCAAGTCCTAGGGTTTGCGATAGGTTGCGTGTTTTCAGGCGTGAATTGCAGCTGCGGCGGATGAGCCCACGCGCGTCGTGCCCTCGTCAAACTTGAGGGTGGGCCGGCGCGTGACCGTCACGGCGCACCCCGCATACTGCGGCCCGCAATCTTGGGGAGAGCGGCAATGGCACGCGGCAACGACGTCCAGCTGGGCGGCATCACGGACCTGAACCTGCTGGCGGACATCAAGCCAGGCTTTGTCGACGCGCTGGAGGTCGTGACCTACGTCGACCGGCTGCGCCGCGTGCTGCGCACGCTCAACGGGCTGCGGCTGGGCTCGCGCGAGTCCAGCGCGCCGGCCTCGCCCTACACCGACATCGTGGCCCGCTGGCGCATCGTGCACTCCTTTCGCTGGAGCATCGTCGACGGCACCCATGGCGCGCCCGACCGCCTGCTGCTCAGCGTCAACTTCGACGGTGGCTGGGAGCCCTACATGCGGGTCATCTGGGACCAGCTAGGCTCCACGCTGGACCTGATGCTGTGCCACACCGAGGGCTACACGCTGTCGCGCGACTGCAGCTTCGAGACCTACGCGCGCTGGGTGCGGGCGCACGAGGTGTCGGCCGATTTCCTGTTCATCGAGTCCAGCCGCAGCGTCAGCGACGCCGAATACCTCGCCCGGCTGGAGGCCGCCCAGCGCGGCCGCGCCAATGAACTGGCGTTCAACCGCCTGCGCGCGCCGGCCTCCGGCGAGACGCAGCCGCTGCCCGCCGGCGACCCTGAGCGCTTCGCGATGGCGGCGCGCGGCCTGGTGCCGCTGGCGGGCCTGTACACGCTGCAGCGCTACTTCGGCGCCGAGGCGCCCGACCGTGACTGCCTGCTGCGCGCCACGCACGACGTGCTGTTCGAGCTGCGCGAACTCGACACCGTGAAGCAGTTCCCCAGGGACGGCGGTAAGACCCCCGGTGGCCAGCTGCGCCAGCGCCACCACGAGATGCTGGCCTGGTTCGAGCAGCCGCTGCCCGAGCCCTCTGTGCGCGCCCGCGAGCTGTCCCTGCAGCCCGGCGACCTGCAGTGCTGCCTGCTGACCAAGCCACCCGGCAACCGCGGCGGCCTCGTCATGCTGCGCGTGGCCCAGCCGTCCCAGGCCGTCGCCTGGCTCAGCACGGCGCCGGTGCAGCGCGACAACGAGGACGGCGCGCCGCTCGGCGTCTGGCGCCAGGTGGCGCTGACGCTGTCCGGCCTGAAGGCGCTGGGCCTCCCGGCCGCGCGGCTGGAGCGTTTCCCGCAGGCCTTCAAGGAGGGCATGGCCGCGCGCGCCGGCCTGCTGGGCGATGTGCGCCACAACCACCCGACGCACTGGGCGCTCAGCGCCCACGTCAACGGCATCGACCGCCTGGCCCCGGCCGACGCCCATGTCCTCGTGCAGCTGCGCTTCCCGGCGGTCGAGCCGGGCGAGGCCTTCAGCGCCGGCGACGAGCAGCGCCTGCGCGCGCTGGCCGAAGCGCTGACGGTGGGCAGCGGCCTGGCGCTGATGGCCATCGAGCCCATGCGCAGCAACGCCGCCGACAAGGAGCACTTCTGCTTCAAGGACGGCATCAGCCAGCCCGCGCTGGCCGGCACCAGCACGCCGGGGCAGGCCTGGGACGACACCGTCAAGACCGGCG
>JACPYV010000080.1 GCA_016195825.1 Burkholderiales bacterium | reverse complement strand
CTGTCGTGTCCACCTCCACCCGCAACTTCCCCAACCGCCTGGGCAAGAACACCAACGTGTTCCTGGCCTCGGCCGAACTGGCAGCCATCGCGTCCAAGCTGGGCCACATCCCGACGGTGCAGGAGTACCACGAGGCCATGGGTGTCGTGAACAAGGACGGCGCGGCGATCTACAAGTACCTGAACTTCGACCAGATCGAGGAGTACGCGGAGACGGCCAAGGAAGTCACGGCCTGAGCGATCCCGCTTCCGCACCGAGGCCCGCCCCTGGCGGGCCTTTTTTTGGGCGCCGCACCACCGATCAGGGCAACACCCTGCACGCGGCCGTGAACTCCGCACAGCGCTGCCGCCAACGGCTAGGGGACGCGCTCTAGCAAACGATTGCTTGCCCGTACATATTGTTACGACACCGCACAATTCCGGCTGGCCCGCCAACGATCGGGCCGAGCTCATCCTTTTTTCTGCCCAGGGCAAGTCCGCGTGAAAGCCGGACACGCAAAGCCACCGGTCTAACAGCGGCGCCACAAGCGCCCGCTCACGACAGCGGAGCCACCAGATACCGCCGCATGACATCGGCGGGCCCGTGTGTCCTGGGCACCACCCATGCCTCACGACATGATCCACCTGCTGACCCGCTTCAAGATCGGCCCGCGCCTGGCCGCCAGCTTCTTCGCCTTGCTGCTCGCCATGGGGGCCCTGTGCGCGCTCGCGCTGTCGGGCCTGCATGAGCTCAACGACCAGTTGCGCTTCATCAGCGCCGACCGCCTGCCAAGGGTGGAACGCCTGGTCGAGGTGGCCGACAACATCAACAAGATCGCGCGCCAGACCCGCAACATCCTGCTCTACGACGACCTCGAAAAGCAGACCGGCTGGCTGGGCTCCATCGCCAAGGCGCGAGAGGACAACACGCGGCTGTGGGCGTTGATCGACCCGAGCATCCGCGTCGAGGAAGGCCGCAAGATGCTGGCCCAGGCCCACAAGCTGGGCGAAGTCTTCGACAACGACCTCGCCACCTTCCTGCACCACGTCAAGTCTGGCGAAATGGGCGAGGCCACGGACCTGCTGGAGCGCAGCCTGCGCGACTCGCAACTGGCCTACATGAAGCAGGTCGACGAGATCAAGGCACGCGAGATCGCCCGCATCGGTAGAACGGCCGACGATGCCGATGCCCTCTTCCAGCGCTCCCGGCTCGTGGTGCTGGCTGGCGGCGCCGCGCTGCTGGCGTTCGGCGCGCTGCTCTGCTGGGCCATCACGCGCTCCATCGTTACGCCGCTTCGCCGCGCGGTGCGCGACGCCGAACGCATCGCCGCCGGTGACCTCAGCGAGCCGGTCAAGTCGCGTGGCAGTGACGAAGCTGCCGAGATGCTGCGCGCGCTGGGCAGCATGCAACAGGGCTTGCGCGGCATCGTGGGCGAGGTGCGCGCTGGCGTGGCCTCCGTGGCCACGGCCAGCCAGCAGATTGCCCAGGGCAACCAGGACCTCAGTGCCCGCACCGAAGAACAGGCCTCGTCGCTGCAGCAGACGGCCGCCAGCGTGGAGCAGATCAGCGGCAATGTGAAGAACGGCGCCGCACATGCCCACCACGTCAACCAGCTCGCCGGCGAAGCCACCACCGTGGCGCGGCGAGGTGGCGAACTGGTGGAGCGCGCGGTCAGCCAGATCAGCCAGCTCGAAGCCTCCAGCCAGCGCATCGCCGATATCGTGGGTGTCATCGACGGCATCGCTTTCCAGACCAATCTGCTGGCGCTGAACGCAGCCGTCGAGGCGGCGCGGGCCGGCGAACAGGGACGCGGTTTCGCGGTCGTGGCCGGCGAGGTGCGCCTGCTGGCCCAGCGCTGCACCGAGGCCGCCCGCGAAATCAAGGTGCTGGTCATCGGGTCGGTCGACCAGGTGCAGGACAGCAGCAGCCTGGTGCGCGGCACCGGCGCGGTGATGGGCGAGATCGTGGCGCAAATCCAGCGTGTGTCGGCCATGGTGGGCCAGATCAGCGACAGCTCGCGCGAGCAGAACCAGGGCATCGGCGAGATCCACCAGTCCATGGACCAGCTCGACGAGATGACCCAGCGCAACGCCGCGCTGGCCGAGGAAAGCACCGCAGCCGCCGAAAGCCTGCGCCTGCAGGCCGAACGGCTGACCCGGGCCGTGGCCAGCTTCCGGCTGGAGGCCTGAGGCCTCAGGCCAGTATTCAGCAGCCGCAGGCACCGGCGAGGCGCTTGCTGGGCGTGCAGCCGGCGATCAGGCTTGGCCGTGGCCCCGCACTGAAGTTGGCGGCGGTGGCGATGACCGTCGGGGTCGCCACACAGCACTCACGGGCCAGAAAGGCAAAACGCTCGCATGGCGCGAGCGTCTGGCGTCGGAGTGCGCGGCGGGCCGCTGCTGGAACTCAGGCCTTGATGTCCAGCAGCGCGCCGGTGGTGTTGATCTGCGTCTGCAGCACCTTCAGGTTGGCGACGAAGGCGTAGGCGGCGGACTGCTGCTCGACGACCTCGTTGGCCGGGTTGATCTCGCGCTCCGGCACCTTGTCCACGTTCGTCGGCTCCGCGCTGGGCCGGCTCTGGTTGCTGGACGCCAGGTTGGCAATGTTGGCTGCCGACGCGCGCAGCCGCTCGTTCGCAGACGAGATGCCGGACAGGGCGGTGGACAGGGCAACGTTCATGAGGACTCAGTTTTACAGCACGCTGACCGCTACATCGGCCGCGCTGAACCGAACTTTAGAACATTCGGTCAAAAACCCCGCATTTCCAGGGATCGCCCGGCCGGCAAACGTGAATTCAGCCCGCCAACTCCTCGTAGCCGCCAGCGGAGACGAACACGCGCACGCTGTCGCCGCCCGCCGCCTTGGCCTCGGTACAGGCCAGCGCCGCGCCGCCCAGCACTGCCTCCACCGTCAGCAGCGTGGGCTGGATCTGCACGACACCCAGGGACGCCTTGACGCGCGTGCGGTGAAGGCCCCAGCGCAGCCGGTAGCCGGCGACGGCCGAGCGCACCTTCTCGGCAATGATCTGGGCGTAGTGCTGGTCGCAGTCAGGCAGCAGGATGGCGAAATGGTCTTCCTCCAGCCGCGCAACGAGGTCCGACGCACGCACCTTGCCGATCAGCATCTGCCCCAGGCCATACAGGAAATGGTCGCCCACCTCGGGGCCCATGCCCTTGATGACCTCGCCGAAGTGGTCCACGTCCAGCCACAGCACCGAGACCGGCTCGTTGCGGCGGCTGCCGACATGCTCGCCCAGGCGGCGTTCGAACTCCCGCCGGTTCGCCAGTTCTGTGACGGCGTCATGCTTGGCCGTCCAGGTGGGTTGCAAACGCAGCGCACGGGCGGCGCTCACGTCCTCGACGATCCACAGCGCCTCGGCCAAGGGGGCCTCCCAGTGCACCGGCGTGGCTTGCAGGCGGCCCCAGAAGCGGTGGCCGTCGCGCTTGACGTATTCGATTTCCTCGTCCAGCGGCTGGCCGGCTGAAAAGGCGGCGGCGGCGCGTTCCAGCAGCGCGGTGTGCGCCAGGTCCGTGGTGTGGACCGCGCGCGTGTCCCGGCCGGTCAGGTCACCGTCATCGTTGAAGCCGAACAGGTGGTTGAACTCCTCGCTGACGACCTCGAAGCGCTGGCCGGACACGAAGGCGACGGCGGTCGGCGCTCGCACCAGCAAGGCTCGCAGGCGGGCGGCGGTGGGGTCCTCGACGGGGGCGGCGGCGCTGCTCATGGGGGTCTCCTGATCGATCTTCAGACCCGACTATCGCAGGACTGCCGGCTTTCGGCCATGACGCACCTCACACCGCTAGAGTCCATGGCTTCGCCGCGACGCGGCGCCACGACAAGACGTGACGATGCGCTTGCTTCCCCTCCTGTCACTCACGCTGCTGGCCGGCCTAGCCAAGGCTCAGCTACCCAGTGAAATCCCTCAGGGCCTGCGCGACGCGACACCGCGCTGGCATGCCCTGACCGGCGCACGGCTGGTGCTGGCACCGGGCCAGGTCGTCGAGAACGGCACGCTGGTCATGAAGGACGGCGTCATCGTCGCCGCGGGTGCCGGTGTGAAGGTGCCGGCCGGCGCGCGGGTCTGGGCCCTGCCGGGCCGCACGGTCTACGCCGGCTTCATCGATGCCGCCAGCAGCCTCGGCCAGGGGCGATTCGAGGCGCCGCGTGTCAAGGGACTAACGCCCGGCCAGCGCTGGGTGCGCGCCGAATTTCATCAGGCCGGCGCGCTGGATATCAAGGCCGACGAGGTGCGCGCCGAGCGGGAGCAGGGTTTCACGGCGGCGCTGTCGCTGCCGCCTACGGGCGCGGTCTTTCGTGGCCAGAGCGCGCTGATCAGCCTGCGAGACGGTGCCGATGCGCGCGGCCTCGTGCTGGCGGCCGACGTGGCCCAGCACCTGGCGCATGAATACCAGAGCATCGACTTCGAAGGCGGTGGCCGAGTGGCCGCGCCGAGCTACCCGACATCGTTGATGGGCAGCATCGCGCTGCAGCGACAGACGCTGCTGAATGCCCGATGGGCCGCCGGGCCGGCGCCGTCAGGCGAGCGGCGCGAGTTCAATGCAGGCCTGGCCGCGCTGGCGCCGGCACTGGCCGGCAGGCAGCCCTTCATCCACGAGGCGGTCGACGAGGAAGACCTGCCGCGCATCGCCCAGCTGCGCGACGAGTTCGGTCTTCGGCTGATCGCGCAGGGCTCTGGCTACGAGTACCGCCGCGCGCTTCAGCTGAAGGCGCTCAAGCTCCCCGTCATCCTGCCGCTGGCCTACCCGGCGGCGCCCGAGGTGGAGCAGCCGGAAAGCGCGCTGGACGTGCCGCTGCACCAGCTGCAGCACTGGGAGCGCGCACCCGGCAACGCCGCGGCGCTGCAGGCAGCCGGCGTCGAGTTCGCGATCTCGACACAGGGGCTGAAGGACGTGAGAAAGGACTTCTGGCCACGGCTGCGCCAGGCCGTGCAGCGGGGTCTGGCACCCGAGGCCGCACTGGCCGCGCTGACGACCACGCCGGCCCGGCTGCTGGGCCAGAGCCAGCTGGGCCGACTCGCGCCGGGCCAGCTCGCCCACGTCGTCGTGGCCAGCGGCGACTTGTTCACCAGCGAGCAGGCGGAGGTCGAGATCGCCTTCGTCGACGGCCAACCCCTGCTCACCGAGGCCTGGGAGCGCTTCGACGCGCGCGGCCGCTGGACAGTGAAGCCCGCAGGAGCCGCCGAGCAGAGCTGGCAGATCGCTGGCACGCGCACCCGACCCACCCTGCAGGTGGACGGCCAGGCCTGCGAGCTACAGCAGCGCGGCCGTGAGCTGCTGTTGCGCTGGCCTTGCGCAAGTGGCGCCAACGACAGCCTGCGGCTGGAGGGCCGCGGCCCGTCGATGGCAGGCGCGCTGACGCTGGCCGACGGTCGCACGCAGGCCTGGAAGGCGACGCGCGTCGCGGCCTTCGAGGCGCCCTCCTCCAAGGCCGTGAACACCCCGGCGCCCTCGCCTGCCACCTACCCCGCCGGCGCCTTCGGCCGCGTTGCGCCACCTGAGCGGCCTGCCACCGTGCTGGTGCGCAACGCGACGTTGTGGACCAGCGCCGGCGCCGGCAATCTGGACGGCACCGACCTGCTGGTGCGCGACGGCCGCATCGCCGCCATCGGCCCAGGCCTGTCAGCACCGGCTGGTGCCATCGTCATCGACGCCACCGGCCGCCACGTCACGCCCGGCCTCATCGACGCGCATTCCCACACGGCCATCACCCGAGGCATCAACGAGTTTGCACACTCCGTGACGGCCGAGGTGCGCGTGGCCGACGTGGTCGACGCCACCGATATCAGCCTCTACCGCCAGCTCGCCGGCGGCGTGACCAGCGCCAACCTGCTGCACGGCTCGGCCAATGCCATCGGCGGGCAGAACCAGGTCATCAAGCTGCGCTGGGGGCTGGACGCAGAGGCGCTGAAATTCGAGGGCGCCAAGCCCGGCATCAAGTTCGCGCTGGGCGAGAACGTCAAGCGCGCCAACTTCCCACCCAACGACGGCGACGTGCGCTACCCGGCCACGCGCATGGGTGTGGAGCAGGTGATGCGCGACGCCTTCCTGGCCGCCCGGGCCTACCGCGAGCAGCGCAAGGTCGACCCGGCTGCGCGCCGCGACCTGCAGATGGACACGCTGGTGGAGCTGCTGGAGAGGAAGCGCGTCATCCACATCCACAGCTACCGTGCCGACGAGATCCTTATGTTCGCGGCGCTGGCCCGCGAGTTTGGCCTGGAGGTGGCCACCTTCCAGCATGTGCTGGAGGCCTACAAAGTCGCGCCCGAGATCGCCGCCCTGGGCGCCGGCGCGTCGGGCTTCTCGGACTGGTGGGGCTACAAGGTCGAGGTGCAGGACGCAATTCCCTACAACGGCGCCATGACGCACAAGGCCGGGGTGCTGACCAGCTTCAACTCCGACAGCGACGAGCTGGCCCGCCACCTCAACACCGAGGCGGCCAAGGCCTTGCGCTACGGTGGCAAGGCCTGGGGGTTGACCGAGGCCGAGGCGCTGAAGTTCGTGACGATCAACCCGGCCAGGCAACTGCGCGTGGACCAGCGCGTGGGCTCGCTGGAAGTGGGCAAGGACGCCGACTTCGTCATCTGGAGCGCCAACCCCCTGTCCAGCGCCGCCAAGGCCGAGCAGACCTGGATCGACGGCCGGCGCTACTTCGACCTGGGCGAGGACGCCCAGCTGCGCCAGCGCGACCGCGCCGAGCGGGCCCGGCTGGTCGCGCTGGCACTGCCGGAGCGGACCAAGGCCGCCGCACCGCCCGAGGGGCGGCCGGCCACACCGCTGGCTGCCGCGCTGGACCAGCTCGCCTTGCAGCGCTGGCTGCACGACATGAACCGCGATCGCAGCAGCTATTTCGGCGGCGACGCCTGGCATGAATGCACGCAGGACTCGTTCTGACATGAAGAACTCCCTCTTTCCCGCGCTGCTGGCCGTGGCCATCGCCGCGCACGCCTCGCCCAACACCCCGCCCCCGCCCCAGCGCGAACCGCTGCTGCTGCGCAACGCGACGCTGCACCCGGTCAGCGGCCCCGTCATCGTGGGCGGCAGCCTGCTCATCGAGGCCGGCAGGATCCGGGCGATCGGCGGCGCCGAGCTGGCGGCCCCGGCCGGCGCCAGGACAATGGACCTCGGTGGCCGCCATGTCTACCCCGGCATGGTGGCGGCCGACTCCAGCCTGGGCCTGGCCGAAATCCGCTCGGTCAGCGCGAGCTACGACACCAGCGAAGCCGGCGCCCTCAACCCCAATGCCCGTGCGCTGGTGGCCTTCAACGCCGACAGCGAGCTGCTGCCCGTCACCCGCGGCGGCGGCGTGCTGGCGGCGCTGAGCGTGCCCGAGGTGGGCCGCGCCGGGCTGATCGCCGGCACCTCGGCCCTGCTGCAGCTGGAAGGCTGGAACTGGCAGGACATGGCGCTGGTGCCCGAGGTGGGGCTGCACGTCGGCGCGGGCTGCAGACCCGAACGCGCCCATCGACACCCGCTGGGAGGCCATGCGCCCCGTGCTGCCGGCCAAGCCCGGCGCGGCACCCGCACGGCCGGTGTTCATGCACGCCGACGACCTGGCCCAGATCCGCTTCGCGCTGGACTTCGCCGCCCGACACGGTCTCAGGCTCGTCATCGTGGGCGGCGCCGATGCCTGGCGCGTGGCCGACACGCTGCGCGAGCGCGACGTGCCCGTGGTCATTGGCGGCCTGCTGCGGCTGCCGATGCGCCGCGACGACCCGCCGGACGCACTCTTCACCCTGCCCGCCAAGCTGGCGGCGGCCGGCGTGCGCTTTTGCATCACCGACGGCGGCCGCGACTCAACCAATGCGCGCAACCTGCCTTTCGAGGCCGCGCACGCGCGCGCCTTCGGCCTGAGCGATGACGACGCGCTGAAGGCCGTGACGCTCTACCCGGCGCAGATCCTCGGCGTCGCCGACAAGCTAGGCTCGCTGGACGTGGGCAAGCTTGCCAATCTCTTCGTGGCTGACGGCGATCCGCTGGAGCCGAGCACGCGCATCGAGCGCGTCTTCATCCAGGGGCGCGAGGTGGAGCTGAGCGACCGGCAGACGGCGCTGCGGGACAAGTACCTGAGGCGATAGCCGCAGCGCTACGGCGCAATCTGCTCCGCGTAGTCGTAAAGCGCAGACAGGATGCCCTCACCCCGTTCGTCAGCGGTCTCGCCCAGTTGGTCGAGGCGCTCCATGAACGCCGCCAGCGTCTGCGCGCCGCCCTCGCCTTCGTGAAGGCGCGCAGCCAGGTGGGCCTGCCAGCGTTCGGCATCCTCGGCCGACAGGGTCGCCGGGAAGTTGCGCGCGCGCCAACGGAACACCAGCTCGTCCAGCCGCCCGTCCTCAAAGGCCAGCTTGCCCTGCGCGGCACGCTCGGCAAGCTGCTCGGGCGGCGTCGTGCGCACGCGGTTTAGCGCGCGGCGGTCCTCGTTGGCGAGGAAGCCGCCGTACAGGTCTTCGTCCACGTCGGCCGGCGCGAAAGGCTCGCGCTGGAAGACGTCGGCCCACATGCCGTCCAGCAACCGGCCCTTCTCGGCCAGCAACCTGACGTTGGCCAGTTGCGCCTCGACGTCATGCCCCCAGCGCTCGGCCATCGCCGGGCTCAGCGTCTTCAGGTTGCCGATGACGATGGGGCTCTTGTTGACGTGGATGGTCTTGATGGGCAGGCGCGTGACGCCTTCAGGCAGCGCGTCCTGCTTGATGAACATGCGCGCGCGGATGGCTTCGGCGTTCAGTGTCAGCAACTCGCTGGGGTCAACCGAGCAGTCCCAGACGATCAGCTCGTTCTTATTGGTCGGGTGCGGCGCCAGCGGCCAGACGACGGCGATGCAGCCACGCTCGGGGCCGTACATGCCGGAGATGTGAAGGAAGGGTTTGCCGACGCCGATCTCGTCCCACACGGCCTGCTTGGTGCGCAGCTTCAGGCAGAAGTCCCACAGCTTGGGCTGGGACTGGCGCAGCTTGCGCGCCAGCGCCACGGTGGCGCGCACGTCCGACAGCGCATCGTGGGCAGCCTCGTGGCCGATGCCGTTGGCGACGGTCAGGTGCTCCAGCTTGAAGCTAGGGCGGCCGTCTTCATGCTTCGGCCATTCGATCCCGTCGGGCCGCAGCGCGTAGGCGCAGCGCACCACGTCCAGCAGGTCCCAGCGGCCGCAGCCGTTCTGCCATTCGCGGGCATAGGGATCGATGAGGTTGCGCCAGAACAGGTGGCGAGTCACCTCGTCGTCGAAGCGGATGGAGTTGTAACCCACGCCCACCGTGCCGGGCAGCGCCAGCACGGTCTCGATGCTGGCGGCGAACTCGTGCTCGGGCACGCCCTGGGCCAGACAGTGCTGCGGCAGGATGCCAGTCAGCAGGCAGGCCTCGGGGTCGGGCAGGAAGTCGGGCTCGGGCTGGCAGTACAGCATCAACGGCTCGCCGATCTCGTTCAGTTCAGCGTCGGTACGCAAGCCGGCGAACTGGGCAGGCCGGTCGCGGCGCGGCACGCGGCCGAAGGTCTCGTAGTCGTGCCAGAAGAAGGTCAGGTCGCTCATGCCGGCACGATAGCCGATGCAGGGACCCGCCCAGCAAGCGCGCCGCAAGCCGCGGCGCCACCGCGATGGCCAGAATGGCGGCCATGAAAGCCCTGTTCCTCGCGACGCTGCTCAGTGCATGCATGGCCGCCCAAGCCGACGACGCGATCTCGCCCGACCGGCCCGATTTCACCAACGGCCCCGACGTGCTGGCCGCCGGCCGTTTCCAGATAGAGACCAGCGGCGCCTGGCAGCGCGACAAGGCCGACGGCGCGACGACGCGGCTGCGCTCGACGCCGACGCTGCTGCGCCTGGGTGTGGGCCACGACCTGGAGCTGCGGCTGGACAGCACGGGCGCGCTGCGCCAGCGCGAGCCGGACGCCAGCGGCCGCGGCGACCTGGGGCTGGGGTTCAAGTGGCTGATGCAGGACGGCGACGAGAACCGGCCCGGCCTGGCATTGCTGTTCGACCTGCAGACGCCCACGGGCAGCGGGCCGTTCAAAGGCCGTGGCCTGAGGCCGTCGCTGAACTTCCTGGCGCAATGGCAACTGCCGGCCGGCTACACGCTGGGCACCATGGCCGGCCTGATCACCGCCCGCAACGACGCCGACCAGCGCTACACGGCCGGTGTGCTGTCGGCCAGCTTGGGCATCCCGCTGGGCGAGACGCTGCACGGCTTCGCCGAGATCGCCGGCCAGCAGCTGGCCTCGGCGCGCAACGGCGGCAACGTCGTCACGGCCGGTACCGGTGTGGCCTGGCAGGTCACAAACGACGTCCAGCTTGACACGGCCGTGTTCCGCGGCCTGAACCGCACCACGCCCGACTGGGCGTGGACGGTCGGGCTGTCGCTGCGGTTCTAGCGCTTTCTGACGACCACGCTGCCGATGGAGTAGCCGGCACCAAAGGAGCAGATGACGCCCGTATCGCCGGTTGCCAGGTCGGCGCGGTGGTGGTGGAAGGCGATGATGGAGCCGGCCGATGCGGTGTTCGCGTACTCGTTCAGGATCAGCGGCGCGATGTCGCTGCCCGCTTCACCGCCCACCAGCTTCTTGATGACCAGCTGGTTCATGCCCAGGTTGGCCTGGTGCAGCCAGAAGCGGCGCATCTGCGTGGGCTCCAGGCCCAGCTTGCCCAGGTGCGCCTCGATGTGGGCCGCAGCCATGGGCACCACTTCCTTGAAGACCTTGCGGCCTTCTTGATAGAAGGTCAGGTCGCGAGCGCTGGGGTCGCGGTCCTCGGCACGGTTCATGAAGCCGAAGTTGTTGCGGATGTTGCTGCTGAACTGCGTGGCGAGCTGGGTGCCCAGGATCTCCCACTGGTCCGGCCCGGTCGCCGTCTCCGCACGCTCGACGATGAGGGCTGTGCAGACGTCACCGAAGATGAAGTGGCAGTCGCGGTCGCGCCATTCCAGGTGGGCCGACGTGATCTCGGGGTTGACGACCAGCACGCATTTGGACGCACCCGAACGCACCGCGTTGAAGGCCTGCTCCAGCGCAAAGGTGGCCGATGAGCAGGCCACGTTCATGTCGAAGCCGTAGCCGCCCGCGCCCAGCGCCTGCTGGATCTCGACGGCCATCGCCGGGTAGGCGCGCTGCATGTTGGCACTGGAGCACAGCACGGCGTCGATGTCGGCACCGGTCTTGCCGGCCTGCGCCAGCGCCTTTTTGGCCGCGTCGACGGCGATCTCGGCCATCAGCGAGATCTCGTTGTCGCCACGCGGCGTGAAGCGCGGGTACATGCGGGCGGGGTCCAGCACGCCGTCCTTTTCGATGACGTAGCGCTGCTTGATGCCCGAGGCTTTCTCGATGAACTCGACGCTGGAATGCGTCAGCGCCGTGCGTTCGCCAGCCGCGATGGCCTCGGCGTGCTGGGCGTTCTGCAGGTCGGCGTAGGCATTGAAGGCCTCGACCAGCTCCGCGTTGGTGATGACATGGGGCGGGCGGTACAGGCCGGTGCCGCTGATGACCACGGCCGGGAATGAAGCTTGCATATTGAAGACGGAAGCCGCCGCCTGCTGAAGTACGAAGCCTGAAATTTTACTGAGCCATCCTGGTGCCCTCTCTAGGCACTAGCCTGGGGCCTATGCACGAAGACCACGCCCTTCCCGCTGACGACGCCCTGCGACTGGCCCTGCACAACGAGGTGCATGCCCGCCCGCCGGCGCGCATCCGGTTGCCGGCCGTCATCGTCTACGTGGCCGTGCTGAACGACGGCATCAGCCGCGCCGACGAGCATGCTCACCTGCGCCAGCTGCCCGGCCAGCACGACCTGCCCGAGGATGCACTGAATGCGAACTTCCTGCGCCTGCGCTGCGGCGCGTTCTCGCTGAAGTGGGAGCGCCATGCTGAGTTCACGCGCTACTCGGTCGTGCAGCCGCTGCCTGCTGACGCCGAGCCCAACGCGCAGACACTGGACGGCCTGGCCCTGCGCATCGCGCCGGACTGGCTGGGCCGCATCCCGGGCCGCACCTTCGCGGCGATCAAGCTGGTCATGCTGGAACGGCCGCTGACCTTCGCACCCAGCGCGCTGGCCGAGGCACAGGCCTGGTTCGGCGCGCACGCCACCGTCGCATCGACGATGGGCGGCCACTCCCTGGTGGTGACCGACTTCTGCCTGCGGGCGAGTGGTTTCGAGCACATCGTCGTGCTGGCCGAGCCCGGCACGCCCGAAACGCGCGCCGGCCGCATCTGCCAACGCCTGCTGGAGCTGGAGACCTACCGGCTGATGGCGCTGCGCGGCCTGCCGGCGGCCAAGTCGCTGGGCGCGACACTGGCCGACGTGGAGGCCACGCTGGCCGACATCACCGCGCGGCTGGAGCGGCGCGGCGCGTCGGAGGCCGAGTTGCTCGACGACCTGATCTCCACGGCGGCACGCATCGAGCATGCGACGGCCGCGCACCAGTACCGCTTCGCCGCGACCCAGGCCTATCACGCCATCGTCCAGGCCCGCATCGACGAGCTGCACGAGGGCAAGGTGGCGGGTACGCAGTCGCTGGGCGAATTCATGCAGCGCAGGCTGTCGCCCGCCATCGGCACCGTCAGCGCGACGGCGCAACGGCTGGCCGGCTTGTCGCAGCGCATCTCACGCGCCAGCGCCTTGCTGCGCACGCGCGTGGACATCGCCACAGAGGCGCAGAACCAGCAGCTGCTGGCCCAGCTGGGCGATGGCCAGCGCACGCAGTTGCGCATGCAGGCCACCGTGGAAGGGCTGTCGCTTGCGGCCATCACCTATTACGTCGTCAGCCTGCTGCTGTACGGCGCCAAGGCGCTGAAGGCGGAGGGCTGGCTGCCGGTCAGCCCGGAGCTCGCGGCGGGCGCGTCTATCCCGGTCGTGCTGCTGCTGGTCTGGCAGACCACGCGGCGCATCCACCGCAAAATATTCAATCACCACTGACGACGACTTCCAGGCCCGGCAAGCGCAAGGCCTGCAGCGCGGCTGGATCAGCCTGGGGCGTGACGATCAGCGTGGAAAGTGCCGACAGCGGCGCCACGCGGTAGGGCGATACCTTGCCGAGTTTGTCGCTGCTGGCCATCAGCACCGTCTCGGCCGCGCTGGCCATCAGCAGCGCCTTGACCTGGGCTTCCTCGGCGTCGCCGGTAGACAGGCCGAACCCGGCGTCCACGCCGGTCACGCCGAGGAAATAGCAGTCCGCCCGCAGCGCCTGGATGGCCTGGGCCACGCCCGCGCCGACGGCCACGCCGGAATGCTTGAACAATCGCCCGCCAAGCATCAGCACTTCCACGGTCGGGTGCTCGATGAGCGCCGCGGCGATGACGGGGCTGTGTGTGGCCACCGTGGCGCGCAACGTGGGGGACAGCTGCCTGACCATGGCCAGCGTGCTGGTGCCGCCGTCGACAAAGACCAGTTGCCCGTCGGCCACCAGCGAGGCGGCATGGCGACCCAGTGCCTGCTTCTCGTCCAGCGCGATCTCGCTGCGCCGCGCGAGGTTGGCCAGCGCCGGCGACAGCGGCAGCGCGCCGCCATGCACACGCTGTAGCGCGCCGCGCGCGGACAGCTCACGCAGGTCGCGGCGGACGGTGTCCTCCGATACCTGCAGCCGCTCGGCCAGCTCGCGGGCCAGCACACGGCCGGTGAGCCGCAGTTCGTCCAGGATGGCCAGATGGCGTTGCTCGGTCAGCATCTTTGGGCTTGCGTGGTTTTGCATTATTTTGCATGATTTGATAACACTTCAGGAACTTTCATGCAATTACCGACAGAAACCCGCACCGCCGATCTGCCGCTGCCCGAGCGCGTGCGCGTCCAGCAGGTGCGGCTGCTGTCCGACAACTGGTACACGCTCAAGACCACCCGCTTCGACTTCCTGCGCAGCGACGGCCAGTGGCAGACGCAGGACCGCGAGACCTACGACCGCGGCAACGGCGCCGCCTTGCTGCTCTACCAACGCGCGCGCCGCCGCGTGCTGCTGACGCGGCAGTTCCGCTACCCGGTGTTCGTCAACGGCTGGCAGCGGCTGATGGTGGAAGCCGTGGCCGGGCTGCTGGACGAGGCCGATCCGGTCAGCTGCATCCGCGCCGAAGCCGAGCAGGAGGCCGGCGTGAAGCTGCGCGAAGTGCAGCCGCTGTTCGAGGCCTACATGAGCCCCGGCTCGGTGACCGAGAAGCTGCACTTCTTCGCGGCCGAGTACGAGGACGGCGACCTCTTCTCCGAAGGGGGTGGCCTGCTGGACGAGGGCGAGGACATCGCCCGCTTCGAACTGGACTTCGACGAAGCCATGCGCCAGGTCGAGGTCGGCGAGATCGTCGACGCCAAGACGATCATGCTGCTGCGCTGGGCCCAGCGCCATGTCTTCGGCCCGCCGCCCGGGCACGGGCAGCTGCTGGTCTTCATCGCGGGGCCCTACCGCAGCGGCACGGGTGACCGCGAAGCCGCCATCGCCGCCAACGTGCGGGCGATGCAGGACGCTGCCGTGCAGGTCGCGGCGCTGGGCCATGTGCCGCTGCTGGGCGAGTGGGTCACGCTGCCGCTGATCGAAGCCGCGGGTGGCCGCCGCGGCGACCTCGTCTGGGACCGCTTCTTCCATCCCCACGCCCAGGCTGTGCTGGAGCGCTGCGACCTGCTGCTGCGCATCGGCGGCGACTCCGCTGGGGCGGACCGGATGGTCAAGGCCGCGTTGGCGCGTGGGCTGACCGTCCACCACGGCCTGCAGGGGCTGCAAGGGCTGAAGCTGGCAGAGGTCACCGCGGCTGCGTAGAATCAATCACCGGGCCCAAATTTTGGCGTCCGGTTTTTTTTGTCCGCGTCAAAACCGGGCACGAAGCCGGCAGAGCCAAGTCAAGCGCTCGCAGCCCAGGCGCGCACTGCCTAACGCGCGCCGCAACTGTGAACACCACTGACATGGAAATCTTCGACTACGACAACATCCTGCTGCTGCCGCGCAAATGCCGCGTGGAAAGCCGCTCCGACTGCGACACCTCCGTGCAGTTCGGCCCGCACCGCTTCAAGCTGCCGGTGGTGCCGGCCAACATGAAGACCGTGGTGGACGAGCCCATCACCGAGATGCTGGCCCGCGAGGGCTACTTCTACGTGATGCACCGCTTCGACCTGGACAGCCTGGCCTACGCCAGGTCGATGCGCGACAAGGGCCTGCTGGTGTCGTTGAGCGTGGGCGTCAAGCCCGCCGACTTCGAGCTGGTCGACCAGCTTGCCGCCGAAGGCGTGGGTGCCGACTACCTGACCATCGACATCGCCCACGGCCATGCCGAGAGCGTGCAGCGCATGATTGCCCACATCAAGCACAAGCTGCCCGAGGCCTTCGTCATCGCCGGCAACGTGGGCACGCCTGAGGGCGTCATCGACCTGGAGAACTGGGGCGCGGACGCGACCAAGGTGGGCGTGGGCCCTGGCAAGGTCTGCATCACGCGGCTCAAGACCGGCTTCGGCACCGGCGGCTGGCAGCTGTCGGCGCTGAAGTGGTGCGCCCGCGTGGCCACCAAGCCTATCGTCGCGGACGGCGGTATCCGCCACCACGGCGACATCGCCAAAAGCGTGCGCTTTGGTGCCAGCATGGTGATGATCGGCTCGCTGTTCGCCGGTCACGAGGAATCGCCCGGCACCACGGTGGAGGTCGACGGCAAGCTCTTCAAGGAGTACTACGGCTCCGCGTCCGACTTCAACAAGGGCGAGTACCGCCACGTCGAAGGCAAGCGCATCCTGGAGCCTGTCAAGGGCCGGCTGGGCGACACGCTGCGCGAGATGGAGGAGGATTTGCAGAGCTCCATCTCCTACTCGGGCGGCACGCAGCTGGCGGACCTGAAGAAGGTCAACTACGTGGTGCTCGGCGGAGAGAACGCCGGCGAACACCTCTTCATGTAGGCCCCCATGGACTTCGCCAGCTACCGCCACTACGACGCCACCGCCCTGGCCGCTGAGGTGGCAGCCGGTCGGGTCAGCGCCGAGCACCTGCTCGGTCTGGCCCTGGCGCGACTGGCCGAAGTCCAGCCCGGGCTCAACCCGGTCTGCCGGCTGATGGACGCCGAGGCCCGCGCACAGCTGGCACGCGGCGTCGGCAACGGCCCGCTGGCCGGCGTGCCCGGCCTCATCAAGGACGTGGCGCAGGACTACGCCGGCGTGGGCACTAGCTGGGGCAGCCGCGCGCTGGCCGGCCTGCCGCCGCCGCGCGAGCACGCCCATGTCGTGCGCCGCCTGCTGGACGCCGGCCTCGTCATCTTCGGCAAGACCAATGCGCCGGAGCTGGGCCTCAAGGGCGTGACCGACCCGCTGGCGTTCGGCCGCAGCAGCAACCCCTGGGACCCGGCCCGCACGCCGGGCGGCAGCAGCGGCGGGTCTGCGGCTGCCGTCGCGGCGGGCGTCGTGCCCATGGCGGCGGGCAATGACGGCGGGGGCTCCATCCGCATTCCCGCGGCCTGCTGCGGTCTGGTCGGCCTGAAGACATCCCGCGGGCTGATCTCCGTCGGGCCCGGCGCCGGCGAGGTCTGGTTCGGCGCCTGCAGCGAGGGCGTCATCTCCCGCAGCGTGCGCGACACGGCACTGGCGCTGGACGTTCTGGCCGGCCCCGAGCCTGGTGACCCGGTCGCCCTGCCCGAACCGGCCACCCGCTTCGTCGACCAGATGCACCGTCCGCCGCGGCGGCTGCGCATCGCCTGGTTCGCCGATTCGCCCATAGCCGAGCCGGTGCACGACGAGGCCAAGCTGGCCATCGAACGCACGGTCGCGCTGCTGAAGGGGCTGGGCCACATCGTGGAACCGGCCCAGCCCGAGATCGACGGCCGCGCGCTGGCCAACAGCTACCTGCACCTCTACTTTGGCCAAGTGCCGGCCGCACTGAGTCAGGCCGTGACCCGGGGGGGGCGCGAGGCGGACTTCGAGCCGCTGACCCGCCTCATCGCCACGCTGGGCCGCGCCACCAGTGCCGAGCGCCTGACGCTGGAGTTGCTGCGCTGGAACGACTATGCGCGTGCGCTGGCGGCGCTGCACGCCCGCTACGACCTCTACCTGACACCCACGCTTGCCTCGCCGCCGGTGCTGCATGGCACGGGCGACCCGCCGCCGCTGCAGATCGCCGTGCTGGGCTGGCTGCGCGCGTCGGGCTTGCTGGGGCTGCTGAAGCGGGCGGGCCTGCTGGAAGGCGTCATCCGCCAGATGGCCACCGAAAGCCTGCGCCACGTGCCCTTCACCCAACTCGCAAACCTGACCGGCACGCCGGCCATCTCGCTGCCGTTGCACTGGACGGCCGACGGCCTGCCGCTGGGCCTGCAGTTCGTCGCCGCGCCGGGTCAGGACGGCCTGCTGCTGCAGCTGGCCGCCGAGTTAGAGGCGGCCCAGCCCTGGTTCGACCGCCTGCCGTCTTAGGGTTAGCAGGCTCTCAGCTGAAGCGTGCCGACGCCTCGAAGCCGGGCTCGGCGTTACGCAGCACCAACCGGCTGCCGTGGGCCTCAGCCACCAGCCGGCACAGGCACAGGCCCAGCCCCACCCCTCCCTCGTGCCGTGTGCGGGCCGCATCCGGCCGGTAGAAGGGCTGGCCCAGCTGCGCCAAGGCCTCGGGCGGCACGCCGGGGCCGAAGTCACGCACGCTCAGGCGCACGCCGTCGCCGTCAAGGGCCAGCGTGAGCTGCACCGCGCCGCGCGCCGCGTTGTTGTGACGCAGCGCGTTGTGGACGAGGTTGCGCAGCAGCAGCTGCACGCGCAGCCGGTCCAGCTTCAGCGTCGTCGGCAGGCCCGGCTCGACGAGCAGCTCCACGCCCGGATGGGCCTGTTCCCGCACCAGCTCGGCCAGGTCGCAGTCGCTCAGCTGCAGCGCGCTGTGGCCGCTGCCCAGCCGCTCGCTCTCCAGCAGGGCCGTGATCAGCTCTCGCATCTGCGCCAGCTCGTCCAGTAACGCGTCGCGCGACTCGCCTTCTCCCACCATCTCGGCATGCAGCCGCGCGCGCGTCAGCGGGCTGCGCAGCTCGTGGCTGATGGCCAGCAGCAACGCACGCTTGCCGTCAAGCATGGCCTGGATGTCGGCGGCCATCTGGTTGAAGCGCATCGCCAGGTCGCCGATCTCGTCGCGATGGATGACCGGCACGCGGTGCGCGAAATGGCCTCGACCAAAGGCCTCGGCACCCAGGGCCAGTGCGTGCAGCGGCCAGACCATGTGGCGGATCGCGCCGAAGGCCAGGCAGGTGACCAGCAACAGCGCCGGCACCGCCCACAGCAGGCCGTAGGGGCTGCCCTCGGAGACCCACAAGATGGCGCTGCTGGCGAGCGCCAGCGCGAAGAAGACGGCGATCAGCCGCGCACCCAGCGAATGCTTGAACTGGGCATGCTGACGGTGCCAGCGCTGGTGCCAGCGGTGCCGTGCACGCCAGTGCCAGTTCATGTCGCGCTGCAGGGCCTGCTCCATCCGGCGCTGCTTGCGGCGCTTGCGCTCGCGCCAGTGGTGGTCGTAGGGGTGCTGCGGCCTCATGAAGATGTCGCCGGCAGCGCAAAGCAGTAGCCGGCGTTGCGCAGCGTCTTCAGCGCGGCCAGCGGCTCCAGCTTGCGGCGCAGTCGGCTGACGAGGATGTCCACGGCGCGGGTGTAGAGGTCGGCCTCCTGGCCGCGCAGCCGGTTCAGGATGTCGTCGCGCGAGAAGACCTTGCCCGGCTCGCGGGCCAGCATCACCAGCAGCTCGTACTCCGTGCCGGTCAGCTCGACCAGGCCGCCGGCACAGCGCACCTCGCGGCGCGAGGTGTCGATCTCCAGGCCCTCGAACGTGAGCCTAGCTGCGGGCTGCGCCGTGGCCGGCGCGGCCACCGGTGCCAGCCGGGTGCGGCGCAGGATGGTCTGCAGACGCGCCGCCAGCTCGCGCGGCTCGAAGGGCTTGGGCAGGTAGTCGTCAGCCCCTAGCTCCAGGCCCACGACTCGATCGGTCAGGTCGCCGCGTGCCGTCAGCATCAGCACAGGGATGTCGCGCCACGCATCGGCCCCGGCGCGCAACCGCTTGCAGAACTCGAAGCCGTCCATCTCGGGCAGCATGCCATCGAGGATGAGTGCGTCGAAACGCTCGGTGCCCAGCCGCCGCAACGCGGCGCTGGGCCGGGTGACGGCTTCGAGTTGAAGGTCAAAGCGGGCCAGGAACTGCGTCAGCGGGCCGGCCAGCGCCTCGTCGTCGTCAATCAGCAGAAGTCGGTGCATGTCGCGGTCGATTTTGCCCGGGCGCCCTCACCAGCGTGATGGCGCGCTCCGGGCAGGCGCTGACGCAGTGGCCACAGGCCTCGCAAGCTGCGGCGTTGGGTGTGAAGGCCTGCTCCCAGCCATGCGCCATGCCACGCAGCCTGCCGAACAGGCTCAGGCCCTGGCGCTCGGCCGACGCCAGCTTGCCCACGCTGAAGACGTTGAAGGGGCAGACGGCGATGCAGTCGCCCTTGCCCTCGCAGCGGTTGCGGTCGATGTAGGGCATGAAGCGGCCGCGGGGCTGCGTGCCGCAACTGGCGTCCATCACGATCACGCCGCGTCCCGCTGACGACGACCCGGGCCGATACGCCGCATCATGAAGCGCAGGACCTGACGCTGCTCGTCGTCCAGCGAGTCGAAGAACTCGGCGAAGGCGGTGACCACACTGGGGCCGGCGGCGCGCAGCGCGTCCAGCTTGGCGTCCAGCAACTGCTGGGCCTCGCTGCGCGCGAACTGCTCGCCGGCGATCAGCCCCGACAGCGCCGCCCCACGGGCCAGGCCGCTCAGCGCGTCGCGCTGCTGCTGGAGTTGCTCGACCCAGGCGCTGAGCCGGCGCTGCTGCTCGTGGTCCAGGTCCAGCTTAGCGCCCACTCGGGCGAGGAGGTGGTCGGCAAAACCATCAGCACGACGGCCGAGGTGATGGCCATGGTGGTCGTGACCGAAATGATGGCGAAATTCGTGGTGCGCGTGCCAGCGACGAAAAAAGTTCATGGTGATGCTCCGTGGGCGCTCGAGGCCCGGGGTTGGGATGGCATGCATCATTCCGAGCACCCCTCTAAAGAGCATCTCGACGGGGTATCGCCGGGTTTCGTTTTGTATCGGGGTCGCCCCCTAAAATCGCCCTTCCCTCCCATGACGATATCGCTCCGTGCGCACGGAGCGTCAGCCGAGACAAGCCCGTGACCGAACTTGCCAAGTCCTTCGAACCCGCCGCCCTGGAAGCCCATTGGGGCCCGAAGTGGGAGGCCAGCGGCCTGTATGCGCCGACGCTGGACACTGCCAAGCCCTCGTTCAGCATCCAGCTGCCGCCGCCCAACGTGACGGGCACGCTGCACATGGGCCACGCCTTCAACCAAACGGTGATGGACTCGCTGACGCGCTACCACCGCATGAAAGGCGACAACACGCTGTGGGTGCCGGGCACGGACCACGCGGGCATCGCCACGCAGATCGTCGTGGAGCGCCAGCTGCAGGCCGCGGGCAGCAGCCGCAAAGAGCTGGGCCGCAAGAACTTCGTCGCCCGCGTGTGGGACTGGAAGCAGCAGTCCGGCGACACCATCACCGGCCAGATGCGCCGCCTGGGCGACTCGGTGAGCTGGGGCCACGAGTACTTCACGATGGACGAGAAGCTGTCCACCGTCGTCGTCGAGACCTTCGTGCGCCTGTACGAGGAGGGACTGATCTACCGCGGCACCCGCCTGGTGAGCTGGGACCCAGTGCTGCAGTCCGCCGTGTCCGACCTGGAGGTGAACTCCGAAGAGGAAGACGGCTCACTGTGGCACATCCGCTACCCGCTGGCCGATGGTTCGGGCTCGGTGGTGGTCGCCACGACCCGCCCCGAGACCATGCTGGGCGACGTGGCTGTCATGGTCCACCCCGAGGACGAGCGCTACGCGGCGCTGATCGGCAAGCTGGTCCAGCTGCCGCTGACGGACCGCGAGATCCCGGTGATTGCCGACGACTACGTGGACCGCGAGTTCGGTACCGGCGTCGTCAAGGTCACGCCGGCACATGACACCAACGACTACGCCGTCGGCCAGCGCCACAAGCTGCCGATGATCGCGGTGCTCGACCTGCAGGCCCGCATCAACGACAACGCGCCCGAGACCTACCGCGGACTGGACCGCTTCGTCGCCCGCAAGCGCGTCGTGGCCGACCTGGAGGCGCTGGGCCTGCTGGTCGAAGTCAAGAAGCACAAGCTGCAGGTGCCGCGCTGCGAGCGCACCGGCCAGGTCATCGAGCCCATGCTGACCGACCAGTGGTTTGTCGCCGTCACCAAGCCGGGCGCGGACGGCAAGAGCATTGCCGACAAGGCGATCGCGGCCGTCGACACCGGTGCCGTCAAGTTCCACCCCGAGCAGTGGGTCAACACCTACAACCACTGGATGGGCAACCTGCAGGACTGGTGCATCTCGCGCCAGCTGTGGTGGGGCCACCAGATCCCGGCCTGGTACGGCACGGGCGGCGAGCTGTTCGTCGCACGCAGCGAGGAGGAGGCGCAAGCCCGCGCCAAGGCTGCGGGCTACCTGGGCGAGCTGACCCGCGACCCCGACGTGCTGGACACCTGGTACTCCTCGGCACTGGTGCCCTTCTCCACGCTGGGCTGGCCCGAGAAGACGCTGGAGCAGGAGCTGTTCCTGCCGTCGTCCGTGCTCGTGACCGGCTACGACATCATCTTCTTCTGGGTCGCCCGGATGATCATGATGACGACGCACTTCACCGGCAAGGTGCCGTTCAAGGACGTCTACATCCACGGCCTGGTGCGCGACTCGCAGGGCCAGAAGATGAGCAAGAGCGAGGGCAACGTGCTGGACCCGGTGGACCTGATCCAGGGTGTGGACCTCGACACGCTGATCCAGAAGTCCACCCAGGGCCTGCGCAAGCCCGAAACGGCACCCAAGGTCGCCGCCCGCGTGAAGAAGGAGTTCCCCGAAGGCATGCCCGCCTACGGCGCTGACGCACTTCGCTTCACGATGGCGTCGTACGCGTCCCTCGGCCGCAACATCAACTTCGACACCAAGCGCTGCGAGGGCTACCGCAACTTCTGCAACAAGCTCTGGAACGCGACACGCTTCGTGCTGATGAACACAGAGGGCCAGGATTGCGGCCTCGCGCACGACCAGGGTGCCTGCCCGCCCGGCTACAACAAGTTCAGCCAGGCGGACCGCTGGATCAGCAGCGAGCTGCAGCGCGTGGAAGCCGCCGTGGCCCAGGGCTTTGCCGAGTACCGCCTCGACAACGTCGCCAACGCGATCTACAGCTTCGTCTGGGACGAGTACTGCGACTGGTACCTGGAGATCGCCAAGGTTCAGATCCAGACCGGCGACGAATCGCAACAGCGCGCCACCCGCCGCACGCTGATCCGAGTGCTGGAGACCACGCTGCGCCTGCTTCACCCGATCGCGCCCTTCATCACCGAAGAGCTGTGGCAGACCGTGGCCCCCGTGGCCGGCCGCAAGGCGACCGACTACATCGGCCAGGCGTCCTACCCCGTGGCCCAGCCCGAGCGCATCGACCCGGCTGCGGACGCCTGGATGGCCCAGCTCAAGGACGTCGTCGGCACGACGCGCAGCTTGCGCAGCGAGATGGCGCTGAGCCCGGCCGAGCGCGTGCCGCTGCTGGTGGGCGGCGATCTGGGCTTTCTGTCGGAAGCCGCCGCCGTGCTGAAGGTGCTGGCCAAGCTCAGCGCCGTCGAACTGATTGCTGATGAGGCCGAGTTCACCAGGCAGAGCGCCACGTCGCCGGTGCTGGTGCATGGCGCGGCCAAGCTTGCACTGAAGGTGGAGATCGACGTCGAGGCCGAGCGCGCCCGCCTAACCAAGGAAGCCACGCGGCTGGAAGGCGAGATCGTCAAGGCCGAGGCCAAGCTGGGTAACGAGAGCTTCGTCGCCCGCGCGCCCGCTGCTGTCGTGGAGCAGGAACGCGCCCGCGTGGCCGGCTTCAAGGAGACGGTGACCCGCCTGCGCGAGCAACTGGACCGGCTGCCGCCTCAGTAAAAGTCGACGGCCTGGGTCTGCGCCTTGCTTCCGTTGGGCGGCGGGCCCAGCAGCCCGTCGATGGCGCGTGCCACGGCCCAGGCCGCGCGCACGCGGGACTCACGCGTCGTGCCGGCCAGCCGCGGGGTCACCTGCAACGTGGCAATGCCGTTCAACGGCCGGCCCGACTCCAGCCAGCCGGGCTCCAGGCTATCGAACCAGGCGGCCAGCAGCCTGCCGCTGCGCAGTGCCCGCGCCAGGGCTACCTCGTCCAGCAATCCCGACTGACTCAGGCCCACGAGAATCTGGCCAGACCGCGCGTTCTCCAGCTGGCGCTCGCCGATCAGGCCGCGATAGCGGTCAAAGTACGGCAGCAGCAGCACCAGGCCGTCGCTGTGCTCCACCAGCTGACCCAGGCCCATGGCCTCGATGCCCCAGCGCGCCCAGGCCGCGTCGCTGGGGTGAACCGCGGGGTCGTAGCCGATGACGCGGGCCCCGAACGCCTGCAACAGCTGCGCCAGCACCTGGGCCGTCGGCGTCAGGCCCAGCACGCCTATCGTCGAGCAACCCAGCTCGCGCCCCACCTTGAGGCCGTCACTGCCCTCGACAGGCACGCGCCGCAACAGGCTGAGCAGCGCACCGATGGCGAACTCGGCCTCGGCGCTGGCCGTGGACGCCTGCGAGCGCACCACCTCCACGCCGGCCTTGCGGCAGGCCTCAACGTCGATGTTGTCGGCCCCGCCACTGGCGCGGCCGATGGCGCGCAGCATCCGCGCGCCGCGCAGCAACTGGGCATCGATGCGGACCTCAGGGGGCGCGATCAGCGCGCGCGCCCCTGGCAAGACCTCCAGCAATCCCTCCGGGTCCCCCACGAGTTCGGGCGCGAAACGGGCGTCATGACGCTCGGCGAGCCACTGCACGACCTCGGCTTCCAGCGGTTCCAATATCAGGACGGTCATGCTCTGTGTGTGGCCAACTCAAGGGTCATAACCGTCACACCCCCCGTGACACAATCGCCGCGCCCTTGTTCAAACCAGTGTATGTCCATGGCCTCCTCGCCCAAATCGCCGATCACCAAAGCCATCTTCCCCGTCGCGGGCCTCGGCACGCGCTTCCTGCCGGCCACCAAGGCCCAGCCCAAGGAGATGTTGCCGGTCGTGGACAAGCCGCTGATCCAGTACGCGGTGGAAGAGGCCTACGCCGCCGGCGTGCGCGAGATGATCTTCGTCACCGGCCGCCACAAGCGCCCCATCGAAGACCATTTCGACATGACCTTCGAGCTGGAGGTGGCGCTGGAGAACGCCGGCAAGCAGGAGCTGCTGGAGGTCGTGCGCTCGGTCAAGCCCGACGACATGGAATGCATCTACGTGCGCCAGGCGCAGGCGCTGGGCCTGGGCCACGCGGTGCTGTGCGGCCAGCGCCTGGTCGGCAACGAGCCCTTCGCCGTGCTGCTGGCCGATGACCTGATGGTGGGCGAGACGCCCATCCTGAAGCAGATGGTCGAGCAGTTCGCCGACTGGCGCGCCTCCATCCTGGCCGTGCAGGAAGTGCCGGCCGAGCACACGCGCCGCTACGGCATCGTGGCCGGCACCCAGGTCAACGGCAGCCTCATGGACGTGACCCGCATCGTCGAGAAGCCCGCCCCCGAGGACGCCCCGTCGCGCCTGGGTGTGGCCGGCCGCTACATCCTGACGCCGGGAGTCTTCCACGAGATCGCCAACCAGCCGCGTGGCGTGGGCGGCGAAATCCAGCTGACCGACGGCATCGCCGGCCTGCTGCGCCGCGAGAAGGTGTTTGCCTACCGCTACGAAGGCAAGCGCTACGACTGCGGCAGCAAGGAAGGCTTCCTGCAGGCGAACGTCGAACTGGCGCTGGCCCACCCGCAGCTGGGCCCGGGATTCAAGGAATTCCTGCAAGGGCTCGCACTCTAAGCCGAAGGGCTTGTGCCCATTGCCTTCCCCAGTGGCCGCCGCAGAACCGGCTTTGCCGGGGCGCCAGCGGAGCCCCCCCCTGGAGGGGGCCGGCGAAGACGGTAGGGGAAGGACTATCGACGCCTGAGCACATGGACGAACTCGTCGGCCGACGAGTTCTGCGCCACCAGCTCGTTGCCGGTCTGGCGCGCAAAGGCCTGGAAGTCGCGCATCGAGCCCGGGTCGGTCGAGACGACCCGCAGCAGCTCGCCGCTGTGCATCTCAGCCAGCGCCTTCTTGGCCTTCAGGATGGGCAGGGGGCAGTTCAGGCCGCGGGTGTCGAGTTCTCTTTGAACGTCCATCGGATCATTCTCGCTTCATGTCTGGCAGGTCCAGCCACTTCGGCTCGATACCGCGCGAGCGCAGCCAGGTCGCCAGAGCCTGACCCGTGCCCTGCGGCCAGCAGCGTACGTCCTGCGGCGCAATAAGCTTGTACTCGACGAGTTCGGGAGACAGCCGGATCTCGCCGCGCGCCGCCGCGTGATAGGCAATGATGATCTGGTTCATGCGCTGAAAGTCCCAGACGCCCAGCAGATCGAGCGAGTCCACCGTCAGCGAGGTCTCCTCGGCAATCTCGCGGCGTATGCCCTCCTCGGGCGACTCGCCGGCCTCCAGGAAACCGGTGATCAGCCCGAAGAAGCGCCCCGGCCAGGCCGCATTGCGCGCCAGCAGCACCTGGCCGTCGCGGTCCACGCACTCGATGACCGCCGCCAGAACCGGCGTGGGGTTGTTCCAGTGCGTGAAGCCGCAGGCTGGGCAACGCAGCCTCTCCTTGTCGCCGCCATCCTCGGCCTGCGTGATCAGCGCCAGTTCGGTCGCGCAGTCGGGACAGAAACGATAGGGCTTCATGGATGCATCCTTCGCGCTTCGCGCTGTCCCCCCAGAGGGAGGCGAGCCCCTTCGGGCGGCCGGGCTTGGCTCATGCCGGGAACACGCCCGTCGACAGGTAGCGGTCGCCGCGATCGCAGACGATGAAGGCGATGGTCGCGTTTTCGACGCTGCGCGCGATCTGCAGCGCCACCCAGCAGGCACCCGCCGCCGAGATACCGGCAAACAAGCCCTCCTCGCGCGCCAGGCGCCGCGCCATGTCCTCGGCGTCGTTCTGACTGACCAGCACAAGCTCATCCACGCCGCTGGGGTCGTAGATCTTCGGCAGGTAGGCCTCGGGCCACTTGCGGATGCCAGGGATGCGCGACCCCTCGGCCGGCTGCGCACCGACGATGCGCACGGCCGGGTTCTGCTCCTTCAGGTAGCGCGACACGCCTGTGATGGTGCCCGTCGTCCCCATGGCGCTGACGAAATGGGTGATGCGTCCGCCCGTGTCCTTCCACAGCTCGGGGCCAGTGGTCTCGTAGTGCACGCGCGGGTTGTCGGCGTTGGCGAACTGGTCCAGCACCCGGCCCTTGCCTTCGCTCGCCATCTGCTCGGCCAGGTCGCGGGCGTATTCCATGCCGCCGGTCCTGGGCGTGAGGATCAGCTCGGCGCCGAAGGCCTTCATCGTCTGCGCGCGCTCGATGGACAAGTCCTCCGGCATGATCAGCACCATGCGGTAGCCGCGGATGGCTGCAGCCATGGCCAGCGCAATGCCGGTGTTGCCCGAGGTGGCCTCGATCAGGGTGTCGCCGGGCTTGATCTCGCCGCGCTCCTCCGCCCGCCGGATCATGCTGATTGCCGGGCGGTCCTTCACCGAGCCGGCCGGGTTGTTGCCCTCCAGCTTGGCCAGGATCACGTTGCCACGCGCATCGGGCCCGAGCAGGCGCTGCAGGCGCACGAGCGGCGTCGCGCCGATGACGTCTTCGAGGGTCGGATAGTTCATGACGACGATTGTGGCAGCGGCACCAAGCCCCGGCCCTTTGCGAGTGCATAATCCAGCGCCTCGCCTTCCACGGCGAGCAGTTGTTTCCGACGGGCCCGGGTGGCGAAATCGGTAGACGCAGGGGACTCAAAATCCCCCGCCGCAAGGTGTGCCGGTTCGAGTCCGGCCCCGGGCACCAGAAGAAACGGCTCTCTTTCCCCTGGCATACTCAAAACGGTAAGCACCGGCCCTCCCGGTGCAAGCGCCTCCATCGGGCGCACAGCCGCGACTCATGCCGCCCTTGCCTACGGTCACCAAAGCCTTCCTGCTGGCTTGTGTTGGTGTCTTCTGCTTCTTCGAGCTCTTCCCCGGCTTCGCGTTCTGGTTCGAGCTGTGGCCGCTGACTTCGGGCGCCTTCATGCCTTGGCAGTTGCTGAGCTACGCCTTCCTGCACGGCGACTTCACCCACCTGCTGTTCAACATGCTGGGTCTGTGGATGTTCGGCGGCGAACTGGAGCGCGTCTGGGGCCAAAAGCGTTACACGCAGATCCTGCTCGCCAGTACGCTCAGCGCGGCCATCGTGCAACTGATCTTCACCTGGGCCATCGGCGCGCGCTCGCCGACGGTGGGCGCCTCGGGCGCCATCTTCGGCCTGCTGCTGTCCTTCGGCATGCTGTTTCCCAACCGCATCATCGTGCCGCTGATCCCGCCCATCCCGATGAAAGCCAAGTACTTCGTGGCGATCTTCGGCGGGCTGGAGCTCGTCCTGGGCTTCAGCCGCTCCAGCGGCATCGCCCACTTCGCCCACCTGGGCGGCATGCTAGGGGCGTGGCTGCTGATCCGCCACTGGCGCTCGCCGCGGCGGCGCGGCTAGAGGCCGTCTTTCGGCGTCGGGTAGCGCAGCTTCAGGCGCAGCTCGCGCTGGAGGCGGGTGTTGACCAGCCGGCGCGACTCGCTCCAGAAGCTCAGCTGCATCGCACTCATGCGCTCGGCGGCTTCGGCTCGCGCGATGCGCTCTGGCCTGGGCAGGCCGGTGAGGTCGGCCGCCAGGTCGAAGTAGTCGCCCATCAGCAACTGGCTGTCATCGCAGACGTTGACAGCGCGCTGCGGCAAGCCGCGTAGCAACGCGAGCAGGCAGGCGCGCGCCAGATCGTCGGCATGGATGTGGTTGGTGAACACATCGTCCTCGCGGCACAACACAGGCGTCCCGCGTGCCAGCCGCTCGCGCGGGTGCCCGCCCTCGCGGTCACGGGCGTAGATGCCGGGAATGCGCAGCAGGCTTACGCGCGTGCCGTGACGGCGGCCGAATGCGCGCAACTGGGCTTCCGCATCGACGCGGCGCGCCGCGCGGTCGGTGGCGGGCCGCAGCGCCCGCGTCTCGTCGATGAAGGCACCGCCGCAATCGCCGTAGACGCCGGTCGTGCTCGCATAGACCAGCGCCACCGGCGGCCGGCGTGCAAGCGCTGCGAGCAGGTGGCGGGTGCGAAAGTCCGTGTCACCGTCCCGGGCAGGCGGCGCCAGGTGCAGTACGAAGTCAGCCAGGCCGGCGAGCCGCGCCAGCGTTGCCGCGTCGTCGAGGTTACCCACCAGCGGCACGGCGCCGGCAGCGCGCAGTTCGCTGGCGCGCGCCGGGCTGGACGTCAACGCCAACACGCGCCAGCGGCTGGCCAGCAGCTTCAACACGCGCAGGCCGACGTCGCCGCAGCCGATGATCAACAGCCGTGGAGTCATGTCAGCGGCGCCCGGCCGCCCGAAGGCGCTGAGCAGCTCCTCGGGGAACAGAGAGCGGAGCGAGCGTGGGGGTCATCGGGCCTCGGGCAAAATGGCGGGCAGTCTACGGCCCCGGACTCCTCAGCGGGGCCGCTTGCTTTTTGAGCCCATGTCCCACCAGATCACCATCCAGCCCGCCGGCCGCGTCTACACGACCGAGAGCGACGACACCTTGCTTGCCGCGGCCATCCGCAACGGCGTGGGCTTGCCCTACGGCTGCAAGGACGGCGCCTGCGGCTCCTGCAAGAGCAAGCTGCTGGAAGGCGCCGTCATCCACGGCAACCACCAGCCCAAGGCGCTGTCCGCCGAGGAAGAAGCAGCCGGCTTCATACTGACCTGCTGCGCACGGCCGCAGACCGACTGCACCATTGAGGCCCGCACGGTGCCAGGCGCCGGCGAGTTCCCGGTGCTGAAGCTGCCGACGCGCGTCGTGGCCATCGCCAAGCCGGCACCCGATGTGGCTGTGCTGACCATGCAACTGGCCGCCAACCAGAACTTCCAGTTCCGTGCAGGCCAGTACGTCGAGTTCATCCTCCGCGACGGCGCGCGCCGCAGCTACTCGATGGCCAACGCGCCGCACAGCCTGCCCGGCCAAATCGAGCTGCACATCCGCCACATGCCCGGCGGCAAGTTCACCGACCACGTCTTCGGCGCACTCAAGGAGAAGGACATCCTGCGCATGGAAGGCCCCTTCGGCAGCTTCTTCCTGCGCGAGGACAGCGAGAAACCCATCGTGCTGCTGGCCAGCGGCACGGGCTTCGCTCCCATCAAGGCCGTCATCGAGCGAGCGCGGCACATCGACTCCAAGCGCCCCCTGGTGCTGTACTGGGGCGCGCGCAGGCAGGCGGACCTGTACCTGAACGACTGGGCTGCCCAAACTGCCGCCGAGTGGCCGCAACTGACCTATGTGCCCGTGCTGTCCGAGCCCGACGCCGACTGGACCGGTCGCACCGGCTTTGTCCACCACGCTGTGATGGCCGACCTGCCGGATCTGTCCGCCCATCAGGTCTATGCCTGCGGCGTGCCCGTCATGGTGGACTCGGCACAGCGAGACTTCGTCGCGCAGTGCAAGTTGCCGGCCGAAGAGTTCTACGCCGACGCATTTACCTCCGAAGCGGACAAGCACTGATGTTCGAACCTCCGTGGACCCCTGCCGCTGAACTGGTCGACGCGCTGAAGCGCGATGGTGAAGCCGTCCTGGCACCCGATTCGCTGGGCGCGTTGGGTGTCTGCGCGGCCGAGCTCGACGCCCTCAAGCCCTGCTGGGACGACCTGCCGCCCGACGGCTATCTGCGCGACGGAGGCCGCTACCGCTTCCGCCGTCATGGCTGCTTCGTCGCCGACGGCGGCAAGCTGACTCTGGCTCCGCACCGCGCTCACTGGCAGCCGCTGGACTACAACGCGCTGCACGGCGGCATCCAGCGCTGGTACGTCCCGCTGGCGCAGGAGATGGTGGCGTCGCCCGCCTGGACCGCGCTGCTGCTGGGCCTGGCGCGGGTCACCTCAGCGCTGCGCGGCGAGCAGCCCTGGTTCATCGAGGCGCACCCGTTCCGCATCGACACCAGCGACGGCATCGGCCGGCCGACGCCCGAGGGCGCGCACCGCGACGGCGTGGACCTGGTGGCCGTGCTGATGGTGGGCCGCCACAACATCAAGGGCGGCGAATCGCGCGTCTTCGAAGCCGCCGGCCCGGCGGGGCAGCGTTTCACGATGACCCAGCCGTGGACCACGCTCCTGCTGGACGACCCGCGCGTGATCCATGAAACGACACCCATCCAGCCGCTGGACGCCGGCGAGCGCGGCTGGCGCGACACACTGGTTGTCACCTTGCGAAGCGGCGGCTTTCAGGGCCCCTGACCCGCCCCGATAAACTCCTGGACGGCCGCGCCAAAAGCGTGGCCGTTCTTCTTTCACTGCCGCGCCAAAAGCGCCTGACCGTCATGAACCCCTCCTCTCTCTTCGGCCTGCCCGAGCAAGTCGCCCATGAGCGCGTGCTGCTCGCCACCGACCCCGCCACCGGCCTCAAGGCCATCCTGGCCGTGCACAGCACCGCGCGCGGTCCAGCCTTTGGCGGCTGCCGCCTGTGGCACTACGAGTCCGAGGCCGCCGCGCTGAACGACGCCCTGCGCCTGTCGCAGGGCATGAGCCTGAAGAACGCGCTGGCCGACCTGCCCTTCGGTGGCGGCAAGGCCGTCATCCTGAAGCCCGAAGGCGCCTTCGACCGCCCTGCCCTGTTCGCCGCCTTCGGCCGCGCCGTGCAGTCGCTGGCCGGCGCCTACATCACTGCCGAGGACGTCGGCACCACCACTGCCGACATGCGCGGCATGCTGGCCGAGACCTCCTTCGTGAGCGGCATCCCGCGCGAAGGCGCGTTCGGCGGTGACCCCAGCCCCAAGACGGCCTGGGGGGTGTTCGTCTCCATCCAGGCTGGCGCCCGCCTCGTGCTGGGCCGCTCGTCGCTGGAGGGCGTGCGTGTCGCGCTGCAAGGCCTGGGCGCGGTGGGCTGGCATCTGGCCGAGTTCCTGCACAAGGCCGGCGCCAAGCTGGTCGTGGCCGACGTGGACGCGAGCAAGGTCGAGCGAGCGGTCGCGCAGTTCGGTGCGATGGCCGTCAGCGTGGCGGACATCCTGGCCGCCGACGTCGACGTGCTGGCGCCCTGCGCACTTGGTGCCTCGCTGAACGAGAAGACCGTGCCGACGCTGCGAGCCAAGCTGATCGCCGGTGCCGCCAACAACCAGCTCGCCACCACGGACGACGGCGACGCACTGCAGCGCCGCGGCATCTGCTATCTGCCCGACTACCTGGTGAATGCCGGCGGCATCATCAGCGTGGCCCGCGAATACCGCGGCGAGGGCGAGGAAGCCAAGGTCATGGCCGAGGTCAGCAAGATCGCCGAGCGCGTGGAAGAACTGCTGCAGCGCGTGCAAACGGCCGATTCGACGCCGGCGCGCGTGGCCGACGACTGGGCGCGTTCCAAGCTCGTCCGCCCGGCGTGAGGCCACTCGCGGGTTGGCTGGGGTTGCGCCCAGCCAACATCTAGAGAGACCTCTCAAGTGCAGGGTTTGTCTCGACCGGTTTGTCCTTTGCGTGACACGGGTGCTGCGCACAATCGGCGCGAGTTACGTCAGATAACCGGAGACAAACCCTATGCGACGCAATCCACGTCCAGCGCGCGCGCTGCGACCCCTGCTGGCAGGCATTGCCCTGCTGCCCCTGGCGCTGAGCGCCCAGGCCGGCGGCTACCGCTTTGGCACCCAGAGCGCCGCCGCGGAAGGCACGGCCAACGCCAACGCGGCCGAGGCCGCCGACGCGAGCACGCTGTTCGCCAACCCGGCCGGCATGACACGGCTGAGCGGCTGGAACTTCTCCGGCGTGCTGGACTACCTGGACGCCAAGGCGCGCTTCACGGACCAGGGCTCCACCATCTCCCTGCCCGGCTCCGGCCTGCAGGCGCGCCCGACCGGTACGGTCGGCGACACGGTGGACTTCACCAAGCCCGCCGTCGTGCCGCACCTTTACGCCAGCTACCGCGCCTCCGACACGCTGGCCTACGGCGTGGGCTTCTTCGTGCCCTGGGGCACCAAGCTGGACTACCGGGCCGACTGGGGCGGCCGCTACAACCTGCAGAAGGTTGAGATGAAGTCGTTCTCGCTGAATCCCAACGTCGCCTGGAAGGCCACGCCCGAGCTGTCGCTGGCCGGCGGCATCAACCTGCAGTACATGGAAGGCAAGCTGCGCCGTGCAGTGCCCTACGCCTCGGCTTACGCCAAGGGCTTGCTGGGCGCAGCCGGCCAGGCCGCGGCCGCTGGAGCGCCCGGCCTGGCGCTGCAGCTACAACAGCAGGCGGCACAGGTGTTCGGCAACCCGGCCTATGACGGCTCCATCGCCGTCGAGGGCAAGGACTGGAGCCTGGGCTTCAACCTCGCCCTGCTGTGGGAGCCCGCGGCCGGCACGCGCGTGGGACTGGCCTATCGCAGCAGCGTCAGCCACAAGCTCAAGGGCAGCGCCGACTGGACGCAGCCCACCACCCTGCCCGCCAACGTGCTGGCAGCCATCACCGGCACACCCTACAACGGCACATCGGCGCTGGACCACAACGACTCCGACGCCAGCGTCGCCGTGCGCACGCCCGAGTCGCTGTCGCTGCACGGCTTCCAGCAGGTCACGCCGACCGTCGCCGTGATGGCCGACTTCACCTGGACGCGTGACTCTCAGCTCAAGCAGTTGCGCATCGATTTCGCCAACACCACCCCCGACTCCATCACGCCAGAACACTGGAAGGACAGCACCAAGGTCTCGGTGGGCGCGCAGTGGAAGGTGCTACCCGCGCTGCTGCTGCGGGCCGGCTACAGCAAGGACTTGTCGCCCGTGCCCTCCAGCACGCGCAGCCCGGCGTTGCCGGACGCACACCGCACCTGGCTGGCGCTGGGTGCCAACTGGGCGCTGAACGACAGCAGCAGCGTCGACTTCTCCTTCGGCCACGTGAAGCTAAAAGACGCAGCCATGAACGCCACGGACGACGGCGAGGGCGAGACGCCCTGCAACTGCTCTTATGCGACCGCGCGCGGCAACTACGCCACCAAGGCCACCATCTTCGGTGTCCAGTTCAACCACAAGTTCTGAGGAGGCGGCCATCATGGATCGACGCAGTTTTCTCCGCCGCAGCGCCGCGCAAGCCGGTGCCCTGATCACCGCCTCCACCGCCCTGTCCAGCCTCGTCGGCTGCGGCGGCGGTGGCGACGCCGGCACCCCCATTCAGCCGCTGCCGGACACCTTCCCCGGTTCGGCGACCCCGCTGCCCAGCACGGCCGCCGCCACCGGCGCCTACAAGTTCCCGCAGTCGGTGGCCTCGGGCGACCCCAAGCCCGACGGCGCCGTGCTGTGGGCCCGCGTCGTGCCCGGCAGCGCCGACGACGTGACCAGCGCCACGGGCGCCGGCAGTTACACGGTCAAGCTCAACGTCAGCGCCGCGGCCGGCAACGCCGCACTGCTCGGCACCACCGCTGCGCTGACAGGCACGGCCGATGCCACGGCCGACGTGCCGGTCTACGAGTTCTATGACCACACGCTGCGCCACCGCATCGGCGGCCTGCAGCCGGCCACCGTCTACTACTACCAGTTCACGGCCGGCGACAGCCGCTCGCGCGTGGGCCGCTTCAAGACGGCGCCTGCCGTCGATGCCGACATCAGCGCGCTGAACTTCGCCTTCATCTCCTGCCAGGACTGGAGCGTCAACCACTGGGCCGGCATGGACGCGCTGGCTCAGGAAAACGTTGACTTCATCGTCCACCTGGGCGACTACATCTACGAGGCCGTGGGCGCTGACTACCAGGCCGGCGGCGTGGAAAGCGCCCACGCAGCGCTGGTGCTGCCCGCGGGCACGGCGCTGCCCACCGGGGGCAAGTACGCGACCACCATCGCCGACTACCGCTACCTCTACAAGCGCTACCGCACGGACCGCCGCCTGCAGAACCTGCACGAGCGCTTCGCCTACGTGGCCGTCTGGGACGACCACGAGTTCAGCGACGACTGCTGGCAGGACCGCGAGACCTACGACAACGGCACCTTCAACACGACGACGCAGGTCGGCGACAACACGGCCCAGACCTCGCGCCGCCTGGCGGCCAACCAGGCCTGGTTCGAGAACATGCCGGCCGACATCTCGTTCACGCTGGACCCGGGCCAGGGCATCACCGGCATCCGCATCTACCGCGACCTCAAGTTCGGCAAGCTGATGCATCTGGTCATGACCGACCAACGCCTATACCGCGCCGACCACCTCATCCCCGAGGCCGCACCGAGCCCGCTGACCGGCCAGCCCGTCGGCAGCATCGGCGCGCGCTACATGGTGCCGCAGGCCACGCTGTCCGCTGTCGAGACCGCCAAGCTGACGGCCGGCGCCATGCTGCCCGACCCGCTGGCCCTGGTCAGCGTGCTGGGTGGCGCACAACGCCAGTGGTGGGCGCAGACCATGACCGCGTCGACCGCGCTGTGGAAGGTCTGGGGCAACGAGGTGTCGCTGCTGCGCATGGGCATTGACGGCAACAAGATCCCGGCCGCGCCGGCCGCGTTCAAGGCCAAGTTCGTGCTGAACGCCGACCAGTGGGACGGCTTCAACGCCGAGCGCAAATACCTGATGGGCCAGTTGCTGGCCAAGGGCGTGAAGAACGTGGTCGCCGTCACGGGCGACATCCACGCGTTCTATGCAGGCGTCGTGATGGCCGATTTCGACGCCGCAACGCCGGTGCCGGCCATGGTCGACCTTGTGACGGCGGGCGTGTCCAGCAACTCCAACTTCAGCTACTTCTACGGTGCGGCGACGCAGCCGTCGTTCGCAGCACTGAAGCCGCTGGTGGCCACCAGCGAGGCCGAGTCCGAGGCCATCGCCATCCAGGTCCTGAGCGCGGCCATCGCCATCGGCGCGGGCGTGACGGACCTGAGCAACACGGCCGCCATCCAGGCGGCGGTGGCAGCGGCCATCGGTGCGGGCATCGTGCCAGCGGCGGCCTTCGCGCCAACGGCGACGTTGTCCAAGGCCATCATCAACACCTTCGACGAGACGCAGGCCGGCACGATGGGCACCATCGTTGCAGGCACCATCGCCGGCCTGGCCGCCGCCAGCAAGTCAGTCGCTGCAATGACGCTGTACGGCCTGATCCGCCAGAAGCTGGCAACGGCGCTGGGCATCCCGACGTCGGCCGTGCCGGTGTCGGAGATCGTCAAGCGCCTGAACCCGTTCGCCGACTCGACGACGGCCGTCGCGCCGCCGATCAACAACCCGTGGATCAAGCACGTGGACAGCGACGCCCAGGGCTATGCGGTGGTCACGCTGAGCAAGACTGAGCTGCTGTGCGATTTCAAGAAGGTCGCCCGCCAGGTCGGCGGCGTGGCGCCGACGACGCCGGTGGCCAGCGTCAAGCGCGTGCGCGTGGCGGCAGGCGTGACGGACGTGACCGTGGTCTGAGCCACACGGGCTCCAAACACAAACGCCTGGCAGTGTGAACTGCCAGGCGTTTGTTCATCCAGCAGCCACCATGGAGCTGGCTTTGCCAGGCCACTGGCGGCGCCCCCTTTGAGGGGAGGCGCGTCAGCGCCTCGGGGATAGGCGTCTATTCGCCAAGGTAGGCAGCGCGCACCTTGGGATCGTTCAGCAGCGCCTTGCCCTCACCTTCCATCGTCACTTCGCCGGACTCCATCACGTAGCCGCGGTTGGCCAGCTGCAGCGCGCGGCTGGCGTTCTGCTCAACGAGCAGAACAGTGACGCCCTGCTGGTGGATGTCGTTCACGACCTCGAAGATCTTGTCCACCATGATGGGTGACAAGCCCATGGACGGCTCATCCAGCAGCAGCACCTTGGGCCGGGCCATCAGCGCACGGCCCATAGCGAGCATCTGCTGCTCACCGCCGGACATGGTGCCGGCCAGCTGCTTGGCGCGCTCCTTCAGGCGCGGGAACAGCGCGAACACCTTGTCGATGTCCGCGTCGATCTCGCCATCCTTGCGGTTGTAGGCGCCCATCAGCAGGTTCTCGGTGATGGTCATGCGCGTGAACGTGCCGCGGCCCTCAGGCACCATCACCAGGCCTTGCTTGGCCAGGTCCCAGGCGCCCTGGCCCTTGATGGCCCTGCCCAGGTACTCCACGCTGCCGGCAGCCACGGGCTGCAGGCCGGTGATGGCCTTCAGCGTGGTCGTCTTGCCTGCACCGTTGGCGCCGATCAGCGACACCAGTTCGCCCTCGCGCACCTCGAAGCTGACGCCCTTGACGGCCTGGATGCCGCCGTACGCGACCTTCAGGCCCGTGACCTTGAGCAGGGTTTGCTTTGTTGTCATATCGATCTCTCAATTCACGTCGTGGATTCCCCGGCAGCACCCGTGGAACTGGCTCTACCAGGCCATCGGGTGCGCCCCCAAGAGGGGGAGCGCGAAGCGCTACGGGGGTGGGCCATCAGTGGGCTTTGTGACCGGCGCCCAGATAGGCCTCGATCACCTTCTCGTTGTTCTGCACCTCGGCCGGCGTGCCTTCGGCGATCTGCTTGCCGTAGTCCAGCACGGTCACACGGTCGCACAGGCCCATGACCAGCTTCACGTCGTGCTCGATGAGCAGGATGGTGCGACCGTCGTTGCGGATGCGGTCGATCAACTCGCGCAGCACGACCTTCTCGGTCGCGTTCATACCGGCGGCGGGTTCGTCCAGCGCGATCAGCTGCGGGTCGGTGGCCAGCGCACGCGCGATCTCCAGGCGGCGCTGGTCGCCGTAGCTCAGCGTGCGCGCCTTGAACTCCGCGTACTTGCCAATGCCGACATAGTCCAGCAGCTCCTGGGCGCGCGCCTTGATCGCAGCCTCCTCGGCCTTGAACTGAGGCGTGCGAAACACGGCACCGATCAGGCCGGACTTGGTGCGGATGTGCCGGCCCACCATCACGTTCTCGAGCGCCGTCATGTCGGCAAACAGGCGGATGTTCTGGAAGGTGCGCGCGATGCCGGCCTTGGCGACCTGGTGCACGGCCTGCGGCGTGTAGGGCGTACCGCCCAGCGAGAAGCTGCCGCCATCCGGCACGTAAAGGCCGGTGATGACATTGAAGAAGGTCGTCTTGCCGGCGCCGTTGGGGCCGATCAGGCCGTAGACCTGGCCGCGCTGGATCTGGATGCCGACATCGGACAGGGCTTGCACGCCGCCAAAGCGCTTGGACGCGCCGCTGACGTTGAGAACGATGTTGTTGTGGGTGCTCATGGGTTCGCCTCCCTCACTTTGCCGGGGCCGGAGCTGCCTTGCCGTGCTCGGGCGAAGGCCACAGGCCGCGCGGCCGGATCAGCATGATGGAAATCATGGCCAGCGCGACGAGCAGCTGGCGCAGGATGGACGCGTCGATGCGGCCGCCCGTCATGCTCTGGATGTCGCCGGCCACATAGCGCAGCACCTCGGGCAGGGCCGACAGCATCAGCGCGCCGAGGATGACGCCGGGGATGTGGCCGATGCCGCCCAACACCACCATCGCGACGATCATGACCGACTCCTGCAGGCTGAAGGACTCGGGCGACACGAAGCCCTGGAAGCTCGCGAACATCGAGCCCGATACGCCGCCGAAGGTGGCGCCCATGCCGAAGGCCAGCAGCTTGAGGTTGCGGGTGTTGATGCCCATGGCCTTGGCTGCGATCTCGTCCTCGCGGATGGCCATCCAGGCGCGGCCGATGCGCGAGTTCTCCAGCCGGTAGCAGATCACCACGCCCGCCACCACGAGGGCCAAGAACAGGTAGTAGTAAAGCGTCACCGAGGGCAGCGTGTAGTCGCCGACTTGCAGCGACTTGCCCAGGTCCACCCCGAAGATGTGGAAGGAGTCGATCTGGCCGATGCCGCGCGGGCCGTTGGTGATGTTGACCGGGTACTCCAGGTTGTTCAGGAACACGCGGATGATTTCGCCGAAGCCCAGCGTGACGATGGCGAGGTAGTCGCCGCGCAGCTTCAAGGTCGGCGCTCCGAGCATGACGCCGAAGAAGGCAGCAAGCGCCGCGCCGGCGGGGATCACCAGCCACAGCGGCGAGTGCAGACCGGTCGGGAACGCAGCCTGGATGGCCTCGAAGTTCTCGCTCAGGTGCGGGCTGGCCATCAGCGCGAACATGTAGGAGCCGACCGCGTAGAAGGCCACGTAGCCCAGGTCCAGCAGGCCGGCGTAGCCGACCACGATGTTCAGGCCCAGCGCCAGCAGCACGTAGAGCAGCGCCAGGTCGATGATGCGGACCGGCCCGTTGCCGAGCTGCTGCGCGAACAGCGGCACGACCAGCAGGCCAACGGCCGCGGCGAGGAAGGTGACGAGTTTCTTGGCTTGCATGTGTGGGTCTCCTCAGGCACGGTCCGCCACGCGTTCACCCAGCAGGCCCGAGGGCCGCAGCGTCAGCACGAGGATGAGGGCGATGAAGGCGAAGATGTCGGCGTAGTGGCTGCCCAGCACACCGCCGGTCAGATCACCCAGGTAGCCCGCGCCGATGGCCTCGATGAGGCCCAGCAGCACGCCACCCACCACCGCGCCAGCCAGGTTGCCGATACCCCCCAGCACGGCCGCCGTGAAGGCCTTCAGCCCGGGCATGAAGCCCATGGTGTGCTGCACGGTGCCGTAGTTGGCGGCCCACATCAGGCCGGCGACGGCAGCAAGCGCAGCGCCGATGACGAAGGTGGTGGAGATGATGAAGTCGGGTTTCACGCCCATCAGGCCGGCCACGCGCGGGTTCTCGGCGGTGGCACGCATCGCACGGCCCAGCTTGGTGAAGTTCACGAGGTACATCAGCCCCGCTAGGATGGCCACTGTGAGGCCCAGGATCAGGCACTGCGTGACGGTGATGACCGGCCCCCCCAGGTCAAACGGCGTCGTCGGCAGCAACAGCGGGAAGGGCTTGGGGTTTGGCTTCCAGATGATCATCGCCAGCACCTGCAGCAGCAGCGACATGCCCATCGCCGTGATCAAGGGGGCGAGGCGCGGAGCATTGCGCAGCGGCCGGTAGGCGATCTTCTCGACCGCATAGTTCAGCAGCGAGCAGACGACGATGGCGGCCGCCAGCCCGATCAACATCAGCAGCCAGCCGGGGATGCCGGAATCCGCCAGCAGTGTGACCAGCGTCCAGCTGACCATGGCGCCCACCATCAGGATCTCGCCGTGAGCGAAATTGATGAGGTTGATGATGCCGTAGACCATCGTGTAGCCCAGGGCGACGAGGGCATACATGCTCCCCAGCACCAGGCCGTTGATGATCTGTTGAATCAGAGTCTCCATGAGGGCTCCAGAAGATTTTGTTGGGCGCAGCATGCGCCACGCGACCAGGGACAAATCGCAACCCTCGTGCCAATCAAGGCGTTTCAAGGGTATTCACCGACGGTCTGAAACAGCCGACCGTTTGATCCGTCCCAAGAGAGCGGTCAAGGTCGGATTTCACGAGTGTGGAGCAGCAAAACCTGGGCGGAAATCCGCACAAACCGCACGGCGCACAGGCGGTTCTTCGCCAGGCCCTAAAAAACCGCCTTGGCACACGCCAACGTGCGCCGGGCGTGGGCAAACTACGCGGCGGTCTGCCATGGTTGTGTCCTCTTCCTTTTCCCGTCCGCGCACCCCTGCGCTGCGTCTGCGCCGGCTTTTGAGCCGGCCCGGCTTCTATCTCTTCGCGACGGGCCTGTTGATGGTGCTCGGCTTCGTGCTCGCGCACCGCTTGAGTGAACGCAGCGGCCGCGAGCAGCTGTCCGCCCTCAGCACCGAGCGGCTGGAGCTGTACGCCTCGAACCTCGCCGCCGAGCTGGGCCGCCACGCCTCACTGCCCAGCCTGCTGGCCATCGACCCGACGCTGCAGGCGCTGATCCTGTCGCCCCAGGACGCCGAGCGCCGCCGCCTGGCAAGCCAGATGCTTGCCCGCGTCAACGTGCGCGCCGGCACGCACCAGATCTTCGTCGCCGACGCGCAGGGCCAGGTCTTGTCCGCCAGCGAGGGGCTGACGCCACCTGCCCGGCTGCCAGAAGCGCTGGCCCAGGGCCGCAGCCACTTCTTCGCCGCCGATCCCGGCACGGGCAGCACGGACTTTTACCTGCTGCACCCGCTGCGGCAGGCCAATCGACCGGTCGGGGTGATCGTCGTGCGCTTCAACCTCGCGCCGCTAGAGGCCACGTGGGTGGACCTCGGCCTGCGCTCGCAGGGCGAGCGCATCCTCGTCGCCGACGACCAAGACGTGGTCATCATGAGCTCGGTGCAGGCCTGGAAGTACGCCGTGCTCGATCATGCAGATCCGTCACGCCGCCAGGCCTTGCAGGCCAGCGCGCGCTATCCCCAGGCCATCGGCCCGGACCTGGACCTGCCCGTGACGCTGGAGGTGCACCAGGGCCAGCAGGTACAGCTGCCGCTGCCCGGCATTTCAGCAAGCCGCCCCATGCTGGCCCAGCAGCGCCAGCTCGTGCCGCTGGGGCTACGCCTGGTGGCCTTGTCAGACCTGACCGAGGTGCGCCAGCGCGCCCAGTTGGCCGCCTGGGGCGGCGCGGCGTTCGGCGCCAGCATCGGCCTGCTGGCGCTGTATCTGTCGTCACGGCGGCGGGCGCTACGACAACTTTTCAAGGCGCAGACCGACTTGCAGCAGACGCATGCCCAGCTGGAACAGCTGGTGGACAGCCGCACCGCCGAGCTGCGTCAGACCAACGACGCGCTGAAGAGCCAGATCGCCCAGCGCCTGCAGACCGAGGGCGAACTGCTGCAGGCCAGCAAGCTGGCCGTGCTGGGGCAGATGTCGGCCGGGCTGTCGCACGAGGTCAACCAGCCACTGACGGCGCTGCGCGCGCTGGCGCGCAACTCCATCCGCCTGCTGGAAAGCGGCCGGCAGGATGCGGTTGCCGCCAACCTGCAGATCATGGATGACATGGTAGAGCGCATGAGCCAGATCACACGCCAACTGAAGAGCTTTGCGCGCAAGGCCGACGAGCAGGTGACGGGCGCCGTGCCACTGCTGGACTGCGTGCGCAACGCATTGCTGCTGCTGGAGCACCGCAGCCGCGCGCTGGACCTGCAAGCCGACATCACCGTGCCGGCGGGCCTGCGCGTGCGCGCCGAGGCCAACCGGCTGGAGCAGGTACTGGTCAACCTGTTCGGCAACGCCATCGACGCGATGCAGAACGAGCCCGAGCGCCTGCTGCAGGTGCAAACCGTCTCGCTGGATGCGGGTCGGCGCGTGCTCGTCAAGGTGCAGGACAGCGGCGCGGGCGTCAGCGACGAGCAACTGCAACACCTCTTCGAGCCCTTCTTCACCACCAAGCCGGCCGGCGAAGGGCTGGGCTTGGGCCTGGTAATTTCGGCCAAGATCGTGCATGAGTTCGGCGGCACGTTGCGCGCCGAGCGGCTGCAGCACGGCATGAGTTTCGAGTTCGACCTAGCCGTCGATCGAATAGCTCCCCACGGCCAGGCAGAGCCTGCCCTACCCCTCGAGGGGGCTGAAAGAGCTCGGGGCGGCCCAGCGCTATTTGGAGAGCACCAAGATGTTTGAGGGCTACAAGGTCGTGTTCGTCGAGGACGACCTGCCAGTGCGGGTCAGCCTCACGCAGACGCTGGAACTGGAAGGCCTGGTCGTCGTCCCTTGCCGCAGCGCCGAGGAGGCCCTGCCCCACATCCAGCCCGGCGCTCCGCTGATCGTCATCACCGACGTGCGCCTGCCCGGCATGGACGGCCGCGCGCTGCTGGCCCATGTGCAGGCGACCGACCCGGGCATCCCCACCATCCTCATCACCGCCCACGGCGACGTGGCGATGGCCGTGCAGTCCATGCGCGCCGGCGCCTACGACTTCATCGAGAAGCCGTTCGCGCCCGAGCGCCTGCTGGACGTGGCCTGCCGCGCGCTGGACCTGCGCACGCTGCGCCACTCGGCCGACGAGTTGCGCGCGCAGTTGCAGCGCGCCAGCGGCATCGAGGCCGCGCTGCTGGGCCAGTCGCCGGCCATGCAGCAGCTGCGCCGCCAGGTGCTGAACCTGGCGGGCACTTCGGCCGATGTCCTCATCGTCGGCGAGACGGGCACCGGCAAGGAGCTGGTTGCACGCTGCCTGCACGACCAGAGCGCACGCCGCGACCGCCACTTCGTCGCCATCAACTGCGGCGGCTTGCCCGAGGCGCTTTTCGAGAGCGAACTCTTCGGCCACGAGGCCGGCTCGTTCACCTCGGCCGCCAAGCGGCGCATCGGCAAGATCGAGCATGCCAACGGCGGCACGTTGCTGCTGGACGAGATCGAGACCATGCCCATCGCGCTGCAGATCAAGCTGCTGCGCGTGCTGCAGGAGCGTCGAATTGAGCGGCTGGGGTCCAACGAGGAGCTGCCGATCAACGTGCGCTTCATCGCCGCCAGCAAGTCCGACCTGCGCGAGCAGGCGGCCAAGAACGAGTTCCGCAACGACCTCTACTACCGCCTCAACATCGCGACGCTCAAGCTGCCGCCGCTGCGCGAGCGCCGCGAAGATATTCCACTGCTGTTCGAGCACTTCGTCGTGCAGGCCTGCGTCCGCTACGAGCGCGCCGCGCCGGAGCTGTCACCCGAGAAGCTGCGCGAGCTGATGGCGCACGACTGGCCCGGCAACGTGCGCGAGATCCGCAACGCGGCCGACCGCTTCGTGCTGGCGCTGGACGACCTCGACCCGCAGGCCGCGCTGCAGGCGGTGCCGGCGCTGAACCTGGCACGGCAGATGGACCTCATCGAGAAGACGTTGATCGAGCAGGCGCTGCGCCGCTGCCAGGGCAAGGTGCCGGCTGCGATGGAGCTGCTGGGAACGCCGCGCAAGACGCTGTACGACAAGCTGAACCGACATGGCATCCAGCTGGATGCGTTCCGCTGAGCGAGGCTAACGGTACTTGTCGGGGTCCGGCGAATCGGTCGGCTTCGCGATGACGCGGCGGAAGGCCGCACTCATGGGCAGCTTCAGGTTCAGCCCCAGCGCCGGCAGCGGCTGTTCGAACCAACGGCGATAGATCGCATGGATCTCGCCGCTGCGGTACAGCCCCGCCAGCACCTCGTCCACCAGCGCCTTGAACTGCGGGTCGCCCTTGCGCAGGCCGATGGCATAGGGCTCCACCGTCAGTGCCTGGTCGGAGATGCGGTAGTCCTCCGCGCCCGGCCCCTGCTGGGCCAGCAGGCTGCGCAGCAGCACGTCGTCCATCAGGAAGGCCGACGCGCGGCCACTGCGCAACATCTGGAAGCCCTCGGGGTCGTCCAGTCCGCCGAGGATGCGGATGCCCAGACCCTTCTGCTCGTTGACCTTGGCCAGATGCTGGATGCTGGTCGTGCCGATGGTGGACGCCACGGCCAGCCCACGCAGGTCGGCCAGGCCTTGCACGCGCTCGCCGCCGCGCGTCATCAGCCGCGTCTCGGCGACGAAGATGGTCATCGAGAAGGCCTGGTTGCGCGCCCGCTCGGCGGTGTGCGTCGTGATGCCGCATTCCAGGTCCAGCGTGCCGTTGATGACCAGCGGCATGCGCGTGGCGGATGCGACCTCGACGCGCCGCACTTCAATGTCGGGCAACTGCAGCCTGGTGCGCACGGCGGCGACGATGCGATCGCACAGCTCGACCGTGTAGCCGGTTGGGCGCAGCTGCGCGTCCAGGTAGGAAAACGGCAGCGAGGCCGGTCGGTAGCCGATGACGATGACGCCGGTGTCCCGCACCCGCGTGAGCGTGGGGCCGTCGGCCGCGTGCGCCCAGCCCAGGCACAGCGCAAGCAGCGCCGCGCTAAGTCTCGCCAGCCGCTTCATCGTCCAGCCGGCGCAGCTCGGCCAGCTTGTCGCCAATCTTCTGCTCCAGGCCACGCGGCACAGGCGCGTACCAGCGCTGATCCTCCAGCCCGTCGGGCAGGTATTGCTCGCCAGCCGCATAGCCGCCGGGCTCGTCGTGCGCGTAGCGGTAGGCCTTGCCGTAGCCCAGGTCCTTCATCAGCCGCGTGGGCGCGTTGCGCAGATGCTCGGGCACCGGGCGCGACGTGTCCTGCTTGATGAAACTGCGCACCGCGCCGAAGGCCTTGTAGACCGCGTTGGACTTGGGCGCGATGGCCAGGAAGACGACGGCCTGCGCCAGCGCCAGTTCACCCTCGGGCGAGCCCAGGCGCTCGTAGGCCTCGGCGGCGTCCAGCGTCATGCGAAGCGCCCGCGGGTCGGCCAGGCCGATGTCCTCGCTGGCCATGCGGATGAGCCGGCGCGAGATGTAGCGCGCGTCGACACCACCATCGAGCATGCGCGCGAACCAGTACAGCGCGCCGTCCGGGTTGCTGCCGCGCACCGACTTGTGCAGCGCGCTGATGACGTCGTAGAACTGGTCACCGCCCTTGTCATAGCGGCGCAGCTGCTCGCCCAGCGTGCGCTCCAGCAGCGTCTCGTCGATGAGCTGGCCGTTGGCGAGGGCCGCCGCGGACTCGAGCGCATTCAGCAGCCGACGGGCGTCGCCGTCTGCGTAGCCGATGAGGCGGTCGGCGGCCGCCTTCGTCGGCGGCTCGACGCCGAGCTCTGCCGCGCCGCGCGCGATGAGCTGACCCAGCTCCTGGGCGTCCAGGCTCTTGAGCACCTGCACTTGCGCCCGCGATAGCAACGCCGAGTTGACCTCGAAGCTGGGGTTCTCGGTCGTGGCGCCGATGAAGGTGAACAGGCCCGACTCGACGTGCGGCAGGAAGGCGTCCTGCTGCGCTTTATTGAAGCGGTGCACCTCGTCCACGAAAACGACCGTGCGCCGGCCCTGCTGCGCGGCGATCTGGGCGCGGTCCACGGCTTCGCGGATGTCCTTCACGCCGCCCAGCACTGCCGAAATTGCGATGAACTGCGCGTCGAAAGCGCCGGCCACCAGCCGCGCCAACGTCGTCTTGCCGACGCCGGGCGGGCCCCACAGGATCATGCTCTGCAGCCGTCCGGCCTCGAAGGCCGCGCGCAGCGGCATGCCGGGCCCCAGCAGGTGGCGCTGGCCGATGACCTCGTCCAGCGTCCTGGGCCGCAGGCGCTCGGCCAGCGGCACGCCGCCCAGGGAGGTCGGGTCGGCGTCGAAGAGCGAACCGCTGCTCACAGTCCGGTCACTGCTCGATCAGGTCGGCTCCCGCCGGGAGCTTGAACTGGAATCGCTCGGCCGGCACGGCGACGTTGGTCTGCACCGCGCTGAACTCCAGCCGGGAGCGCTGACCAAAGCCGTCTAGGATTTCCATCGCCGCCAATTCCTTGCCTCTGAAGCCGAGCTTGAGCGACTGCAGCGTCGAGTCGGCCTGCTTGGCCACCGCCTGCACCCAGTCCAAGCCAGCTTCAGCCGGCAGGGCCTTCAGCGCGAAGTCGCGCTCGAGATTGGTGCCGGCCAGCAACGCCGCGGGCGTGGCGCCCAGCGCGTCGGTGAGCTTGCGCGAGCTGGCCTGGTTCAGGTCGGCGTCGTAGATCCAGACCTTGTGTCCGTCCGCCACGATGACTTGCTCGAAGGGCTTGGCGTAGGCGAAGCGGAACTGGTTGGGCCGCTGGAACTCGAAGCTGCCCGACGACACCTTCTTGCGCTTGCCATCGGGTGACGTGACGGTCTGCGTGAAGTTGGCCTTGCCGCTCTTCACCTCACGGCCGAAGTCGCGCAGCGCGTCGACGGCGTCAGCGTGCGCCAAGCCGGTCAGCAGCAGCGTCAGGGAAAGCAGGATCTTCTTCATTCGTCTCGAGTCATTCGTCGCGTTTGGGAACGATCAATTCACGGCTGCCGTTGGAAGCCAGGGCCCCGACGAGGCCCGAGTTCTCCATCTGCTCCAGCAGTCGCGCGGCGCGGTTGTAGCCGATTCGCAGGTGGCGCTGCACCAGCGAGATGGACGCCTTGCGGTGCTGCAACACGATGGCCACGGCCTGGTCGTACATGGGGTCTTGCTCACCGCTGGCCTCGCCCGGTGCCGGCGCCTCGCCGTCGATGCCGTCGAGCACACCGCCTTCGAGGATGCCTTCGATGTAATTGGGCTCACCTTGGGACTTGATGTACTCCACAACGCGGTGCACCTCGTCGTCGCTGACAAAGGCGCCATGCACGCGGATGGGCAGCCCGGTGCCGGACGGCATGTAGAGCATGTCGCCCATCCCCAGCAGCGCCTCGGCGCCCATCTGGTCGAGGATAGTCCGGCTGTCAATCTTGGAGCTGACCTGGAAGGACAGGCGGGTCGGGATGTTCGCCTTGATGAGGCCGGTGATGACGTCCACGGACGGCCGCTGCGTGGCCAGGATCAGGTGGATGCCGGCCGCGCGCGCCTTCTGCGCCAGGCGGGCGATCAGCTCCTCGATCTTCTTGCCGACGACCATCATCAGGTCAGCCAGCTCATCGATGACGACGACGATGAACGGCAGGCGCTCCAGCGGCTCCGGGTCGTCGTTGTTGAGCGCGAACGGGTTGGGGATGCTGATGCCGTTGGCCTTGGCCTCGTCGATCTTCTTGTTGTAGCCGGCCAGGTTGCGCACGCCCATCTTGGACATGAGCTTGTAGCGCCGCTCCATCTCGCCGACACACCAGTTCAGCGCGTTGCCGGCCTGCTTCATGTCCGTCACGACGGGTGCCAGCAGGTGCGGGATGCCCTCGTAGACGCTCATTTCCAGCATCTTGGGGTCGATGAGGATGAGCCGCACGTCACGCGCCTCGGCCTTGTAGAGCAGGCTGAGGATCATCGCGTTGATGCCAACGGACTTGCCCGAACCGGTCGTGCCAGCGACCAGGCAATGCGGCATCTTGGCCAGGTCGGCCACGATGGGCAGGCCCACGATGTCCTTGCCCAGGCCCATGGTCAGCTGGGACGCAGCGTCGGCGTAGACCTGGGAGCCGAGGATCTCGGACAGACGGATGGTCTGGCGGCGCGCATTGGGCAGCTCCAGTGCCATGTAGTTCTTGCCTGGGATGGTCTCGACGACGCGGATGGACACGAGGCTCAAGCTACGCGCCAGGTCCTTGGCCAGGCCCACGATCTGCGAGCCCTTCACGCCAGTGGCCGGCTCGATCTCGTAGCGCGTGATGACCGGGCCCGGCGACGCGGCGACGACGTGCACCTCCACGCCGAAGTCGCGCAGCTTCTTCTCGATGAGCCGGCTGGTCATCTCCAGCGACTCGGGCGTGACCGTCTCCTGGCGGCCGGGCGCGGCGTCCAGCAGGTCCACCTGAGGCAGCTTGGCGTCACCCGCATCGACGAACAGAGTCTGCTGGCGCTCCTTGGCCACACGGGTCGATTGCGGCACCTCGACGACTGGCGCCTCGATGACCAGCGGCGCGTGCTCGGCTTCCACCTGGCGCTCGATCTGGCGCTCGACCTCAACCTCCTGCTCGCGCTCCTTGACCGCCTGCTCGCCGGCCTTCTGGTCGGCCTTGAACTCGCGCTTCTCCAGATACTGCTCGCGGAACTGCTCGATGCGCTCGCCGATGGACTCGGCCAGTTGCCCCCAGGAGAAGCGCAACGCCCAGGCCATGCCGGTCAGCAGCAGCACGATCCAGACGACGCCCGAGCCGGCGAAGCCCAGGCCCTTCATGCCCAGCGGCCCCAGTGTGTAGCCCAGCAGGCCGCCGGCGTGGCCGGGCAGACGCGGCTCGACGGCGTAGAGGCGGCTCCACTCCAGCGCGCAACTGGCGCCGATCAGCAGCAGCACGCCCGCCCACCAGCGGGCTCTCTGGCTCCAGCGCGGCACGGGGGCGACGTCATGGCGCAGCAGACCGGCCAGGCTGCGCAACCAGGCGCGCAGCGCCAGCAGCGGCAGCCACCAGGCCGAGAAGCCGAACAGGAAGAGCAGGCCGTCCGACAGCCAAGCACCGAAGCCCCCGACGCGGTTGCCAACCAGCTCACGCTGGCCGCTGGTCGAGAAGGCCGCGTCGCGCAGGTCGTGCGTGGCGAGCGCCAGCACCAGCAAGGCCCACAGCAGCGCCGTCAGGGCCAGCCACAGCGGCGTGCGCAGCAGCCGCGATGCAGCGGACGGTGGGGCCACCTCGCGCTTGGGCGCCTGGCGGCGGGTGGGTTTGGCAGGGGCGGCGGCTTCGCTGGCGGCCGCGTCACCGCCCAGCAGGGAACCGAGGGGAAAACTCATCCCGGCATTGTCGCCCTCAATCGTGGGTCAACCGCTCCTTGATGACCACCGAACCGTTCTCAAGCGTTTCGATGACGCCGCGCTCCTCCAGGTCCTTCATGACCCGACTGACCATCTCGCGCGACGCGCCGACGACCTTGGCCATGTCCTGGCGCGACACCTTGCCGCGGATCAGCTTGATGCCCTTCTCGTCCTCGGACATGTCCAGCAGCGTGCGCGCCACGCGGCCATAAACGTCCAGCAGCGCGAGCGATTCGATCTGCCGGTCGGCATTGCGCAGCCGCGCGACCAGGCCGCGCAGGATGCCGTAGGACAGGCTGCTGCTCTCCGGCAGGCAGCGTGCGAACTCCAGGCGGCCCAGCACCAGCATGTCGGTCTGCACTTCGGCACGCACGGTGGCCGAGTGCGGCTCGTTGTCGATCAGGCTCATCTCACCGACGTAGTCGCCCGACTGCAGCACGGCCAGGATGACCTCGCGCCCCCGGTGGTCGGCCGTCAGCACGCGGGCGCGGCCGTTCAGCAGGATGAATAGCGCGTTGGACTTGGTGCCCTGCTCGACGATAAGTTCGCCGCGCTTGAAGCGGCGCTTGACGACGCTGTCGGCGATCGACTGTGCCTGGTCGGTGGTCAGCATCGAGAACAGCGGCACCCGCCGGATCAGGTCCAGGTTGGAAATCATCGCCATATGCACTCTCCAGGTTTGAGGCCCAGGCCGGCGCTCGGAAAGACGCCTGCCTAAAATGGCGTGCATTGTGCACACCCGGCACAGTTCGCCGCATCGGGTTAGGCCGGGGTTTTCACCCCTAAGTGCCAGCTCCGAGCCCTTGCGAGACGCACAGCCGCCCCCAACTCCTCCGCCATGACCGCCAATACTCAACACCACGGCCTGCTCATCCTGGGCTCCGGCCCTGCCGGCTACACGGCCGCCATCTATGCCGCGCGCGCCAATCTGAAGCCCACGCTCATCACCGGTATGGCCCAGGGCGGGCAGCTCATGACCACGACCGAAGTCGACAACTGGCCGGCCGACGTGATGGGCGTGCAAGGCCCCGAGCTGATGCAGCGCTTCCAGCAGCACGCCGAGCGCTTCCAGACGCAGATCATCTTCGACCACATCAACGCGGTCGACTTCTCCAAGCGCCCGTTCACGCTGGTGGGCGACAGTGGCTCCTACACCTGCGATGCACTCATCATCGCCACGGGCGCCTCGGCCAAGTACCTGGGCCTGGCGTCCGAACAGGCCTTCATGGGCCGCGGGGTCAGTGGTTGCGCGACCTGCGACGGCTTCTTCTACCGCGGCCAGGAAGTCTGCGTGGTGGGCGGCGGCAACACGGCCGTCGAGGAGGCGCTGTACCTGTCCAACATCGCCAGCACGGTCCACCTGATCCACCGCCGCGACAAGTTCCGCGCCGAACCCATCCTGGTCGACAAGCTGATGGAGAAGGCTGCCGCCGGCAAGATCAAGCTGCACCTGTTCCAGCAGCTCGACGAGGTGCTGGGTGACGCGTCCGGCGTGACGGGGGTGCGCACGCACAACGTCAAGGACGACAGCAAGGCCGAGATCACCGTCCATGGTTGCTTCATCGCTATCGGCCACCAGCCCAACACCGACATCTTCAAGGGCCAGCTGGAGATGAAGGACGGCTACATCATCACGAAGAGCGGCCTGGCGGGCTTCGCAACGATGACCAGCGTCCCCGGCGTGTTCGCGGCGGGCGACGTGCAAGACCATGTCTACCGCCAGGCCATCACCAGCGCCGGCACGGGCTGCATGGCGGCCCTGGACGCGCAGCGTTTTCTGGAACAAGAGAACGGCTGAAGCCAACCGCTTCCGATTTCAGGGGTTTACCGCTATACTCGCGGGCTTGCCTGCCGGATGGATCGCGCCGGGCTGCTGGTAAATCGCCAGGAGCCGGGTTTAGCAGGCATTTGCGGTCAATGGGTTGCTGGCGGGACTTCCTGCGGCAACTGGTCATAGTCGTCAAACCGGAGAAGCGTCATGGCACGCGTCTGTCAAGTCACGGGCAAGAAGCCCATGGTCGGGAACAATGTTTCCCACGCCAACAACAAAACCAAGCGTCGGTTCCTGCCGAACCTGCAATACCGCCGCTTCTTCGTCGAATCGGAAAACCGTTGGGTGCGCCTGCGCATCAGCAACGCCGCTCTGCGTTTGATCGACAAGGTCGGCATCGACCAGGTCGTCGCCGACCTGCGTGCCAAGGGCGAGCTGTAAAGCGCGCCGTTCACTGACCTACTGAAGGAAAACGACCATGGCATCCAAAGGCGGCCGCGAAAAGATCAAGCTGGAGTCCACTGCGGGCACCGGCCACTTTTACACGACGAACAAGAACAAGAAGACCACGCCCGAAAAGCTCGAATTCATGAAGTTCGACCCGAAGGCGCGCAAGCACGTCCTGTACAAGGAAATCAAACTGAAGTGATGCTTGGCGGCTCAGGCCGCCTCAGCACGCAGGCAAAACAAAACCCGCCAAGCGGCAACGCTGGCGGGTTTTGCTTTTGGGGCTCGGGCCTCAGCGAGGCGCAGCAGCCACCTTCGGGTTGAACTCGTCCTTGAACCAGCGGTCGATCATTCGCTTCTCGTAACGCAGCGTGTCGCCGCTCGAATAGCTGTTGAAGCCGTCCTGGTAGTTCATATCGCGCAGGTTCGCCTGGCCTTGGCGCACGACCTTGCCCGCCTCGAGCACTTCATAGCTCATGACCATCGACGGCAGCGTGACGGTCCGCATGACGCGCAGCCACTCCACACGGCGCCCGAAGGGCTCGACCTCACCGGCCAAGTTCACGTCGGTCACGCTGATCCTCACATCGCGGCCCGGCAGGTACTTGCCGGCCTGCTCCACCAGGTGGGCCTCGATATCCTTCAACACGTCCATCTGACGAAAGCCGTTGTTGTCCTTGATGTCCGAGAACTTCTCGGGCTCGATGAACTTCACTTGCACATCGGCGCGCGCAACGGCGGCAAGGGCCATCAGGCCCAGCGCGATCCAGCGGTATTTCATGGCATGCCTCCTAATTCAGCGACTGCTGTGTCAAGTCTAGGACAGCCCAAGAAAAAGGGCACCCCGCAGGGCGCCCTTTACACCGGGAAACGCGGTGGGTCAGGCGTGCGCAGCACGCAGGCGCATCGAGAAGGCTTGCAGTTCGGCAATGCCGCTTTCCTCGGCGCGACGGCACCAGGCCTGCAGATCGGCGACGAGCTGCTCGGCCGACACGTTCGTGCGAGTCCACATCTGGCGCAGCTCTTCGCGCATCGTCACCAGCTTGTCGATGACCGGGCTGGCAGCGCGGACATGAGCCAGATCACCATGAACGGCGGCCGGGATTCGATCCTCGTCGCGATGCAACCAGCGCTTGGCCAGCTTGAACTGCGTGAAACGCTCGCTGTGCTTGCCGCCTTCGGCCTGGGCCTTGGCCAGTTCGGCAGCGCAAGCCGCCTTCAAGTCACGAGCGTAATTGGCCATGACTTCGTAGCGGTTGGCGATCAGCGCCTCCAGCGTGCGGGCGTCGGCCGGCTTGATCTCACCCAGGCTCAGCTTGGGTGCCGTCTTGCGCACCTTGGCCATGCCCAGCATCTCCAGGCCGCGGATGTACATCCAGCCGATGTCGAACTCGTAGGGCTTGACCGAGAACTTGGCCGACGTCGGGTAGGTGTGGTGGTTGTTGTGCAGCTCTTCGCCGCCAACGATCAGCGTCCAGGGCGTCAGGTTGGTGGACGCGTCGGGCGCTTCGAAATTGCGATAGCCCCAATAGTGGCCGATGCCGTTGATGACGCCAGCGGCCCAGATCGGGATCCAGATCATCTGGATGGCCCAGATCGACGCGCCCGCGGCGCCGAACAGTGCCATGTTGATGATCAGCATCAACGCCACGCCCTGCCAGCTGTACTTGGTGTACAGGTTGCGCTCGATCCAGTCCTCTGGCGTGCCGCGGCTGTACTTGGCGATCGTCTCGGCGTTCTTGGCCTCGGCGCGGTACAACTCGGCACCCTCGGCCAGCACCTTCTTCAGACCACGGGTCTGCGGGCTGTGGGGGTCTTCCTCGGTTTCACACTTGGCGTGATGCTTGCGGTGGATGGCGACCCATTCGCGGGTGACCATGCCGGTCGTCAGCCAGAGCCAGAAGCGGAAGAAGTGGGACGGGATGGGACCGAGGTCCAGCGCCCGGTGAGCCTGAGCGCGATGCAGGAAGATCGTGACCGAAGCGATCGTGATGTGGGTCACAACCAGCGTATAGATCACCAATTGCCAGGCGCTGAAGTTCAGCAGGCCATCAGCCAGCCAGTTCAGCAGCGCGTTCAGGATGTCGTTCATGCGTCCAGGACCTCGGCCACACTGGCCATGCAAAGGAACCTCAATTGTAGAGGAGTCCCCCCAAAAACAAGGGGTCGGGCACCGCGCATTCGAGCGTCAGCGTGTGGAATGGACGCGATCCTTGACGCCCATCAAGCCTTGCGCTCCCACGCGACGGCGAAAAAGCCGTCCGTAGCGTGGCGGTGCGGCCACAGCCGGAGTGCGCCGTTTTCCACAAGTTCACTCGCTCTCGCGACCTGGGCCTTGTCCAGCGCCTCGTCCGCCGGCAGCGGCAGGAAGTCGGGGTGGGCGGCGGCGAACTCGGCGGCGATGACCTCGTTCTCGGCGTCCAGCAGGCTGCAGGTGGCGTAGACCAGCCGGCCGCCCGGCTTCACAAGGCGGGCGGCGCTGGCGAGGATGGCGCGCTGCTTGTCCTGCAGTTCCGCGACGCCTTGAGGCGACTGGCGCCATTTCAGGTCCGGGTTGCGGCGCAGCGTGCCCAGGCCGGAGCACGGTGCATCCACCAGCACGCGGTCAATCTTGCCGGCCAGGCGTTTGATGCGGTCGTCGCGCTCGTGGGCGATCTGGGCCGGGTAGACGTTGGACAGGCCGCTGCGCGCCAGGCGCGGTTTCAGCGCGGTCAGCCGGTGGCCGGAGACGTCGAACGCGTAAAGCCGGCCTGTGTTGCGCATGGCCGCCCCCAGGGCCAGCGTCTTGCCGCCGGCGCCGGCGCAGAAGTCCACGACCATCTCGCCGCGCTTGGGCGCCAGCAACAGGGCCAGCAACTGGCTGCCTTCGTCCTGCACCTCGACACCGCCGCCGGTGAAGATCTCCAGCTTGTTCAGTGCCGGCTTGCCGGCGATGCGCAAGCCCAGCGGCGAATAAGGCGTCGGCACGGCATCGATACCGGCGGCCTTGAGCTGGGCCTGGGCTTCTTCGCGCTTGAGCTTGAGCGCATTGACCCGCAAGTCCAGCGGTGCCGCCTCGTTCAGCGCGGTGGCAAGCTTCCAGAATTCGCCCTCGCCCAGCCGAGCCAGCAGCGGCTCGGCCAGCCATTCGGGCATGTTGTGGCGCATCTTGGACGCCAGGCTCATCGGGTCAATGGCCTGGACCTGCTCCAGCCACTGCTGCTCTTGGGGGCTGAGGGCCCCGCGCAGGAAGGCCGCATTGCCCCGCCAGGCCAGCATGGCCAGGCGGCGGTGCATCGAGCCGCTGCCGCTCTGGGCCAGGTTTTGGAACTTGATGCGCTCGCGCAGCAGCGCGTAGACAGTCTCAGCGAGGCAGGCGCGTTCGCGCTGGCCGAGGTTCTTGTGTTGGCGGAAAAAGGCGGAGACGGTGGCGTCGGCCGGGGCTTCGAGCTGATTCACGACGGCGATCAGCTCGGCGCTCAGCTCCAGGAGGGCATTAGGATGCATCGACGCATTATCCCAAGACCGCTCCGCCACGCCGAATGAACCCCTGGACCCAGTTGCGCTTGCGCCCTCGCCTGTTGATGGCCATCCTGCTGGGCAGCGCACTTGCGGCATGCTGGCCGGGGCCGTTGGCCGGCACGACGCGGGCGTTGCTGGGCTGGAACCTGGTGATCTGGATCTACCTGCCGCTGGTGCTTTGGATGATGCTGGGCAAGGCCGGCTCGCTGGACGTCCAGCGCCGCGCGCGCGGCCTGGCCGAGGGCATCCCGGTCATGCTGATGCTGGCAGTGCTCGGCGCCTTGGCCAGCCTGGCGGCCATCACGCTGGAGCTGCAGGCCGCCAAGCAGGCGCACGACTCGCGCTACATGCTGCTGGCGCTGACGACGGTCGCCGGCTCCTGGCTGCTGCTGCCGGTCGAGTTCGGCCTCGCCTACGCCAGCCTCTACCACCGCCAGGGCCAGGCCAGCCACGGCCTGGAGTTTCCGGGCGACGACGGCCCGCCGGACTACGGCGACTTTCTCTACTTCTCGATCACGCTGGCTGCCACGTCACAGACCTCGGACGTCGTCGTCAGCTCACGCCGCATGCGCCGCCTGGTGCTGATTCAAGCCCTGCTGTCGTTCGTGTTCAACACCGGCGTGCTGGCGCTGGCGATCAACATCCTGGCCGGACTGATCAGCTGAGACAAGTCGAGCCCCTCGCCCAATCTTGCCTCGCTGAACGCGGGCAAGCTTGGTCGACCCCCCCGAGGGGACGGCTCGGGAGCGGCCCAGCGCTCGGCCCGCAAATCGGGTGGCGAGAACGCGCGATGTCTAGCCAAGCAAAAGCTGCTGGGCCGCGCCGTCACGGTGGCTTACGCGCTCGCCGGCCCACACCAGCGCGTCTTCGGCAAACCAGCGCACCGCCTGCGGGTAGATGCGGTGCTCGGCCGTCAGCACGCGGGCCGACAGCGTCTCGGCGTCATCGCCGTGCAGCACCGGCACCACGCCCTGCATGACGATGGCGCCATGGTCCAGCTCGGCGGTCACGAAATGCACCGTCGCGCCGGCAACCTTGCAGCCCATCTCCAGCGCCCGTTCGTGCGTGTGCAGGCCGGTGAAGGCTGGCAGCAGCGAGGGGTGGATGTTCAGCATGCGCCGGGCGTAGCGGGCCGTGAAGCCGGGTGTCAGGATGCGCATGAAGCCGGCCAGGATGACCAGGTCAGGCGTGAACCCATCGATGACGCGCGCCAGCTCGGCATCGAAATCCTCGCGGCTGGCGAAGGCCTTGTGGTCGACGACGGCCGTCGCGATGCCACGCTCGGCGGCAAAGGCCAGGCCGCCCGCATCGGGCCGGTTGCTGATCACCGCGGCAATCTCGGCCGGCCAGCCCTCGGCGGCACAAGCCTTGACGATGGCCTCCATGTTGGAGCCCCGCCCCGAAATCAGAATCGCCAGTCTTTTCATCGCCGGGCCGCCCCAAGATCAAAAGCGCCCCCTCGGGAGGCATTGGCCACACCAAGTGTGGACGCGTGGGGGTCATGTTTCATGGGCCGGCAGTTTAGGACCGCTCACCCGTGCCGACCGGCAGGCTTTCAGCCTTCGCCGACAATCCGCGCCCCATGTCCACTCCCGCCCCCATCCGCCCGCGTGTGCTGTCCGGCATGCGCCCGACCGGCGCACTGCATCTCGGCCACTTCCACGGCGCCATCAAGAACTGGGTGCAGCTGCAGTACAGCCACGACTGCTTCTTCTTCGTCGCCGACTGGCATGCGCTGACCACCTCCCACCCCGACCGCGACACGCTCAGCCGCCATGTCTACGACATGGTCACCGACTGGCTGGCCGCCGGCATCGACCCCGAGCGCTGCACCCTCTTCCTGCAAAGCCGCATGCCCGAGCATGCCGAGCTGTTCACGCTGCTGGCCATGTGCACGCCCTCCAGCTGGCTGGCCCGCATGCCTAGCTACAAGGACCAGGTCGCCGCAGACCCCGAGCTGGCGACCTACGGCTTCCTCGGCTACCCACTGCTGCAGGCGGCCGACATCCTTCTCTACAAGCCCGCTGGCGTGCCGGTGGGCGAGGATCAGGCCGCCCACGTCGAGGTCACGCGCGAAGTGGGCCGGCGTTTCAACCGGCTTTACGCGGCCGAACAGCCGGTGTTCGTCGAACCCCAGGCGCTGTTGACCGAGACGGCGCGGGTTCCCGGCCTGGACGGGCAAAAGATGAGCAAGAGCCTGGACAACGCCATCGCCATGCGCGACACCCCCGAGGCCACAGCCACCAAGATCCGCACCATGCCGACCGACCCGCAGCGCGTGCGCCGCACGGACCCGGGCGACCCGGCACGCTGCCCGGTCTGGCCGCTGCACCAGATCTACACCGACGACGCCACGCGCGCCGCCTGCGACACCGGGTGCCGCACCGCCGGCATCGGCTGCCTGGACTGCAAGCAGCCGCTGATCGAAGCGATCCAGCGCGAGCAGGCCCCTTGGCGCGAGCGCGCCGCGGCACTGGACCCGCAGCAGGTGCAGTGGACACTGGAAGTCGGCACCGAGCGCGCCCGAGCGGTCGCTCGCAAGACGCTGCGCGAAGGGCGCGCGGCGATGGGACTGGTGGCTTGAGTTCCACGATTCTTGTGACGGATCTCGAAGCCGCCATCAACTGGTGGCGCGATCGTTCGCCCTCCCCCGACGGCATTAGCGCCGCACCCGAGGTGCGAGCGCTGGCCGAGGCCTACGCGCTGCTGGCGCTGAGCCGCGCAACCGAGCTCGATACCGATGCGCTGAAGCCCCAGGCGCTGGACGCCTGGCTGGCCTGGTACGCCACGACGCCGGACTCGCCTTGCATCGCCATCTGCTCCACGGCCCAGGGCGACCCCATCTGCAAGGGCTGCGGCCGAAGCTTCGACGAAGTGCAGCAATGGCCGGGGTTGGACCCGTTCGAGAAGCGCGCCGTCTGGCATCGAATCACTTTTGAAGGCACGGCCTGGCGTTTCAACCGCTACGCCGAGCGAGGAACCAAGCCCTGACACGCATCCGTTTCATCGACAGCGTCCGCCGCCTGGTACCCCAGGCCTGGCCGGTCCTCGTCGGCCAGCTGGCCGTGATGATGTTCAGCACGGTCGACACCCTGATGATGGGCCGCGTGGGCCCGCAGGACCTGGCCGCGCTGGCGGTCGGCTCGGCCGCCTACGTGAGCATCTTCGTCGGGCTGATGGGTGTCGTGTTGGCCGTCGGCCCCATCGCCGGCCGGCAGTTCGGCGCCGACGATCGATACGGCGCCGGCCGCAGCTTCGTGCAGGCGCAGTGGCTGGCGCTGCTGCTGTGCGTGCCGGGCAGCCTGGCGCTGTGGTTCCCCGACCCCTTCATCGCGCTGGCCCAGCTCGACGCGACCCAGGCCGACAAGGTCCGCGCCTACACGCAGCCCGAAGCCTTCGCGCTGCCGGCCGCGCTGCTGTTCGCGGCCTTCCGCGGCTTCTCCACGTCGGTGAGCCGGCCCAAAGCCGTCATGGCCATGCAGCTGACCGGCCTCGCCGCCAAGGTGCCCCTGAACGCCGTGCTCGTGTTCGGCTGGGGCCCCATCCCCGCCATGGGCGTGGCCGGCTGCGGCTGGGCCACGGCCATCGCGATGACGGCCCAGGCCATGGCCGCGCAGTTGCTACTGCGACGCGATGACTTCTACCGGCCCTTCAGCATCCCGCACCTGTGGCAGACGCGGCCGAGCTGGACCGAGTTGTGGGGCCTCGTTCGCCTGGGCCTGCCGATGGGCGGCTCCATCCTGGTCGAGGTCACTGGCTTCACCTTCATGGCGTTCTTCATCGCCCGGCTGGGCGCGACGCCGGTGGCTGGCCACCAGATCGCCGTCAACCTCGTCGCGATGATGTTCATGATCGCGCTGGCGCTGGCCACAGCGGCCGGCACACTGGTGGCCCAGCACCTGGGCGCGGACCAGAAGCGCGAGGCGCGCATCGTTGGCCGGCACGCGATGACGCTGGCGGCGCTGGTGGCGGCCGGCGTCGGTGCCATCGTCGCGCTGGCGCGCGCGCCGATCGTGGCGCTGTACACCGCCAACCCGGAGACCGCCGCCGCCGCGCTGCCGCTGCTGGTGTGGGTGTGGTTCTTCCATCTCGGCGATGCGCTGCAGACAGTGGCGGCCTATGTGCTGCGCGCCTACCAGGTGGCCACGCTGCCCATGGTCATCTACGTCATCGCGCTGTGGGGGCTGGGCATAGGTGGCGGCTACCTGCTGGCCTTTGGCGCTCACGGTGCAGGTGCCGTCGGCTTCTGGCAGGCGGCCACGGCCGGCCTGATTGCCGCGGCGCTGCTGCTCAGTTTGCTGCTGCGGCAGGTCTTCGACGAGAACCGTTAAGTCCTGCTGGTCGGCAGGAACAGCACGAAGCGGCTGCCGCCACCATCGCGCGCCAGGCAGCGCACGCTGCCGCCATGGCGCTCGGCAATCTGCTTGACCAGGCTCAACCCCAGGCCCACTCCACCCGCCATCTCGGCGTGCCCCGGCAGGCGGTAGAAGGGTTCAAAGATGCGCGTACGCAGCTCCGCCGGCACGCCGGGGCCGCGGTCGGCGACGATGAATTCATAGCCGCCGGCGACCGGGCGCAGCGCCAGCTCTACGTCGGGCCCGCCGTAGCGGCGCGCGTTGTCCAGCAAGTTGCGCAGCGCGCGGCGCAGCAGGCGCTCCTGTCCGTCGATCAAGGCGGAGTCGGTCTCCGGCTCGAAGGCGGCTTCGGCCCGCGCTGCCTCCTCGGCGCCCAGGGCCAGCAACTCCACCGCGTGGGTCTCACCCACCACGCTGCCGGCCTCCAGGCGGCTGGCGAGCAGCACTTCCTCGACGAGTGCGTCCAGCTCGGCAATGTTCACGTCGATCTCGTGCGCCAGCCGCTCGCGCTGAGCGGGCGCGGCATCGTCCAGCATCGCAAAGGCCATCTTCAGCCGTGCCAGCGGCGAGCGCAGTTCGTGGCTGGCGTTGGCCAGCAGCGTCTGGTGAGAGCGCAACAGTGTCTCGATGCGGTCGGCCGCCTGGTTGAAGCTGGTCGCCAGCGCCGCTACCTCGTCGCGGCCGCTGGCATCGACGCGGTGCGCCAGTTGGCCGGAGCCGAACTGCTCCACGCCGCGCTTGAGCGACTCCAGCCGTCGCGTCAGGCGGCGCACGACCGGGTAGGCGCCCCCGGCCACGCCGATGAAGAGCAACACCAGGACGATGGCAAGCGTCGACACGGCCGGTGCGCCAGGCGACACCGGGCGATGCAGCCAGGGGCCGGTCCAGGGGCCCTCGTCCACGCGCGGCGGGCGCGCGCCGCCTGGGCCAGAGGCGCTGCCCTGCGGGTTGGGCGGGCGCACAGTGCGCACCATCTCCAGGCTGCGGCCGTCACCCAGGCTCGCGTTGACGATGATGGCGCCGGGGTCTTCGGCACGACGCATGTACATCTGTGTCGTGGAGATGCGCTTGCCGTCTGCGTCTTCCAGCGCAATGGGCATGCGCAGCCGCAGGCCCCAGTCGGCGAATGCCGCGGCCTGCTCCTCGCGCGGCGCCGTGACCGGCGGCAACGCGAGCTTGAGCAGGGCCGCCATCGCGTTCAGCCGCTCTCCAGCCGCCGTCTCGACGTTGCCGCGCTCCTGCTCGATGTGGCGCTGAAACAGCCAGGCCGAGCCGAAGGCAAACGCCAGCAGCAGCGCCACCAGCGTCAGGTAGATGCGAACGTAGAGCGATTTCAATGGAGCGATCCCCGCAGGACTTGTACTTCGCGGGCCGAGCGCCAGGCCGCTCCCAAGCCGGCGTGCCTCAAGCGATGTGCTTGCGGCTCAACGCCGCAAGCATCTCCGTCCCCGCGGGGGACCGACCAAGGTGCTCCTTGGGCGAGGGATCTCATTCAGGCGGCGTCCGCGTCGGCATCCTGCTTGCGGGCGAACACGTAGCCGGCGCCACGCACCGTCAGCACCCGGCGCGGGTTCTTCGGGTCATCCTCGATGACGGCCCGGATGCGCGAGATGTGCACGTCGATGGAGCGGTCGAAGGCTTCCAGCGGATGGCCCTTGAGCGCATCCATGATCTGGTCGCGGCTCAGCACACGGCCTGGACTTTGGGCCAGCACGACCAACAGGTCGAACTGGTGGCTGGTCAGGTCGCAGATCTTGCCGTCTAGCCGCGCGACGCGCGCCGCCAGATCGATCTCCAGACGGCCGAAGCGCAGCACCTCGTCACCGTCCAGCTTGGGCTCCAGCCGGCGCAGCAATGCCTTGATGCGGGCCTGCAGCTCGCGCGGCTCGAAGGGCTTGGCGAGGTAGTCGTCCGCACCCAGCTCAAGGCCAAGGATGCGGTCCATGGGCTCGCCGCGGGCCGACAGCATGAGCACCGGCTGGTGGCGCCAGCGCGGGTCGCCGCGCAACCAGCGGCAGAAGTCCAGGCCGTCGCCGTCGGGCAGCATCAGGTCCAGCACCAGCAGCTCGAAGCGGCTGTGGCTCAAGGCCTCGCGGGCCTGGGCCAGGTTGCCGGCAGAGCTGACCTCGAAGCCGGCGGCTCGCAGGTAGTCGCCCACCATGCCGGTCAGGCGGGCGTCATCGTCGATCAACAGCAGGCGGGCACTACTCATCAAGGGCGCGATCGAAGGAAACGGGAGCCGGCGCGCATCGGCGCCGGGGGAACGAGGCTCAAGCATCGCAGAACTCCTCGCCAAGGCCAATCAACCGGAGTGGTGGGCGGCCATCCGGGCCTGGCGCTTCTTCATGACCTCGCCGATCTTGGCGCGCTGCTCGGGCGTCAGCACGCGGGCGGCGTCGATGCTGGCCTGGCTGAGGCGCTTGGAAGCCACCTCATGCTGGGCACTCATCTGGGCACGCGTGGCCTCGATGGCCGCAGCATCGATGTTGGTGGCCGTGTAGAGCGTGGCCATTTGCTGGTGCAGCTTCATGCCGGCCTCGCGCTGGCCGGAGAGGTCCTGTCGCGCCGCCTTGAAGATGGCCTCGATCTGGCTGCGCTGAGCGTCGGTCGCGTTGACCAGGTCGAGCACATGCTCCAGATGACCGCCGAACAAGCCGCCGGGCGCCATCATGGCCGGACCACCGTGGTGACCCCCAGGGCCACCGGGCTGGGCCTGCGCCGCGACACCACCGAGGGCAAGGGCCGCAGCCACAGCGCCGACGCGCAACAGGTTATGGATCTGGAAGGACTTCATCAGAGGTCTCCTGGAAGAAGAGTGAGTGAAGTGATCTTCCAGGCGGCCTGTGTGGGATCTTTGGGGCCGGGGTAAAGAACTGTGTCGACAACCGGGGCCGGTTTTGCTTTCAGTGAACCGGCCCCGGGCCATGCCCAGCCGGCTCGCGCCCCGCAAGCCTGGCTTCGGGGCGCGCAGGGCTCACTTGATCGGCTTGAAGCGCATGCGCTTGGGGCGCGCGCCTTCCTCACCCAGGCGCTTCTTCTTGTCGGCCTCGTACTCGTGGAAGTTGCCGTCGTAGAAGAACCACTGCGAGTTGCCTTCGCAGGCCAGGATGTGGGTGCAGATGCGATCCAGGAACCAGCGGTCATGGCTGATGACCATGGCTGAGCCGGCGAACTCCAGCAACGCTTCTTCCAGCGCGCGCAGCGTTTCCACATCCAGGTCGTTGGACGGCTCGTCCAGCATCAGCACGTTGCCGCCCTGGGCCAGCGTCTTGGCCAGGTGCAGGCGGCCGCGCTCACCGCCGGACAGCGAGCCGACGAGCTTCTGCTGGTCGTTGCCCTTGAAGTTGAAGCGGCCGAGATACGCACGGCTGGGCATCACGAACTTGCCGACCGTGATGTTGTCCAGGCCGCCGGAGACGTCCTGCCAGACGGTCTTGTCGGCTTCCATGCTGTCGCGGCTCTGGTCGACGAAGGCCATCTTGGCCGTCTTGCCGATCTTGACCGTGCCGCTGTCCGGCTGCTCCACGCCCTGCAGCATGCGGAACAGCGTCGACTTGCCGGCACCGTTGGGGCCGATGATGCCGACGATGGCGCCGGCCGGCACCTTGAACGACAGGTTGTCGATCAGCACGCGGTCACCGAAGCTCTTGCTGACGTTCTCGAACTCGATGACTTCATTGCCCAGGCGCTCGGCCACGGGGATGAAGATTTCGTTCGTCACGTTGCGCTGCTGGTATTCGACGTCCGAGAGTTCCTCGAAACGAGCCAGACGCGCCTTGCTCTTGGCCTGGCGGCCCTTGGCGTTGGAGCGGACCCACTTCAGCTCCTCCTTCATCGCCTTCATGCGCGCGTCTTCGGACTTCTGCTCCGTCTCCAGGCGTTTTTCCTTCTGATCCAGCCAGTCGGAGTAGTTGCCCTTCCACGGGATGCCGTGGCCACGGTCGAGTTCCAGAATCCACTCGGCCGCGTTGTCCAGGAAATAGCGATCGTGGGTGATGGCCACCACGGTACCGGGGAAGCGCTGCAGGAACTGCTCCAGCCATTCCACCGATTCGGCGTCCAAGTGGTTGGTGGGCTCGTCCAGC
>JACPYV010000071.1 GCA_016195825.1 Burkholderiales bacterium | reverse complement strand
GGATGTAGACGCCCTGGATCTGTGCGATGGCACGGCCCAGCGGCCAGTCCTGGTCCGGCAGCTTGAGCATGGGCACCACGGGTGCGGCGGCGGAGGGCGGCGGTGCCTGGCCGGGCTCCCACAGCGTCTCGTGTTCCACCAGCGACAGCCGTACCTGCTCGGCCGTGGGTGGCACCGGCGGCACGTAGGCCGAATGGCTCTGGCGCGGCTCGGCGACGTAGAGCGTGGCTGGCATCGTCGGCTCGAAAGCCAGCGGCGACAGCACCGAATCCGGCCCGGTCGGCTCGGCGCTGCGGGATTGGGCCAAAGCCTCGACGAAGGCACGGCGCACGGACTGATGGATCGCGCGGCCGTCGCGGAAGCGCACCTCGATCTTGGTCGGGTGCACGTTCACGTCCACCAGCTCGGGTGCGATCTCGATGAAGAGCACGTAGCTGGGCTGGCGCTGGCCGTGCAGCACGTCTTCGTAGGCCGAGCGGATGGCGTGGCTGATGAGCTTGTCGCGCACGTAGCGGCCGTTGACCCAGACGTATTGCTGGTCGGCCCGCGAGCGAGCGGCCTCGGGCAGGCCAGCGCGGCCCGTCAGCGCCAGCGGGCCGAAACTGAGGCCGAAGGGGCGGCTCTCGGCGATGAAGTCCTCGCCCAGCACGTCGCTGATGCGCTGCTCGCTGGATGCGGCGCGCCACTGGTCGACCAGCTTGCCCTCGTGCCAGATCGCAAAGCCCACGTCGGGCCGTGCCAGCGCGTGGCGGCGGACGGCCTCCACGCAGTGGGCCAGCTCGGTCGAGTCGGTCTTCAGGAACTTGCGGCGCGCCGGCGTGGCGAAAAACAGCTCGCGCACCTCCACGCTGGTGCCGCGCGAACGGGCGGCGGGCTGCAGCTCGCCGCTGCGGGCATCCAGCCGGTGGGCGTGGGCGTCGGCGGCGGTGCGGCTGGCGATGGCCATGTCAGACACCGACGAGATGGCCGCCAGCGCCTCGCCGCGAAAGCCCATGGTCGCAACCGACTCCAGGTCGTTCAGGCTGGCGATCTTGCTGGTGGCATGGCGTTTGAGCGCCAGCGGCAGCTGCGCCACCGGGATGCCGCAGCCATCGTCCTCCACGACGATGGCGCGCACGCCGCCGGCCATCAGCTTGACCTGGATATTTCGGGCGCCGGCATCCAGCGCGTTGTCCACCAGCTCGCGCACGACCGACGCCGGGCGCTCGACGACTTCGCCGGCGGCGATCTGGCTGATCAGCTCGTCGGGCAGTTCGCGGATGGCGCGGGGGGCGGGGACTTCTGGGAGCGGCGAATCCATCCGGGTGATTATCGGCGCCCCCCGGGTGTCACCGAGGCGCGAAGGGCCGCATCGTGCGACTCGACCCCTCGGGGGGGCGCTGCCGGGCGCCAGTTCGGCACCCGGGGGGCGTCATCTTGCGTCGGGATAATGCGCGCCTATGGACCTGCTGCCCTTCCTCATCGACTTCATCCTGCACGTGGACCGCCACCTCGCCGACTTCGTCGCCAGCTATGGCGCCTGGGTCTACGCGCTGCTGTTCCTGATCATCTTCGTGGAGACCGGCGTCGTCGTGATGCCCTTCCTGCCGGGCGACTCGCTGCTCTTCGTCGTCGGTGCGATGTGCGGGGTGGGCTTGATGGATCTCGGCCTTTCTATGGGACTGCTGACGCTGGCCGCCATCGCCGGCAACCAGTGCAACTACACCATCGGCCGCCACTTCGGGCCGCGCGTCTTTCAGTGGGAGAACTCGCGCTTTTTCAACAAGGCCGCCTTCGACAAGGCGCATGCCTTCTACGAGAAGTACGGTGGCTTCACCATCATCGCGGCGCGCTTCATGCCCTTCCTGCGCACTTTTGCGCCCTTCGTGGCAGGCGTGGCGCAGATGACGCGGCGCAAGTTCACCTTCTATGACGTGACCGGCGGCACGCTGTGGGTGTGCGGCATCACGCTCATCGGCTACCTGTTCGGCAACGTGCCCTGGGTCAAAGCCAACCTGGACAAGATCATCTGGGCCATGATCCTCATCCCCGGCCTCCTCGTCATCGCCGGTAGCCTGAGAAGCCGGTTCAAGCGCCAGCCGGGCTGACTTTCAGGCCCTACCGTCTTCGGGACTAGAGTCACGGGCTTTTCGTGACTGTCGGAGATCCCGATGACCCTGTCCCGCACCGCCCTGGCCCTGGCCTGCGCCTGGATGACCTCCGGCCTGGCCAACGCCGCCGAGCCGACGCTGATGCTGCGCCAGCCCGCCGTCTCCAGGGACCACTTGGCCTTCGTCTACGCTGGTGACCTGTGGCTGGCCGACCGCTCGGGCGGCAACGCCCGCCGGCTGACCAGCCATGCCGCCAGCGAGTTCGCGCCGCGCTTTTCGCCGGACGGCCAGAAGCTTGCCTTCTCCGCCAGCTATGACGGCAACACGGACGTCTACGTCATCGGCTTGGATGGCGGCGCGCCCAAGCGCCTGACCTGGCACCCCAGTGCGGACGTCGTCAGCGGCTGGAGCCCGGACGGCAAGCGCGTGCTGTTCGCCTCGCCGCGCGAGGTGCTGAACAACCGCAGCAACCAGCTCTACGAGGTCAGCATCGACGGCGGCTACGAGCGCCAGGTCATGAAGGCTGTGGCCTGGGAGGGCGCTTGGTCAGCCGACGGCAAGCAGTTGGCCTACCGCCCCTACAACGCGGCCTATGCCGGTGCCAGCGGCTGGCGCCAGAGCCGCGGAGGCTCCACGCCGCCGGTGTGGGTCATGGACATGGCCAGCCAGAAGTGGCAGCAGATCCCCCATGTCAACGCCAGCGACTCGGCACCGGTCTGGGCGGGCGGCGAGGTGGTGTTCATCTCCGACCGTGCCGATGGCGCGGCCAATCTGTTCGCGTTCAACCCGGCCACGCAGTCCCTGCGCCAGCTGACACGCGAGACGCAGTGGGATGTGCGCAGCGTGGATGCCGTCGGCACCACGCTGGTGTACGAATCGGGCGGGCGCGTCAAGCAGCTCGAGCTCTCGGGTGGCGAGCCGCGCGTGCTGGACATCCGCCTGGCCAGCACCGAGCCCCAGGCCCGCACGCAGTGGAAGGACGCCGGCAGGGCGCTGACGTCGGCGCGGCTGTCGGCCACCGGCAAGCGCGTGGTGGTCAGCGCGCGCGGCGAGGTGTTCACGGTGCCCGTCAAAGACGGCAGCGTGCGCAACCTGACCGAGACCGCCGGCGTGCGCGAGAAGGACGCGCTGTGGAGCGCGGACGGCCAGCGCATCGCTTACATTTCCGACGCGCCCGGCATGCGCCACGAGCTGGTGCTGCAGGCGCAGACCGGCCTGGGGGCCAAGGAGCGCTTCCTGCTGCCCAAGGAGGGTTACTTCACGCTGCTGGACTGGTCCGCCGATGGCCACCAACTGGTGCTGCAGGACAACCACCTCAACCTCTACCGCATCGGCCTGGCGGCAGGTGCGCAGCGCGGCCAACTCGTCAAGATCGCCACCGACGCACGCCGCTTTGGCGCGGACGGCTACGCCATCTCGATCTCGCCGGACAGCCGCTGGCTGGCCTACACGACCTCGGGCGAGAACTATTTTGGTCGCATCTGGCTGCACGATCTGACGACCGGCCGCAGCCACGCCGCCACCGACGGCATGGCCCATGTGGGCAACCCGACCTTTTCGGCCAAGGGCGACTACCTGTACTTCACCGCCTCCATCAACTCCGGCCCCAGCCAGGTGGGGCTGGACCTGTCCACCCAGGAGCGCCCGCGCCGCGCCGGCCTGTATGCGCTGGTGCTGGCAGCCGACGGCAAGTCGCCGCTGGCGCCCAAGGCGGGTGACGAGGACGGTAAGAAGGACGAGGCCAAGAAGGACGACAAGAAGGACGACAAGAAGAACGACAAGAAGGACGACGCCCAGAAACCCGACGGCAAGAAGGACGACAAGAAGGACGACAAACCCAAGGCCGAACCCGTCAAGCCTATCCAGGTCGATCTGAACGGCCTGGCCGACCGCGTGGTGGCCCTGCCGGTGGCCGAGCGCAACTACGACAGCCTGGCCGTGGGCTCGGACGGCGCACTGTTCTACCTGCAGCGCCCGCAGCCCGGCGTCAGCAACGAGCCGCCGCAGGCCGAGAGGCGCGCGACGGCGGAGCTGTGGCGCTTCGACTTTGAGGAGCGCAAGCCCAAGATGGTCAAGGCCGGCGTGGCCGAGTTCTCGCTCAGCGAAGACCACAAGAAGCTGCTCCTGACGGTGGCCGGCGGCAAGCTGGAAGTGGGCGACGCCAACGACAAGTACGACGGCAAGGTGGTGGACCTCTCCGGCCTGCGCGCCCGCGTGGACCCCAAGGCCGAGTGGAAGCAGATCTTCGACGAGGCCTGGTGGATGGAGCGTGAGTTCTTCTACGACCCCGGGATGCACGGCCTGAACTGGCAGGGCGTCTACGACCGCTACTTGCCGCAGCTCGCCCATGTGCAGCGCCGCGAGGACCTCAACGACCTGCTGGTGCAGATGATTGCCGAGCTGCAGGTGGGCCACAACCGCCTGGGCGGCGGCGACGTGCACCAGGAGGCGCCAGTCGCCGTGGGCCTGCTGGGCGCAGACTTCGCTATCGAGCAGGGGCGCTACCGCATCGCCCGGCTCTACGCGGGCGACCGCCTCAACCCCAACCTGCGCTCGCCGCTGGCCGTGCCGGGGCTGGGCGTGAAGGAGGGTGATTTCATCCTCGCCATCGGTGGCCATGAGCTGGACGACAAGGCCAACCTGTACGCCATGCTGGAGAACACGGTCGGCAAGCAGGTCGTGGTCAGCGTGGCGCAGGACGCGGCCGGCAAGGGCCGGCGTGACATCACTGTGGAGCCCATCGCCAACGAGGGGCTGCTGCGCCGCTGGGCCTGGATCGAAGGCAACCGCAAGAAGGTGCAGGACAAGAGCGGTGGCAAGGTTGCCTACGTCTACATGCCGGATACCGCGGGCCAGGGCTTCGAGCACTTCAACCGCATGTTCTTCGCGCAGATCGACAAGCAGGCGCTGATCGTGGACGACCGCAAGAACGGTGGCGGGCAGGCGGCCAACTACGTGACGGAGCTGCTGGCACGGCCTTACCTCGGCAGCTGGAAGGACCGCGACGGCCTGGTCTTCGACACGCCGGGCGGCGCCATCTACGGCCCCAAGGCGATGCTCATCGACCAGGATGCCGGATCGGGCGGCGACTTCATGCCGTACGCCTTCAAGCGCGTGGGCCTCGGCCCGCTGATCGGCAAGCGCACCTGGGGCGGGCTGATCGGCATCTCGGCCAACCCGCCGCTGATCGACGGCGGCTTCCTGACCGTGCCCTTCTTCCGCTTCTACACGCCGGATGGTGAATGGCGCATCGAGAACGAGGGCGTGGCGCCGGATATGGATGTCGAGCTGGACCCTGCCGCCGTGAACCGCGGCGAGGACACGCAGTTGGATGCCGCCGTCGCGGACGTCATGAAGCGGCTGGAGACGTGGAAGCCCATCCAGCGCAAGACGGCGCCGGCGGCGGCGGCGCTGGGCAGGTGAAGCCCCTCGTCCAAAGCGTACCTAGGCCGGTCCCCCGAGCGGGCGGCGATGCTTGCGGCGTTGAGCCGCAAGCCCATTGCCATGGCGGGCTGGCTTGGGAGCGGCCCGGCGCTCGGCCCGAAAGCCTGTTGTGCTGGGCACTGCACCCATGAAGGCCTGGGCGGCCCTGTCTCTGCGGGGCCGCCTGTTCCTGCTCGCACTTCTTCCCCTGCTGGCGTCACTGGCGCTGATCGCGCTGGCCGTGCGGCAGCAGGAGAGCGAGCTCGCCGCGCGCGAGCATGCCCTCGTGCGCGCCAGCTACATGGACGCGCGCCGCACCGAGCTCAAGCATTATGTGGATCTGGCCGTCAGCACCGTCAAGCCGCTGCTGGGCCAGCCCGGCGGGCGGGAGCGGGCGCTGGCCATCCTGTCGTCGCTGGACTACGGCCGCGACGGCTACTTCTTTGTGTACGCACTGGACGGTCGCGTGCTGATGCACTCGCGCCAGCCCGATCTGATCGGTCAGAACCTGTGGGAGCTGCGCGACCCGCAGGGTCGTCCCACGATCCAGCAGCTGATCGGCCAGGCCAGGGCCGGCGGCGGCTACGTGGAGTATTTGTGGCGCAAGCCGTCCAGCAGCCTGTTGGCACCCAAGCTGGGCTATGTCGTCGCCGTGCCCGAATGGGACTGGATGCTGGGCACCGGCCTGTACTTGGACGGCATCGAGGCAACGATGGGCGAGTTGGAGCGGGGCGCGCGCCAGAACATCACGGCAACCATGCTGTGGGTGGGCGCCGTGGCCGTCTTCGGCGTGGCCCTCATCAGCGCCGGCGCGTTGGCGCTGAACCTGAGCGAGCATCGCAGCGCCGAGGCCAAGCTGCGGGCGCTGGCGCGCGAGGTCGTGCAGAGCCAGGAGGACGAGCGCGCGCGGCTGGCGCGCGAGCTGCACGATGGCGTCAGCCAGGCACTGGTAGCGACCAAGCTGCTGATCGAGTCGGCCCAGCACGAACCCGCCTCGGCCGTGCGCTTGCAGGAGCTGGCGCTGAAGCGCCTGAACAGCACGCTGGCCGAGGTGCGCCACCTGTCGCATGCGCTGCGCCCGGCGCTGTTGGACACACTGGGCTTGCCGGCTGCGCTGCAGCACCTGGCGGGCGAGTTCGACGCCGCCGGGGGGACGGATTTCGAGACCGTCGTGGAGGGCGATGAAGTGGAGTTGCCCGAGGCTGTGAAGACGGCGCTGTTCCGCATCACCCAGGAGGCGCTCAGCAATGCGGCCCGCCATGCCCATGCCTCGGCCGTCGGTGTGGTGCTGCGGTTCGAGCGCCAGGGCGGGCTGACGCTGGAGGTGGCGGACGATGGCCAGGGCTTCGATGCCGATGCGGCGCAGGCCGTTGCCGACCGCGGCCTGGGCCTGCGCAGCATGCGCGAGCGGGCTGATGCGCTCGGCGCGAAGCTGAGCCTGACGACCGCGCCGGGGCAGGGCAGCCGGCTGGCGGTCAAACTATCGGCTGCTGACCTCGCCCGCGCCGCCGCATGACCGCCCCCATCCGCATCCTGATCGTCGACGACCACCCCATGGTGCGCGAGGGGCTGGTTGCCCGTCTGGCCGCTGTGCCGCGCTTCGAGGTCGTCGGTGAGGCCGGCAGCCGCGCCGAAGCGATGGATCAGCTGGCCCGCACGGTGCCCGACGTCGTGCTGATGGACGTGGGCCTAAAGGACGTCAACGGCATCGCGCTGGGTGCGGAGATGCTGGCGGCACGGCCTGCGATCAAGCTGTTGATGTTCAGCATGTACGACAACCCCGAGTACGTGCAGCGTGCGCTGCAGGCCGGCGCCCGGGGTTACGTGCTGAAGGATGCGCCGGCGATCGAGATCGTGTCGGCCATCGATGCGGTGGCGGCGGGCGGCACCTTTCTGAGCGCCGCGGTGTCGGGGCGGTTGTTCCGAGGACAAAGCCCGAAGCCGGTGCTGACGCCGCGGGAGAGCGAAATCCTGTCGAAGCTGGGGCAGGGCGCCTCCAGCAAGCAGATCGCGCGCGAGCTGGATCTGTCGGTTCGCACCGTCGAAGCCCACCGGCAGAGCATCAAGCGCAAGCTGGAGCTGGATGGTCAGGCGGAGCTGATCCGCTATGCCGTGGAGCACGCCCGCAGTCAGTGACTGCGGTGCGTGCAGGTCTCAGCGGCCGCGCCGCGGCCCGTAGTCGTCGCGCCGGTCTTCCCAGCGCTCATGGCGCTCATGTCGTTCGTGCTCCCAGCGGCGATCGTCGCGGCCCTCCCAGCGGCGATCGCGGTAGGAGGTCTCGTACACCACGCGCGGCGGCGGTGCGTAGTAGACGTCGCGTTCGATGTAGCGGGGAGCCGGGGCGTAGTAGACCGGCGCCGGCGCGTAGTAGACGGGTGCGGGCTCTGGCGCGTAGTAGCGCGGGCCGTCCGACACGACCACGCCTGCAACCGGCACGCTGATGCCGATGGACCAGTGCGTGCCTGCCTGGGCGGCGGTGGTGGTGCCGAACAGGGCGGCTGCGGCAAGTGTGGCGGCAAGGATGGGTCGAAGCATGGAAACCTCCTGTGAGGCCGGGACCGCCGGCCTGCGATGCCTTCAACAACGTCCGGCGATGGCCGCCGTTGACGCCCATCGACCGACGTTCGTAAGCGGGTGTGAGCCCGGGTTGACCCTTAGGTGCTCCCGCGCGGGTGGCCCGCGTGGCTTGACCGATGCCATCTGGTGCATGTTTTCCGAGACTTGCACCACGGTCGCGCCCCACGTCGAGGTGTGCACCGCAACGGAGACAAACCATGTCGAATCTGCGCCGCCACCTTGCCTGGGCAGGTGTTGCGATCCTGGGTGCCGCATCCCTCGCCACCGTGGCCCTGAGCCGCGGAGAGACGATCAGCGCGCTGTGGGTCGTGGCTGCCGCCCTGTGCACCTACCTCATCGCCTATCGCTACTACAGCCTGTTCATCGCCGACAAGGTGCTGGGGCTGGACGCCAAGCGCCAGACGCCGGCCTGGAAGTACAACGACGGCCTGGACTACGTGCCCACCAACAAGCACGTGCTGTACGGCCACCACTTTGCGGCGATTGCCGGTGCCGGCCCGCTGGTGGGCCCCGTGCTGGCGGCGCAGATGGGCTACCTGCCCGGGCTGCTGTGGATCCTGGCCGGCGTCGTATTCGCCGGTGCGGTGCAGGACTTCATCGTGCTGTTCATCTCCACGCGCCGCGATGGCCGCTCTCTGGGCGACCTCGTCAAGCAGGAGATGGGCACGGTGCCGGGCCTGATCGCGCTGTTCGGCGCCTTCATGATCATGATCATCATCCTGGCGGTGCTGGCGCTGATCGTCGTGAAGGCGCTGGCGGATTCGCCCTGGGGCCTGTTCACGGTGGCAGCGACGATTCCCGTCGCGCTGTTCATGGGCGTCTACCTGCGCTTCATTCGCCCGGGCCGCATCGGTGAGGTGTCGGTGATCGGCTTCGTGCTTTTGATGGGCGCCATCTTCGGCGGCCAGGCGGTCAGCGAGAGCGCTACGCTCGCGCCCCTCTTCACGCTGGCGCCGACCACGCTTGTGGGCCTGCTGATCGGCTACGGTTTCATCGCCGCCTGCATTCCGGTGTGGCTGTTGCTCGCACCGCGCGACTACCTCAGCACCTTCCTGAAGATCGGCACCATCATCGCGCTGGCCATCGGCATCGTCATCGTCGCGCCGCCGCTGAAGATGCCGGCGCTGACGCAGTTCGCCGCCGGCGGCGGCCCTGTGTGGGCGGGCAGCCTGTTCCCCTTCCTGTTCATCACCATCGCCTGCGGTGCGGTGTCGGGCTTCCACGCGCTGATCGCGTCGGGCACGTCGCCGAAGCTGCTGGAGAACGAGACCCACGCCCGCTACATCGGCTACGGCGGCATGCTCGCAGAGAGCTTCGTCGCGGTGATGGCGCTGGTGGCGGCCTCCTGCATCGAGCCCGGCGTCTACTTCGCGATGAACAGCCCTGCGGCCGTCGTCGGCAAGGATGTGGCGACCGTCGCACAGACGCTGTCGACCTGGGGATTCGTCGTCACGCCCGAGATGCTGACCCAGGCCGCGGCCGACGTCGGCGAGAAGACCATCCTGGCCCGTGCCGGTGGCGCGCCCACGCTGGCGGTCGGCATGGCCGAGATCCTGCACCAGGTGGTTGGCGGCAAGGCGCTGATGGCGTTTTGGTACCACTTCGCCATCCTGTTCGAGGCGCTCTTCATTCTGACTGCCGTGGACGCCGGCACGCGGGCCGGCCGCTTCATGCTGCAGGACCTGCTGGGCAGCTTCGTGCCATCCATGAAGCGCACCGAGAGCTGGGTCGCCAACTTCATCGCCACCGGCCTGTGCGTGGCGACTTGGGGCTACTTTCTCTACCAGGGCGTCATCGATCCGCTAGGCGGCATCAACACGCTGTGGCCGCTGTTCGGCATCGGCAACCAGATGCTGGCTGCCGTGGCGTTGCTGCTTGGCACGGTGGTGATCTTCAAGATGAAGAAGGATCGCTACGCCTGGGTAACTGCGCTGCCAGCCGCCTGGCTGCTGGTCTGCACGATGACGGCGGGCTGGCTGAAGATCTTCTCGGCCGACCCCAAGCTGGGCTTCCTGGCGCACGCCGACAAATACGCCGCGGCAATTGCCGAAGGCAAGGTGCTGGCACCAGCCAAGTCGCTCGCGGCGATGGAGCGCGTGGTGTTCAACGACCGGCTGGACGCCGCGCTGTGCGCGCTCTTCATGGGCGTGGTCATCAGCGTGGGGATCTACAGCGTCAAGGCGATCCTAGCGGCACGCCGCAACGGCAAGATCACGGCGCAGGAAACCGCCTTCGTGCCTCTGCCGGCGGGTCAGCATGCGTGAGCAACTGGGCGACCTTGCCCGCGATGCCGCCCGCGCCGGGCGGTATCTGACGCAGGGCCTGCGCTTGATGGTGGGCGTGCCTGACTACGGCAGCTACCTGGCCCATCACCAGGCCACGCATCCCGAGCGGCCGGCGATGAGCTATGAGGAGTTCTTCAACGAGCGTCAGGCGGCGCGGTATGCGTCGCGCGCCGGCAAATGCTGCTGAGCGCTGTTTGGTGCTGACGGGCCATCAGCCGGCTGCAGAGGGTGCGTCGGGCCAGCTGAGGGCTTCTGCCCGCGCCAACGCCCGGAACATGGGCCGCGCGAACAGGTAGCCCTGCATCAGCGTCACGCCCTCGCTCAGGAAGAAGTCGCGCTCGCCGGCCGTCTCGATGCCCTCGGCGATGACCTGGATGCTCAGCTCCTCGCAGATGCGCACCATGCCGCGGGTGATAGCCTGGCGGGCCTTGCTGGCATCAACGCCGCGCACCAGCGCCATGTCGAGCTTGATGAGGTCGGGCGTGAAATCGGCCAGCAGCGTCAGCCCCGCGTAGCCGGCGCCGAAGTCATCAATGGCGGTCAGGAAGCCGCAACGCCGGTACTCGCGCAGGATGGATGCCAGCCAGGGGCCGTCCTCGATGCGCTCACCCTCGGTCACTTCGAAGATGATGCGTTCGGTTGGGAAGCCGTGTGTGCGCGCTGCCTCCAGCGTGGTGCGGATGCAGACCTCCGGCTTGTAGACCGCGTTGGGCAGGAAGTTGATCGAGACCCGCTCCGTCATGCCCAACTGCGCCGCCGTCTTGATGGCCTTGACGCGGCAAGCCTGGTCGAAGCGGTAGCGGTTGGCCTCGTTGACCTGCGAAAGCACCGACATCGCCCCCTGGCCTCGGGGCCCGCGCACCAGCGCTTCATGCGCGTAGACGTGGCGGTGGGTCACGTCGACGATGGGCTGGTAGGCGTAGTCAAACTGGAAACCGAGGCGGTCGCCCGAGCCGCAACCGGCGCAGTCCTCCGGTGCGTCGCTGGCGAGGGGAATGAAGTCGGATGGCTGTGGCTGGTGTGTTGTCATCTCCGGTCTCCAGGGCGGCCACGGATTGTGGTGTGCTCCCGAGCCGTTTGCGGGCACGCGGTTGTCTTTCAGATGGGCAGCAGCAGACCTTCGTGCAGGGCCACACGTTCCAGCGCAGTCTCGAAGCTCGCGCGGCAGGAGGCGGCGACCCGGGCCAGGTGGGCGTGCAGTTCGGCGTCGGCCGGGCTGCGGTGCTGGCACTGGGTGCTATAGGCTTCGAAGTGCGACAGCTGCACCAGCAACTCGGCCACATGGCGCGGGCACTCGCACGCCATGGTGGAGGACAGGCCGGCAAAGTCGGCCAGCGCGGCATCGCTCCAACGCCGCGGCGGGACGGGTTGCGGTGCGGTTGGAAGGACTGGCGCCAATGCTCGTTGAGTCGTGAGCAGACTTTGCAGCCATTGCGCCAAGACCGCGTCGGGCTGCGGCTCGCGAAGCAGACGGGTGCCGTCTCCGGCGAGCGCGTCGCAGGCGGCATCCGCGGCAAAACTGTAGAGCACCGCCTTGGGCACACCGGCGAGTGCGGGCGCAGCGTCGTTGAATGCAACCCGCCATTGCGCCTGCAACTGCGGCTCGTGGGCGAGCACCGCATCGACCGGCTCATCACCCACGGCGGCCGCAGCCTGCACGGCGTCGTCGAACGGCCCCAGCAATTCCACTGCCACCGCCAATTGCCGCAGCAGGGTAGGGCGGCGCAGCCGCGCGCCCAGCGTCGACCCGATCACGACCAGCCTCAGCGCGCGGGCGGGTGGCTTGCTGCTTGACCCCGTGCGGTCGACAGTTTGCGTGGCCGCGAGCGTGGTGGCATGTGTGGACGCAACTTGCCGCAGCCCCACCTCGTCCAGCGCAGCCAGGCCGCCGATGGCGTGGCCCTGGTCCGTCAGCTGCTTGATCAGCGCTAGGCGCCGCACGTCGTCTGCCGAGTAGAGACGCTGGCCGCTGGGCGACAGCGCCGCCTGCGTCAGCGCGTAGCGGCGTTCCCAGTTGCGCAGCGTCGCCACCGGCATGTTCAGCATGCGGGCCACGGCGCCGCTGCGGTGCAAGGCCGTTGAGTGAGGTGGCTTCGCCATGGTGTCCTTGGAATGAATCGCATTTGACTCGTATTATGGATATTTCTTGCGCAAAAGTTTAATATTGAACTCATAGTGAATCGATAAAGCGTACGATTTGCCCATGGCAGAAGACGATATTCGGCGGGTGGCGGTGGTCGGTGCCGGGATGGCGGGGTCGGCTTGCGCGCAGGCGCTGGCGCAGGCCGGGCATGCGGTGCACGTGTTTGATAAGGCCCGCGGGCCGGGCGGGCGGCTGGCCACGCGGCGCATGGCCTGGACCGACCGGGCCGGTCAGGCCTGCACGACACGGTTGGACCACGGCGCGCTGGGCCTCGATGTGCCAACCGGGCCGTTCCGGTCCTTCGTCGACCAGGCCTGCCAGGCCGGCTGGCTGGCCGAGTGGCGGCCGACGCTGGCGCCGGGCAGCCTGCCGCTCGACCACGGCCAGGGTGTCCACGTGCCCGTGCCTGACAGCCCCGAGCTGTGCCGGCGCCTGCTGCACGGTGTGGTGACCACCTGGTCTTGCGCCATCGACAGCCTTTGCTGGAGCGCGGCTGGCTGGCACCTTGAGGCGGCAGGTCAGCGCCAGGGTGGGCCCTTCGATGCCGTGGTGCTGGCGCTTCCGCCGGCCCAGGCCGCGCCCCTGCTCGGCACGCACCGGCGCGACTGGGCCCGGCATGCCGCGCTGGCGCCTATGCAGCCTTGCTGGACGCTGATGGGCGTGGCGGCTGAAACGGCGCCGGCCGCCGTGGGCGACTGGGACCTGGCCCGGCCGGACGCGGGGCCGCTTGCCTGGGTGATGCGCAGCGACGCCCGGCCTGGCCGTGCGCGCGTAGCCGGGCAGGCCCACTGGGTCGGCCACGCCAAGGCAGGCTGGAGCCGCCAGAACCTGGAACAGGCGCCCGAGGCGGTGCAGCAGGAACTGCAGGCCGCGCTGGCCGAAGTGCTGGGCCAGCCGGTCGACTGGCTGCACAGCACCGTGCACCGCTGGCGTTACGCCTTGCCCCAATCACGCCTGTCGGCGCCGGGCGAATCGTTCTGGTGGGATGCCGCGCAAGGCCTGGGCGTGTGCGGCGACTTTCTCGGCGGTGCCGGCGTGGCAGGAGCCTGGATGTCCGCCTACTCGCTGTCAGCAGCGCTGCTGCAGCACTTGGGCAACGCGTCGCAGCCTGGCCTGGGTGCCACTGCCGCCGTGCCCGCAGGTCGCGGGGTGTCGTTGTGACGCGTGCCGACCCCGGCTTTCGCGGCAACAAGGCCGCGTTGCCCAGCAAACCCTGCGCGGCCTGCGGGCTGGCGATGACCTGGCGGCGGCGCTGGGCCAAGAACTGGGCGGAGGTGAAGTACTGCTCCGAGGCCTGCCGGCGCCAGGGTGCGACCCGTGGCTGAGCTGCGCACGCTTGTCATCGTGCTGGGTGACCAGCTCGACCTCGACGCGTCCGGCTTCGACGGCTTCGACGCTGCGACCGACGCCGTCTGGATGGCCGAGGTGGCCGAGGAGTCCACGCACGTCTGGTCCGGCAAGCCGCGCACGGCCGTGTTCCTCGCGGCCATGCGGCATTTCGCGCTGACCTTGCGCGGTGCCGGGCGCGCGCTGCACTACACGCGGCTGGACGACGACGACAACCCTGGCACGCTGGCTGCGCAGTTGCAGGCCGACATCCGGCGCCTTCGCCCCGCCGGCCTGGTGATGACCGCCCCGGGCGACTGGCGCGTGCTGCAGGCGATCAAGGCCGTGGCCGAGGCCAGCGGCCTGCCGTTGGACGTCCGCGAGGATCGCCATTTCTTCGTCACTGTGCGCGATTTCGCCGCGCATGCGAAGGGTCGCAAGTCGTTGCGCATGGAGTATTTCTACCGCGAGCAGCGCCAGCGACACGGCGTGCTGATGCAGGACGGTCAGCCAGAAGGCGGCCAGTGGAATTTCGATGCGGACAACCGCGAGGCCTTCGGCGCCGCCGGCCCGGGTTTCGTGCCGCCGCGCGCGGCCTTCGAGCCCGATGACATCACGCGCGACGTAATCGCGCTGGTCAACGCCCGCTTCGAGCACCACCCCGGCTGCCTGGACGGCTTCGCCTGGCCGGTCACGCGCGCGCAGGCGCTGCAGTCCATGCAGGCCTTCATCGAACAGCGCCTGCCGCTGTTCGGTCGTTACCAGGACGCCATGTGGCCAGGTGACCCCTGGCTGTACCACTCGCACCTGTCGGCGGCGCTCAACCTGAAGCTTCTCAACCCACGCGAGGTGGTGGCCGCGGCCGAAGCGGCCTACCGCGCAGGGCAGGCGCCGCTGGCCAGCGTCGAGGGCTTCATCCGGCAGATCCTGGGCTGGCGCGAGTACGTGCGCGGCATCTACTGGATGCGCATGCCGGGCTATGCCGAACTGAATGCGCTCGGCGCGCGGGAGGATCTGCCCGCCTGGTACTGGACCGGCGCCACTGACATGGCCTGCCTACGCGACGCGCTGGCGCAGACGCTCGCGCATGGCTACGCCAACCACATCCAGCGGCTGATGGTGACGGGCCTGTACGCGCTGATGCTGGGCGTGGCACCGCAGCAGGTGCACGCCTGGTACCTGGCGGTGTACGTCGACGCCGTCGAGTGGGTGGAGCTGCCCAACACACTGGGCATGAGCCAGTACGGCGATGGCGGGCTGATGGGCAGCAAGCCCTACGTCGCCACCGGCAAGTACATCCAGCGCATGAGCCCGCATTGCCAGGGCTGCCGTTACGACCCGGCGCAGCGCGTCGGTGAGCGTGCCTGCCCCTTCACCACGCTGTACTGGGACTTCCTGATGCGGCACGAGAGCATGCTGGCCCGCAACCCGCGCATGGCCCTGCAGGTGAAGAACGTGGCGCGGCTGAGCGATGAGCAGCGGCTGGCGATCTTGGAGCGCGCTGCGGCCATCCGCCACGGGGAGGTGGGTGTGGAGTCTGGCCATGGCTGACACTTTCGTTCCCACGCTGCACGCCGCGCGGACGCGCATCGCCGCCGTGCAGCCCGGCGCCTACGCTCGCACCCGCAACGCGCTGGACGGCGCCGTCACCGGCCTGTCGCCTTACCTCACGCACGGCTTCGTGACGCTGCCCGAGGTGTTGGCCGGCGTCGCGGCCCGCTACCCGCTCGACGTGCAGCACAAGTTCGTCTACGAACTCGGCTGGCGAGCCTACTTCCGCCATGTCTGGCAGCACCGCGGCGACGCCATCCTGCAGTCCCTGCACCCCGGTCCGCTGCCTGACGAGGCCTATGCCCGCGAGCTGCCCGACGACATCCGGCAGGGCTGTACCGGCGTGCCGGTGGTGGACGAAGCCGTGCGCATGCTGTACGCCACCGGCATGCTGCACAACCACGCCCGCATGTGGCTGGCCAGCTACGTCGTCCACATCCGCCACGTGCACTGGCGCGCCGGCGCAGACTGGCTCTACACCCACCTGCTCGACGGCGACCTGGCCAGCAACCACCTGAGCTGGCAATGGGTGGCCGGTACCGGCAGCCGCAAGCCCTATCTGTTCAATGCCGAGAACGTGGCCCGCTACGCGCCAGCGGCCTGGCACAGCCCGGGTAGCGTCATCGACACCTCGTACGAGGCGCTGGACCGGCTGGCCCGCCAGCCCCGGCCTAGCCACGATCCACCTGGCCTGGTCCCCGCTTGGCTTGAACCCGGCGTCGGCGAGGCGCCGCCCGCGGACCTGGCTGCCACCGCGCCGGACGCTGCCGCCGTCGCCGGCCGCGATGTCTGGCTCGTCCACCCTTGGTCCCTGGGCGAACTGCCCGCCGCGCTGCCCACCGGCACGGTGGTGATCGGCCTGTGGCTGGCCGACTTCCACCGTGCCTGGCCGTGGAGCGAGAGCCGCTGGCGCTTTGCCGGCAGCCGCATGCGCGAGCTGGCTGCGCAGTCTTGGTACGGCGACACCGCAGCCATCGGCGCGGCGCTGCAGGGCGCTCGCAGCGTGCGCAGCGTCGCCGAACCCCACCTCGCGCCGTGGCTGGAACGTTGGGCCGAATGCCTGCCCGCGCCGGCGCTGTTCCCGCCGGTCGACCGGCGCTGCGACTCCTTTTCGCAGTGGTGGACACGGACCTCGCGTGGCCTCGGCTCGGCCGCCGACCTGCTGGCCGTCAACGAGGTGCCGGCCTGGTGAGGTCGATTGGCTGATGTCTTGACCCGCTGTAATAACGCTGGCGCATGTCGACGCTGAACCATGACGCCTTGCCCGAAGGCTTCCGCCTTGTTCCCGGCCTGGCCGAGCTTGCTACCTTGCCCCCCGGCGCGGCGGGGCAGCGCGAATTGCTTGAGCAGCCATGGTGCCAGGTGCTGGCGCGGTGGCTGCTGGCGCTGCCGCAGCTGCGCGACGTGCTGCCGGCCGATGCCGTCGCGGTGCAATGCACGCTGTTCGAGAAATCTCCTGACCGCAACTGGCTGGTAACGCTGCATCAGGACCTGGCCATCCCGGTGGCCGAGCGCGTGGAGCACTCGGCGTTGGGCGGCTGGTCGATCAAGGCAGGCAGGAATTTCGTGCTGGCACCGGTCGAGGTGCTGGCGCAGATGGTGGCGCTACGGGTGCACCTGGACGACGCGGCCGAGGCCGACGGCGGTTTGCGCTTCGTGCCCGGCTCGCATCGGGACGACGTGCTTGACGAAGCCGCCGCAGCGCAGTGGCGCGAGCGTGCCGGCGAGGTGGCGGTTGATGCGCTGGCCGGCGACGGGCTGTTGATGCGGCCGCTGGTACTGCACGCCTCGAGCAAGACGTCCGCGCAGGGGAGGCGGCGCGTGCTTCATTTCCTGTTCGGGCCTCGCGTGTTGCCGCTCGGTCTGCGATGGCACCTCGCCCTTTGAATCCTCACAGCGTCGTGCTGCGCCGCCTCGCCATCGGCGGGTTCTTCCCGAAGTACTTCGCAATCCCCGAGGCCAGCGCGTCCACCAGTTGGTCCTGGTAGTCTGGGTCGCGCAGCTTCTTCTCCTCATCGGGGTTGGAGATGAAGGCCGTCTCGACCAGGATGCTGGGAATGTCTGGCGCCTTCAGCACGGCAAAGCCGGCTTGCTCGACCTTGGCCTTGTGCAGCTTGCCGATCCGGCCGATCTGGCCCAGCACCTCGCCGCCCAGCTTGAGGCTGTCCTTGATCTGGGCCGTGGTGCTCATGTCCAGCAGCGCGCGCAGCACGTTGGCATCCTTGGTGGCGGCGCCGACGTTCACGCCGCCCACCATGTCGGCCGCGTTCTCGCGGTTCGCCATCCAACGGGCGGCGGCGCTGGTGGCAGCGCCGTCGCTGAGCACGAAGACGGACGCGCCGCGCGCCTGCGGCGTGAAGAAGGCGTCGGCGTGGATGGAGACGAACAAGTCGGCCTGCACGCGCCGGGCCTTGCGCACGCGGTCCTGCAGCGGCACGAAGAAGTCGGCGTCGCGTGTCATCAGCACGCGGATGTTGGGGTTGCTCTGGAGCCGCTCGCGCAGCTTCAGACCCACGGCCAGCACCACGTCCTTTTCCTTCAAGCCGGACGGGCCAATGGCGCCGGGGTCCTCGCCGCCGTGGCCGGGGTCCAGCGCGATGACGATCAGGCTGTCCACCGTCTCGGTGGGCGGCTTCGCGGGCGGCCGCGTTTCGGGTACCGGCTTGGGTGCCACCACGGGTGGCGGGGCCGGGGACGGGACCGGCGGCAGCGGTGGTGGCAGGGGCGGCGCAGGCCGTTCGATCTTCTGGATCAGTTCCTCCAGCGCATCGTTGACGGCGCTGGCGGCCGCCTCTGCGCGGTGTGCGGCGGCAGGCGGCTTGTCGTGTTGTTGCACCAGGGCCAGCAGCGGGTCGGTCTCGACCTTGGGAAAGAGGTCGAACACGAGGCGGTGCTGGTAGGCCGCCACGGGCGCCAGCGTGAAGATCTGCGGCGCGGCGGGCTGCTTCAGGTCCAGCACGATGCGCACGACGGTGGGCGTGTTCTGGCCCACGCGCACGCCGGCGATGTAGGGGTCGTCGGCCTTGACCTTGCCGATCAGCTCGCGCAGGCCCGGGCTCAGCGTCAGGCCGTCGACGTCGATGACGAGGCGGTGCGGCGACTCGACGAGGAAATGCCTGGCGGCAAGCGGCTGGTCGGACTCGATGGTGACTCGCGTGTAGTCCGTCGCAGGCCAGACGCGCACGGCCACGATGCTGGCCTGGCCAGGCGACGTGGGCGCGGCCAGCGTGTCTGGCGCCTTCAGCAGCACGGCCAGCAAGCCGAGAGAGGTGCGGCGTTTCATGTCAGCGCTCCGACGAGTCTTGCGTTGCCCACCGCGCGTACGCGGCGGCTGTCGTCGGGCATCAGTTCGATGAAGAGCTGCAGGTCAGCCGGTGGCAACTGGCCGGCCGCCTTCTCGGGCCACTCGCACAGCTTGAGGCCAGGCGCGGCGAAGACATCGCGAAAGCCGGCGTCCTCCCACTCTCGCGGGTCGCCGAAACGGTAGAAGTCGAAGTGGCTGGCGATGCTTCCGCCGGGCAGCTCGTAGCTCTCCATGACGGCGTAGCTCGGGCTCTTGATGCGGCCTGACACGCCCAGCGAGCGCAGCAGCCACCGGGTGAACGTCGTCTTGCCGGCGCCCAAGGGGCCGTGCAGTTCGATGAGTGCGTCGGGGGAGGGGAGCAGCGCCACCGCAAGACGCTCGGCGGTGGCCTGGGCCGCGGCCTCGTCGGGCCACAGGAGATCGGTTTCTAGAATCGCAGACAAATGCAAGAGGTCCCGTCCACTGTCGATGCCGCCGCGCTGTTGTCACGTTTGCGCGGCTGGGCGCGTGAGTTGGGATTCTCACAGATCGCCGTCGCCGACGTGGACCTGAGCAGCGCCGAGCCGGGCCTGCAGGCCTGGCTGGACGCCGGCCACCACGGCCGCATGCACTACATGGCCGCGCACGGCATGAAGCGTGCGCGGCCGGCTGAGTTGGTGCCTGGCACGCTGCGCGTCGTCACGGCGCGCATGGACTACCTGCCCCGGGCTACCCCCTTCGGCACCGAGCCCGGCTGGCAGGCCATCGAATGGGCGGGCCTCGCCAACCCCGCGCAGGCACAGATCTCTCTCTACGCCCGCGGCCGGGACTATCACAAGGTGCTGCGCAACCGACTGCAGAAGCTGGCTGAGAAGCTGGCCACCGAGGTCGGGCCGCTGGGCTACCGGGTGTTCACCGACTCGGCGCCGGTGCTGGAGGTGGAGCTGGCTGCGCGCTCTGGCCTGGGCTGGCGCGGCAAGCACACCTTGACGCTGCACCGCGACGCCGGCTCGATGTTCTTCCTGGGCGAGCTGTTCATCGACCTGGCGCTGCCGCTCACCGATGCCGTCAGCGCGCACTGCGGCGAGTGCCGTGCCTGCATCGACGTCTGCCCCACGGCGGCCATCACTGCGCCGTACCGGGTCGACGCCCGTCGTTGCATTTCTTACCTGACCATAGAACATGACGGCCCCATTCCCAAGGAACTGCGCCCGCTGATGGGGAACCGCATCTACGGCTGCGACGACTGCCAGCTCGCGTGCCCCTGGAACAAGTTCGCCCAGCCTGCGGTGCTGGCCGACTTCGACGCGCGCCCGGGCATGGCCGGCACGCCGATTGCCGAGCTGCTGGCCTGGGACGAGCCTGAATTCCTGCGCCGCACCGAAGGCTCGGCCATACGCCGCATCGGCTTCGCGCGCTGGCAGCGCAATCTCGCGGTGGCGGCCGGGAACGCGCTGCGTACGCGAGACGACGCTTCGCTACGCGCCGCCCTGCGGCAGGCGGGGCAGGTTGCCGATGACTTGGTGCGGGAGCACATTGACTGGGCGCTGGCCTGACAGCCTCGGGTACGCTGCCCGCCACCTCTGCCGCAGGAACCCCTCCGCCCATGAAGAGCGCACTCTTCGTCGACTTCGACAATGTCTTTTCCCAGCTGCGCCAGCTGCAGCCAGAGGCGGCCGAGCGCTTTGCCCGCCACCCGACCGAATGGCTGAACTGGCTGATCGCGTCCCTGGCCCTGCCCGAGCCCCACGAGCCCGGCGCGCGCCGTCGGCTGCTGGTCCGGCGTTGCTACCTCAATCCCAACTGGTACCAGAACTACCGCCACGCCTTCCTGCGTGCCGGCTTCGAGATCGTCGATTGCCCGCCGGTAACGCAGCAAGGCAAGACCAGCACCGACATCCACATGGTGCTGGACATCGTCGAGCTGCTGCAGCACGAGACTCGCTACGACGAGTTCATCGTCTTTTCGGCCGACGCTGACTTCACACCAGTGCTGCGCAAGCTGAGGCGCTACGACCGTCGCACTACCGTGCTGGCCATCGGTTTTCCGTCGGCGGCCTACCAGGCGTCGGCCGACCTGATGATCGACGAGCGCCTGTTTCTGCGCGAGGCGCTGGGCCTTGGGCAGCCGGCCGCCGACGCCGAACCTGTCGAAGCCCCACCCGTCGAGCCCGCCGCTTCAGCAGCGCCTGCTGCCCCGGCGCCAGCGCCCGCCGCTGTGGTGGCTCGTTCAGCGACGGTTGCCGAACTGACGGACATCGCGACCCGCATCTGGGCCACGCTGGAGGAGTCGCCGCAGGCCATCAGTGCCGGCAGTTTGGCGGCGCAACTGAGGCTGGAACACCCCGCCATCGTCGAGAACTGGAACGGCTGCGGCAGCTTCAAGGCCTTCTTCCGCTCGCTCGGCCTGTCGCGCGTGGTCTGGCTGAGCGGTTCCGGCGGGCGTTTGCTGGACCCGAGTCGGCATGACGTGGGGGACGTGCTACCCGAGCAAGAGGCCGATTCCCCGTGGGCGGGGCCGGATGGCAGCTTCGCGCTGATACGGGAAGTCTGCACGCTGACGGGCGCGCCCATGCTGGCACCCAGGCATCTGCGACAGATCATTTCAACGCTGGCAGCGGAGCTGGCCGAAGCGCCGTTTGATCTGGCCAAGACGACACAGCACGTCAGCGACCGTTGCCTGGATGACGCGGGGCTACGGGTACGGCGCCGCGACGTGACGTTTCTCGTGCGCGGCATGCAGCTGAACGGCCATGTTTTCGGTCAAGGCCGGGACGACCCGCGGACGCTGACGGAGCGCCTGCTGCACCAGATGCTTTTTCTTTGCGAACGCGAGCAGAAGTTGCTCACAGCGGCCGAGGCCGAGCAGATCGGGCAATGGGTGGGTGCGACCGACTCACTGCCCCGCTGATGTGCTACAGCGCGTGTCAACGGCCGACGGGCCTGCTGCGCTATCGTGACAGCCTTGTTGTTGGAACCTCTCGCATGTCTTTGCTTCGTCGTGCCTTGCTGATGACCCTCGCCGCTGGCCTGACTGCCCCCGCCCTCGCCGTGCGTTACGAAGGCCAGGACTTCCCCGACACCGTGCAGCTGGGCGGCAAGCCGCTGGTGCTGAACGGCACTGGCAAGCGCCAGGTCGCCATCTATCCGCTCTACCTGGCCGCGCTCTACCTGCCGCAGAAGGCCACGGCGCCCGATGCGATCTATGCCGAGGACGGCCCCAAGCGGCTGGAGATGCGCATCGTCATCCCGCTGGTCAAGGACGTGTCGACGCAGGAATTCGTCAAGGCCATCAACAAGGGCGTGCAGCGCAACAACACGGAGGCCGACAAGGCCGCGCTGGCCGACCGTGTGAAGCAGTTCAACGCCGCCATCAGCGACGTTGGGCGCGTGAAGAAGGGCGACGTGCTGGTCATCGACTACGTGCCAGCACAGGGAGGCACGGTGCTGAGCGTCAACGGCAAGGTGTGGGGCAAACCCATCGAAGGCCAGGATTTCTACGCGGCTTTCCTCAAGGTCTTCATCGGCGACCACAACAGCGATGCCCGCCTGCGCGCCGGCCTGCTGGGCCAGCCGGGCTAGCATCGCCCTCACAACACCCAGGAGACCGACCCCATGCAACGCCGTTCCGTCCTGCAAGCCGCCGCCCTGAGCGGACTGAGCCCCTTGGCCACGGTCTCGTGGGCCGACACCTACCCGAGCAAGACCGTACGCCTCATCGTGCCCTTTGCCCCGGGTGGCACGACCGACATCATTGCGCGCATCGTCTCCGAGCGCATGGCGAGCGCGCTGGGCCAGACGGTGGTGGTGGACAACAAGGCCGGCGGTGGCGGCACGGTCGGCGCGACCGAGATTTCGCGTTCCGCGCCCGACGGCTACACGCTGGGCGTGGCCACCGTGTCGACGACGGCCGCCAACCCGGCCATCAATCCCAAGATCACCTACAACCCGCTGACCGACTTCACGCCCATCATCAACATGGCGGCGACGCCCAACGTCATCGCGGTGCACCCCAGCTTCCCGGCGCGCGACTACAAGGGCTTTGTCGCCGAGCTCAAGAAGAACCCCGCCAAGCACAGCTACGCCACGTCGGGCACGGGCGGTATCGGCCATCTGCAGATGGAGCTGTACAAGACGCTGGCTGGTGTCTTCGTGCTGCACATCCCCTACCGGGGTGCCGGCCCGGCGCTGAACGACACGGTGGCCGGCCAGGTGCCGATGATCTTCGACAACCTGCCGTCGGCGCTGCCCTTCATCAAAGATGGCCGCCTGATTCCCATCGTCGTCGCGGCGCCCCAGCGCCTGGCCTCGCTGCCCAACGTGCCGACGTTCAAGGAAGTCGGCCTGGAGCCCGTCAACCGCATGGCCTATTACGGTGTGCACGGCCCCAAGGGCCTGCCGCGCGACATCGTCGACAAGGTCAACGCTGCGGTGCGCAAGGCGCTGGAGAATCCCGACGCGAAGAAGCGCATCGAGGACACAGGTTCGCTGATCGTGGCCAACACGCCCGAGCAGTTCGCGGCGCAGATCGCGGCCGAGTTCGAGGTCTACAAGAAGGTCGTTGCGGCCCAGAAGCTGAAGCTTGATTGACCCTGGCATCGAGTCCTTCATCGAGGCGCTCTGGCTGGAAGACGGCCTGAGCGCCAACACGCAGGCGGCCTACCGACGTGACCTGGCCGCGCTGGCCACCTGGCTGGCACCCCGGCCGCTGGACGGCTGCAGCGAGGCCCAGCTGTTCGAGTACGCCGTGGCCCGCCCCGCGGGCAAGGCGACCAGCGCCAACCGGCGGCTGTCGGTGTTCAAGCGCTACTTCCGCTGGGCGCTGCGCGAAGGCCGCATCCAGGCCGACCCCACGCTCAAGCTGACCGCCGCCCGGCAGCCGCTGCGCGTGCCCAAGCTGCTCAGCGAGGCGCAGGTGAGTGCGCTGCTGGACGCGCCCGATGTCAACACCGCCCTGGGCCTGCGCGACCGCGCGATGCTGGAGCTGATGTACGCCAGCGGCCTGCGCGTGAGCGAGCTGGTCACACTGAAGAGCGCCCATGTCGCGTTCAAGGACGCTGTGCTGCACGTCACCGGCAAAGGGTCTAAGGCCCGCCTGGTGCCCTTCGGTGAGCATGCGCGCGACTGGATGGCGCGCTACCTGCGCGAGGCGCGCGCCGAGATTCTGGCCGGGCAGAGCAGCGACGACCTCTTCGTCACCGCCCGCGGCGCCGGCATGACGCGGCAGATGTTCTGGACCCTGATCAAGCGACACGCGCTGGTGGCGGGCATCACGGTGCCGCTGTCGCCGCATACGCTTCGGCATGCGTTTGCAACGCACCTGCTCAATCATGGTGCGGATTTGCGTGCCGTGCAGCTGCTTTTGGGGCATGCCGACTTGTCCACAACACAGATCTACACCCATGTGGCGCGCGAGCGCCTCAAGGCGCTGCACGCCGAGCACCATCCACGCGGATAGCCTGCTGTTGCCGACCCCGTTGCAGGGTGGCTTCGAAAGTTTCGTTGGTTTCAACCTGTCTGCGTGCCACAACACCGGCCCCGCCGGGCGGCGCGGCCGGGGGCAAACTCCGCCGCCATCACAAACCCGTTCACGGAGCCCCCATGCCCACCCCCCGCATGCTGCCGATCGCTCTGGCCGCACTCAGCCTGTTCAGCACCGCTGCCGCCTTGGCCCAGGAGGCCAGCAGCCTCGAACGCGTCACCGTCGTCGGCTCGCGCAAGACGTTGCCGGCCGCGTCCAGCACCGATACGCTGGTGCCGGTCGACATCTATTCGATGAGCAAGGCGACCGAGGGTGGTGGGCAATTTGACCTGGCGCAGACGCTGCAATACCTGTCGCCGTCGTTCAACTCCACGCGCCAGACCGGCGCGGACGGTGCTGACTTGATCGACTCTGCGTCGCTGCGCGGCCTGGGGTCCGACCAGACGCTGGTGCTCATCAATGGCAAGCGCCGCCACACCGTGGCCCTGGTCAACCTGTTTGGTGCCCGCAACCGCGGCGCGACGGGCACGGACATGAACTCCATCCCGCTGCTGGCCATCGACAACGTGCAGGTGCTGCGCGACGGTGCCGCCGCACAGTACGGCTCGGACGCCATCGCCGGCGTGGTCAACATCCAGCTCAAGAAGAAGGCCGGCTGCGAGGCCGTTGCCGGCTTCGGACAGTACTCCGCCGGGGACGGCAAGAACTACCTCGGCTCGGCCTACTGCGGCGTGAAGCTGGCCGGTGGCACCCTGGGTATCACGGGTGAATGGCAGGACCGCGGCCGCTCCAGCCGCTCGCGACCCGAGGATCTGCCGCGCATCATTGGCGACACCAAGGTCACGAACAAGACCATCTACCTGAACGGTGAGTTCCCGCTGGCGGCGGACAACAAGCTCTATGTGACCGCAGGCGCGCAGAACCGCGACGCGTCTTCCGCCGCCTTCGCCCGCGGCGGCGTCGGCTCGGACGACATTCCCTCGCGCAACTCCGAGGCGATGTACCCGGACGGCTTCGTGCCCTTCATCAACGGCAAGGTCGAGGACCGCTACTTCATCGTCGGCTGGAAGTCGTCCTTCGCCGGTTGGGACACGGACCTGTCGCAGACCTACGGTTCCAACAAACTGCGCTACAACATCAGCCATACGTTGAACGCGTCCATCGCCAACAAGGACCTGCTGGCCGGTGGCAAGGGCATCAGCCCGACCAGCTTCGACGCCGGCGGCTTCGGCTTCGACCAGTCAACCACCAACTTGGACATCAGCCGGTTCTTTCCGAATCTGCTGGGCGGCAGCAACATCGCGTTCGGTGCCGAGTACCGCCGCGAGAAATACAACATCGTTGCCGGTGAGGTCGGCTCGTACAACGACGCTGACGGCGTGGGCTTCGGCGGCAATGCCGGCAGCCAGGGCTTCCCCGGCTTCCAGCCGTCGGACGCCACCAGCCGCAGCCGCAACAGCCAGGCCCTCTACGTCGACTGGGAAGCCAACCTGACACCGTCGCTGACGGCGGACGCGGCCATCCGCACTGAACACTACAGCGACTTCGGCTCCGAGACGACCGCCAAACTGTCGGGCAGTTACAAGCTGAGCAATGCACTCTTGCTGCGTGGTTCGGCCAGCACCGGCTTCCGTGCACCCAGCCTGCAGCAGCTCTACTTCTCGTCCACCTTCACCGACTTCATCAGCGGCAAGCCGCTGGACGTCGTGCTGGCGCCCAATGGCAGCGCCATCGCCAACGCGGCGGGCGTGCCGGCGCTGAAGCAGGAGAAATCGAAGAACTACACCCTCGGCTTCACGGTCAAGCCCAGCGCCGACACGGCGTTCACGGCCGACCTGTACGAGATCAAGATCAAGGATCGCATCGTGCTGTCGGGCCGCTTCGATGCCGACAACTACCCGGCCCTAGGCGCCATCCTTCAAGGCCTTGGTGTGGGCGAGGCGCAGTTCTTCGTGAATTCGGTCAACACGCGCACGCGCGGTCTGGACGTGACAGCGTCCAACCGCATGAAGCTCGGCGGGGGGCAGCTCAGCACCTTCCTCGCGCTGAACATCAGCCGCACGACCGTGACTGGCGTCAATGCGCCGGCTTCGTTGAAAGGCTTCGAGGATGTGCTGCTGAGCGAGCGGGAGCGCCTGTTCATCGAGCAGGGCGGCCCGCGCGCCAAGGGCACGCTGGGCTTCGAGTACGCCGAAGGCGCCTGGACCGGCGAGGCCAAGATCATTCACTTCGGTAGCCAGACGCTGGGCACCTTCACCGGCACGGCGGGCGGCGAGCCCAATGCCCATTACAAGCCCAAGACCTCGATGGACCTGGGCCTGAGCTGGCAGGCAACCCCGGCGCTCAAGCTCAGCATCGGCGGCAACAACGTCTTCAACGTGAAGCCGACCAAGCAGAACGCCAATGAGACCGACAACGGCTTCATTTACGACAGCGTGCAGTTCGGCCTGAACGGTGCGTCGTACTTCGCGCGGGCCTACTACCGGTTCTGATTGCGTGCATCGTGCCCACCGCGGCTGGCGCGGGCACGCTTGACGGGCAGGGCGGCCGGGGACAATTGGGGTCATGGACCACAGTTTTCTCTCCGCCCTGATCCTGCTGCTGCTGGTGCTGGATCCGCTTGGCAGCCTGCCCATCTTCATTCCCATCATGCGTGCCGTGCCCAAGGAGCGCCGCACGCGTGTGGCCATGCGCGAAGTGGGCATCGCGTTCTGCGTGCTGTTCGCATTCATGTTCCTGGGCGAAGGCTTTCTGCGGGTGATGCACCTGTCGGAGCGTTCGCTGGAGGTGGCCGGCGGCGTGATCCTGGTGATCATCGCCATCCGCATGATCTTCGGCAGTTCGGGCGAGTCGGCCTACGGGCTGGAGCCGGGCAAGGAGCCGCTGATCTTCCCGCTGGCCGTGCCGCTGCTGGCCGGGCCGTCGGCCATGGCCACGGTGCTGCTGCTGGCGTCCCGCCAGCCGGATCGCATCTATGAGTGGATTGGCGCGCTCAGTGCCGCGATGCTGATCTCGGGCCTGACGCTGGTGATGGCCGACCGCATCCGCAAGCTGCTGGGCGACTCGGTCGTTTCGGCGATCGAGAAGCTGATGGGTCTGGTGCTGACGGCGATCGCCGTCGAGATGGTGCTGGCAGGGCTGAAGCGCTACTTCGTTGGCGGGCTCTAAAGGCCACGCCGTACTGCCAGCACCGCCTGGCTCACTTGTTCTTCAGCTTGGCTTCCTTGCCCTTGGGCAGGACGGCCGTCATTGGTGCGACCGGGCGGTCGGAGCCGGCTGCCTTGCCGGGGCCCGAGTCCTTCTTGGGCTTCTTTGCCATCTTGTTGCCGCGCTGTTCGGTGTTCGCCATTAGGTCCTCCGTGGGTTGGTGAAAATTTGAACTATGCCTCAGCATCGGCCCGCGCTCGGGCCGGGCTGACCGCCCATTCGCTGGCCGTGACGTCGTAGCGCTTGCAGTCCATGTCGTACCAGCGGCCCAGGCCGACGAAGCGCATGCCTATCTTCTCCATGACCGCCGACGAGGCTTGGTTCTCGGGCTGGCAGACGGCGCACACCAGCTCGGGTTGCAGCGTCCGGAACGCCCAGCCCACCATGTGGCGGGCCGCCTCGCTGGCGTAGCCCTGGCCCCAGGCGTCCTGGCGCAGCCGCCAGCCGGTTTCCAGCGGGCCGGCGGGGTCGCGGTTCAGATGCTGGATGCATCCGGTGCCGATCAGGTCACCGTCGTCCTGCTTGATGAATGCCCACCAGGAGTAGCCGAATTCGGCCCAGCGCAGCTTCACTCGCTCAATCATGGACCGCGTGTCTTCGGGCGTGTCGGGCCGGCCGGTGATGTAGCGCATGACGACCGGGTCGCTGTTCAGGCGGTACAGGCCGTCGAAATGTTGATCGGTCAGCGGTTCGAGCCGCAGGCGGGGTGTGGTGAGCACGGTCATGGCGCTTGATTCTGGCGCGGCCATTCTCACGATTCGAAAGTCACTTTTCAAATCATGAAATCCGCTCATGTTGCGGTGCCGCAAGATTTCTCATTATGGTGAATGGCGTTTTGTGATTTGAAACGTAAAACGCAAACCATTGTTTTTAAACACAAATGTTTTTTGTCTTATATAAGACTTGGATGTGCGCGCGGCGCGGCGAAGGGCTAACCTTCAGTCATCGGTTTTCGATGTTTCTGACTTGTCTTTTAGGAGCCCTTCATGACCCGCCTGACCCGTGAACAACAGATCGCCGCCCTGGAAAAAGACTGGGCCGAGAACCCCCGCTGGAAGGGCATCACCCGCGGCTACACCGCCGCTGACGTGATCCGCCTGCGTGGCTCTGTCGAGATCGAGCACACGCTGGCCAAGCGTGGCGCCGAGAAGCTGTGGGGCCTGGTGAACACCGAGCCCTTCGTCAACGCGCTGGGCGCCCTGACCGGCAACCAGGCCATGCAGCAGGTCAAGGCCGGCCTGAAGGCCATCTACCTGTCCGGCTGGCAAGTGGCCGGCGACGCCAACAGCAATGGCGAGATGTACCCTGACCAGTCGCTGTACTCGGTGGACTCGGTGCCCAAGGTCGTCAAGAAGATCAACGCCACCTTCAAGCGCGCGGACGAGATCCAGTGGAGCGAAGGCAAGGACGACATCGACTACTTCGCCCCCATCGTGGCCGACGCGGAAGCCGGCTTCGGTGGCGTGCTGAACGCCTTCGAGCTGATGAAGGCCATGATCGAAGCCGGCGCCTCGGGCGTGCACTTCGAAGACCAACTGGCCAGCGCCAAGAAGTGCGGTCACATGGGCGGCAAGGTGCTCGTGCCGACCCGTGAAGCCGTCGCCAAGCTCGTCGCAGCCCGCCTGGCCGCCGATACCATGGGCGTGCCCACGCTGCTGGTGGCCCGCACGGACGCCGAAGCCGGTGACCTGGTCACCGCCGACATCGACGACAACGACAAGCCGTTCTGCACCGGCGAGCGCACGGTCGAAGGCTTCTACCGCACGAAGAACGGCTTGGACCAGGCCATCAGCCGCGGCCTGGCCTACGCGCCCTACGCCGACCTGATCTGGTGCGAGACCGGCAAGCCCGACCTGGCCTTCGCCAAGGCCTTCGCCGACGCCATCCACGCCAAGTTCCCCGGCAAGCTGCTGGCCTACAACTGCTCGCCGTCGTTCAACTGGAAGAAGAACCTCGACGACGCCACCATCGCCAAGTTCCAGCGCGAGCTGGGTGCGCTGGGCTACAAGTTCCAGTTCATCACGCTGGCCGGCTTCCACAGCCTGAACTACTCGATGTTCGAGCTGGCCCATGGCTACGCCCGCAACCAGATGAGCGCCTTCGTCGAACTGCAGGAGAAGGAATTCGCCGCTGCCGAGAAGGGCTTCACCGCGGTCAAGCACCAACGCGAGGTCGGCACCGGCTACTTCGACGCGGTCACGACCACCATCGAAGCCAATGCCTCCACCGCCGCACTGAAGGGCTCGACGGAAGATGAGCAGTTCTTCGACGCCAAGCATGGTTGAACGGGGCCCCCGAGGCTGAGCGTTCTTCGCACGGTTGACTAGTCAGTTTCAACTCCTGACTCTTGATGGCCCGCCTCTGGCGGGCCTTTTTTGGTCATCGCGCCGTCATGATTGCGTCAAACACTCGTGGCCATGAACAACACAACAACAAGAACAACGTTCAGTCTCGCGTCGCGCTTCGGGGCCTGGTGGGGCCGGCGGCGGGAGGTCAACCAGGGCAGGGCGCTGAGCCGGCGCTGCCCGCCGGCCACGGTGGCTGCCGCGCAGATCCCACCGGCTGTGCGCGCCGCCTGGGCGCATCACGCACCGGATGAATTCCCGGGCCTGCCCGTGGGTGACGCTGCTTGGCTGCGCTGCTCGCTGGGCCTGGCGCAGTTCTTCGAGGCCTGCCGGCTGCAGCATGCCCAGGGTCCTTGCGCGTTGCCCAGCAAGGCGGCCGACTCAGTCTGGCATGTGTGGCTCCAGCTCGACCCAAGTGGGTTGGCCGACTGGCAGCAGCGCTACTTCGGCCGCGTGGTCGGGCACCGGGAGGCCAACGCCCTCGGCGCGCCGCTGGACGAGAGCCTGGCCCGCACCTGGGCCGGCGCCTGCCGCAGCGAGGGCTTGAGCCTGATCGGCCCCCGCCTGCCGCTGCTGTTTGCGCTGGACGGCCTGCTGCGTCTGCCCACCGGCTGGGCCTATGGCCACGAGCGCGGCGCGCTGGTGCATCGGCAGATCGACGGCTTCGGCCAGCCCGGTAGCAGCGCCGTCGTGCACGCGGCCGTGGCGGCGGGCGGCCTAGTCGCGCTGGGCCTGCTCAGCGAGGCGGAATTGGCCGCCATGCGCCGCCGTCAGGGCGACGGTGGCAGCGGTTGCGGCAGTGACTGGACCGCGGACGGCAACTGCGATGCTGGCTCGGACGGCTGCGCCGACGGCGGCAGCAGCTGCGGGTCGGGCTGCGGTGGTGGCGGCGACTGAGAGCGCCTAGCGCTCCGACACCCGGAAGGTCCCGACTGCGCCCGTCAGCGCCAGGGCCTGCTCGCGCAGGCTCTCGGCCGCCGCGGTGGACTGCTCCACCAGTGCGGCGTTCTGCTGCGTGACCTGGTCGAGCTGGGTGATGGCGATGTTGACCTGGGCGATGCCGTCGGATTGCTCGGCGGTGGCCGTCGTGATTTCGCCCATGATGTCTTTCACGCGCTGCACGGCACCGACGAGTTCCTCCATCGTCTTGCCCGCCTCGCCGACCAGCCGCGCGCCGGCCTCGACGCGTTCGACGCTGCTGCCGATCAGGCTCTTGATCTCCTTGGCCGCGTCCGCCGAACGGCCGGCCAGCGAGCGCACTTCGCCGGCCACCACCGCGAAGCCGCGGCCCTGCTCGCCGGCGCGGGCTGCTTCCACGGCCGCGTTCAGCGCCAGGATGTTGGTCTGGAACGCGATGCCATCGATGACGCCGATGATGTCGGCGATCTTGCGCGAACTGGTGTTGATCTCGTCCATGGTGTGCACCACCTGACCGACGACCTCGCCGCCACGCTGGGCCACGCTGGCGGCCGACACGGCAAGCTTGTTGGCCTGGTCGGCCGAGGCGGCCGACTGCTGCACGGTGCCGGTCAGCTGCTCCATGGCGCTGGCGGTCTCCTCCAGGCTGGACGCAGCCTTTTCGGTGCGCGCACTCAGGTCCTGGTTGCCGCTGGCGATCTCGGCCGAAGCCGTGCTGATGGACTCCGCCGATTCGCGGATGCCGCCGATGGTCTGGGACAGGGTCTCGCGCATGCGGCGCAGCGTGGTCTGCAGCTGGCCGATCTCGTCGGAGCGTGCCGCCATGCCCGCGCCCGAGCGCATCAGGTTGCCGTCTGCCACCCGCTCGGCCAGTTCGTTGGCGGCGGACAGGGGCACGGTGATGCTGCGGGTGATGTGCCAGGCGGCCGCGACGCCCAGGGCCAGCATGGCCAGGCCGAAGGCGAGCAGCAGCACGCGGCCGGTGCTGTTGGCCGAGTCGATGTCAGCGGCCGTCTGGTCGATGCTCTGGCGCTGATGGTCTAGGAATTCTTGCATGCGTTGCAGGTAGACCTTGGAACCCGGCACGAAGACCTCGGTCAGCAGCTTGTCGGCGGCCTCCGCCTCGCCGTCCTTCTTCAGCTTGACGATCTCGTCGCGCGCCGCGATGTAGACCTTGCGCGCCTCACCGACGGCATCGAACAGCTTCTGCTCATCGGGCGAGCGGATCAAGCCCTTGAGCTTCTCCTGCATCTCGGCGGAGGACTTGGTCGACTGCGCCTGGTCCTCGGCGAACAGGGGCACCAGCGAGGCGTCAGAGCTCTTCGCGATCGCGATGGTGCGGCGCACGCCGGCGTTGATGTTGCGGCTCCAGTCCGCGATCAGTCGTTCCTTGGCCAGCGGCTCGGCCATCATCTGCCGTGTCGCCGCGGCCGTGGCGGTCAGGCGCCAGGACGCCAGTCCGATGACACAGGCTGCCAGCACGAGGACCAGCGCAAACCCCAGCGCCAGCCGGTTTCCGATTGAAAGCTTCATCTTCGTCTCCTCGCTCATGGCCTCCCCGCGCCTCACTGGCCTCGGGCAACCCGGGATCCTAGTGCCGAGGCACGGGCCCCATCACGGCAAAACAGGGACTTCGATCACGCTTGGAGCGTAATCGGCGCGCAGGATTTCGGGGTGGCGCAATTGCAAACGTCGTCAGCGCGAAGCCGCGAGGAGGGCGCGGTAGTCGTCGGGGCTGGCAATGCGCGGGTTGGTCTTGTGGCAATGGTCCACCAGCGCGTGCCGGGTGATGGCCTCGTCCAGTTCGGGCCCGACGCCCATCGCGGCCAGGCCGGAAGGCAGGCCCAGGCGCGCATTCATCGCCGTGATGGCTTCGGCCACTGCGTCGACGGAGTCTGCGGCCAGGCCCATCGCCTGGGCCAGGCGGGCCATGCGGTGGTCGCGCTTCACGCTGTCGGCCTCGGCATTGAAGCGGATGACCGCCGGCAGGAAGACGGCGTTCAGCGTGCCATGGTGCAGCCGCGGGTTGATGCCACCCAGCGAGTGGCTCAGCGAATGGACGGCGCCCAGACCCTTCTGGAACGCCATCGCCCCGTGCACGCTCGCCAGCATCATGTCCAGCCGCGCGTCGCGGTCCTGGCCGTCGCGGGTGGCGCGCTCGATGGCGCCCCAGCCGCGACGCAGGCCTTCCAGCGCGATGCCGTCGGCCGGCGGATTGAAGGCCGGTGCCAGGAAGGTCTCGATGCAGTGGGCGATGGCGTCCATGCCGGTCGCGGCCGTCAGTGTGGGCGGCAGCTTCAGCGTCAGTGACGGATCGCAGATGGCGGCCTTGGGTAGCAGCTCCCAGTTGTGGAAGCCCAGCTTGCGGCCGTCGTCCACGATGAGGATGGCGCCACGCGCGACCTCGCTGCCGGTGCCCGCCGTCGTCGGCACGGCGATAAGGGGCAGCACGCGCGCGCTGATGTTGACGGCGCCGCCTTCGATGGTGGCCCAGCGCTTGAGCGGACCCTCATGCGTGGCGGCGATGGCCACGCCCTTGGCCAGGTCCATGCTGGAGCAGCCGCCGATGGCGATGAGGCCGTCGCAGCCCATGGCCTGGCACATCTGCACCGCCTCGCGCACGGCGGCCTCAGTCGGGTTGGCGGGTGTCTGGTCGAAAACCGGCGGCTTGACGTCGAAGGCGGCCAGCGCCTCGTCGAGCACGCCCGCCGCACGCACGCCGGCATCGGTCACGACCAGCGGCCGGCGAATGCCGATGCGTTCGCATTCGGCCGGCAGCAGCCGCGCGGCGCCGAACTCGATCTCGATGCGGGTCAGGTAGAGGATTTGGGCCATGGGCGCGTTCTCCGCAATGTCTTTGTGCATGGTAGTGGGGCCTGTCTAGACTCGCCGTCATGCGCGCGACTGTCACCACCCTGCTGCTGTCACTGTTGTTGGCTGCCTGTGGCGGCGGCGGGGGAGGGGGCGCGGCGCCCGCGCCCACGCCGCCCGTCGACAACCTGCCCGGGCTGACCGACACGACGGTCTATTCCTCTGCCGCCGACGCTTCGCTTCCCGGCGCCGTCGAGGCCGCCGCGGTCAGCACGCAGAGCCTCGCGGTCGGCGGGCAGACGCTGAGCTACACGGCCACGGCCGGCCACCTAATCGCCCGCGACGCCGTCGGCGCGGCCCAGGCCTCGGTCTTCTACGTTGCCTACACGCTGCCCGGCGCCGACGTGGCGACCCGGCCGGTGACCTTCCTCTACAACGGCGGCCCGGGGTCGGCCTCGGTGTGGCTGCAACTGGGCAGCTTCGGGCCCAAGCGTCTGGTCAGCGGCGTGCCCGACACGACGGCCGCGCGGCCTTTTCCCATGGTGGACAACGCCGAGCACCTGCTGGGCCAGACCGACCTGGTCTTCATCAACGCAGTAGGCACTGGCTACTCGCAGGCCATCGCGCCCTTCACCAACCGCAGCTTCTGGGGCGTGGACAGCGATGCGGCGCTGTTCCGAGACTTCATCCAGCGCTACCTGACCGTTAACAATCGCGCTGCCTCGCCCAAGTACCTGTTCGGTGAAAGCTACGGCGGCCCGCGTACTGCCGTGCTGGCGCGCCGGCTGCAGGAGGCCGGCGTGATGCTGGACGGCCTGGTGCTGCTGTCGCCGGCCATGGACTACAACAGCAACTGTGGCATCACTTCGGCCCAAGGCTGCGGCGGCTACCTGCCCAGCTTCGCGGCCGTGGGCGCCTTCCATCGCCTGACCCAGCCGGTGCCCACCGACCTGGGTGCGTGGCTGACCCAGGCGCGCAGCTACGCCGACCAGGTCTACGCGCCTGCGCTGCAGGCTTTCGTCACCGGCGGCCAGCAGGCGCCCGCGCTGTGGCAGCCACTGGCTGACCTGACCGGGCTGCCCGTGTCGCGCTGGCAGGTGTCGCTGAACATCGGCGCGACCGACTACCGCCAAGGGCTCATCAACAGCCAACTGCTGGGCCGCTACGACGGCCGCATGAAGGCCCCCAGCGGCAGCGCGCTCGCGGCCGAGGGCGACCCGTCCAGCACCTGGATCAACAGCAGCTTTGCAACCGGTATCGCCACGCATCTGCGCGACCAACTGGGCTACCGCAATGCGTCCACCTACGTCGTGCTCAGCGACGCGATAAACGCCTGGGACTTCAGCCACGCCGGCCGGGGCCTGCCCGACACACTGCCCGACCTGGCCACGGCGCTGGCGCAGAACGCGCGCCTGCGGGTGCTGGCGGTCAACGGTTATCACGACCTGGCCACGCCCTTTCACCTGACCGAGACCGACCTGGCGCGCGTCGATGCCAGCCGTGTGAAGGTCCGCAACTACGCGGGTGGCCACATGAGCTACCTGGACGATGCGACCCGCGTGACTCAGCTGGCCGACCTGAAGGCCTTCTTCACCAACACCCTGGCCTTGCGCGCCGCGGCCGACCTCGGCCCCGAGCGCCGCGCGCTGGTGGCGCGGCCGTTCATTGCCATCGAACGCGCCGGCACACCGCAGGTGCCGGGTAGCGTGGCGCCCACGGCCGAGCCGGCCTTCCAGGCGCCTTTGCGCGACCCCTGGGTGCCGCCGCAGACAATGCGGGACCGATGACCGCACCCACCCCGCTCACCCCCCGCATGGCCGAGCTGCTGACGCGCATCCAGCGCGCCAACCGGCCGCCGTTCCACTCGCTGACGCCGCGCGAGGCCCGTCTGGCCTACCGCATGGGCGCCGAGATCCTGGACCTGCCGCGTGCGCCGCTGGCCCGCGTACAAGACCTCGAAGCCGCCGGTCGCCCTGCGCGCCTGTACGCACCGAGCGCCGGCAAGCTCCCCGCGATGCTCTACCTGCACGGCGGAGGCTTCACCATCGGCGACCTGGAGACGCATGACAGCTTGTGTCGCCAACTGGCACTGCGCAGCGGTGCCGCCGTGCTGGCGCTGGACTACCGCCTGGCGCCAGAGCACCGTTTCCCGGCCGCCGTGGACGACGCCTGGGCCGGGCTGGCCTGGCTGCACGAGCAGGCGGCGTCGCTGGGCCTGAACGGCAGCCGCCTTGCCGTAGGAGGCGACAGCGCCGGCGGCACACTGGCGGCCGGTGCGGCCTTCTTCGCCCGTGAGCGCGGCCTGCCGCTGGCGCTGCAGCTTCTGATCACGCCCGGCACCGACAGCCACATGAGCCACGACTCACACCGCCGCTTCGCCGAAGGCTTCCTGCTCGACGCCAAGAGCATCGAATGGTTCTTCGGCCACTACATCGATGTCGACCAGCGTAGCGACTGGCGCTTTGCGCCGCTGCATGCTGACGACCACGGCGGCCTCGCGCCCGCGGCCGTTCTACTGGCCGAAGCCGACCCCCTGGTGGATGAGGGCCTGGCCTACGCCGACACGTTGCGCGCGGCCGGCGTCCCGGTGCAGCTGGAACTGGCCCGCGGCGTCACCCACGACTTCATCAAGATGGGCCGCAGCCTGCCCGAGGCCGTCACCGCGCTGGACTTCTGCGCCACCGCTATCCGTGAGCACCTGAACCCATGAAACGCCAAGACTTCCGCCACCTCGAACCGCTGCGCGTGCGCTGGGCCGAGATCGACGCCCAGGGCATCGTCTTCAACGGCCACTACTTGACCTACCTCGACACCGCCATCAGCGGCTACTGGCGGGCGCTGGCCATCCCCTACGCCGACACGATGAAGGGCCTGGGCGGCGACCTCTATGTGCGTCGTGCCACGCTGGATTACCGCGGGTCGGCCCGCTACGACGACCGGCTGGACGTCGGAATCCGCTGCCGCGAGTTCGGCAACAGCTCCATGAAGGTGGACGGCGGCATCTTCCATGGTGACCAGTTGCTGGTGCAGGCGGAGATGGTCTACGTCTTCGCCGATCCCGGATCGCAGACACCGCTGCGCCTGCCGGACGCTTTGCGCGGCCTTATCCATGACTTCGAGGCCGGCCAGCCGGTCGTGGACGTGGCGCTGGGCACCTGGGCCGAGCGGGGAGAGGCCGCGACGGCCATCCGCCGCCAGGTCTTCATCGAGGAGCAGCACATCCCGGCTGACATGGAATGGGACGCGGCCGACACCAGCTGCCTACACGCCCTGGCCCGCAACCGCTTTGGCCTGCCGCTGGCGACCGGGCGCCTGTTGGAACACGTCCCCGGCGTCGCCAAGATCGGCCGCATGGCCGTGCTGCGGCCCATGCGCGGCACGCAGATCGGCCGCCAGGTGCTGGATGCGCTGATGGCCGAGGCGAAAAAGCAGGGCTACCGCGAGGTGCTCCTGCATGCGCAGCTGTCGGCGGAGAACTTCTATCTGCGGGCAGGGTTCCAGCGGCGCGGCCAACCGTTCGAGGAGGCGGGCATTGGGCACGTGGAGATGGTCAGGGCCCTATGAGCGAACTCGAGCAGCACGAGGAGAAGCTGTTCCTGCCCGATCTTGAACCTGAGCCTATCGTCGTCAAGGTCAGGGCGGTGTCGGGCCGATTGCCACGGCCTTGTTGTTCATCGGCGTGCCCGCGGTCGCTGCGTATCTGGCGATCCGGTACGGCGACGAATTCTGGGAGCGCTGGATTCGCGGTGACCACTGAGCGCGTGCTCAGCCCAACATCTCAAACTGCTCGACCTTTCGTTCGCTGGCCAGCCACTGAGCCATGGCTGCCGCAACCTGCGGCTCGCGGTGGGTCCAGCCGGCGGGGTAGATCTCCATCCACGTCCATCGCCCCTCGGCGTCCGGTTCGGGGCGCTGCAGCAGTTCGATGGGCGCTTCGACACGCGCCTTGCGAAAAGCGATGAGTGCTTCGTCGACGTGCTCTGTGGCGATGCGGTAGTAGACGTAGAGCTGCATCAGTCTTGCGGGGGGATTTCGTAGGGCAGGGCGCGTGGTTTCAGGGTGGCGCCTGCGACGCTGCCCAGGTGAAGGCTGCCGCTGTCCAGGGCCGCGAGCTTGATCTCAGCGGCGATCACGGTGCGGCCGGCGCGCGTGCCGCTGCCCGCCACGATGCCTGCCGGTTGCTCAGGATCGGCGCTGTTGAATAACTCCTGGCCTACGGTCGCCGGCGCATCCGTCTCGAACACCTGCAGCCGCCGCTTCAGCGTGCCGCGGTACTGGCTGCGCGCGACGATCTCCTGGCCGGGGTAGCAGCCCTTCTTGAAGTTCACGCCGCCCAGCACCTCGAAATTGATCATCTGCGGCACAAAGGCCTCGACGGTCGCGCCGCGCACCCAGGCCATGCCGGCTTCGGCCTCGGCCCAGGCCCAGTCGTCCGGCGTGATCGCTTCACCGTCCGGCGCGGGCGCCTCGGCCGGCTGCACGCGCAGTGCCCGGCCCCCGCCAGGCAGGGCGATCTGCACGGCGTCGCCTTCGCGCGCCAGCGTCCAAGCCAGGGCAGTCGGTGTGCCCAGCAATCCGTAGACCGCGAACTCCGCGCTGGCGTCGCTGAGCTTGCACTTGGCCCGCATGACGAACATGGACAGGCGCTTCAAGGTCGCCGCCAGCGTCTCGGCCGGCAGCGCGAGCAGGATCTCTTCGTCGCCGCCGCGCCAGCCCACCGTCGTCGCCAGCAGCCTGCCCTTGGCCGTGCAGAAGCCGGCCAGGCGGGCGTGCTCGCGGTCCAGCAGTGCGAAGTCCTGGGTCAGCTGGCCGTGCAGGAAGCTGGCGGCGTCGGCGCCCAGGGCGCGGATCACACCCCAATCGGCGAGTCGGAGTTGGGAGGTTTGGGACATGGCGGGAATTATCATCGGCGCCCTTTTGACCGGGCTTTTCACAGGGCATGAAGTGGTTTCTTCGGGCGGTGTTCGCCCTGTTATTGATCGCGGCGCTGGCAGCGGGTGCCGTGTGGCAGTGGTTGCGGTCCCCGTTGACGCTGGCGGCGCCGTCGGTGGAGCTGTCCATCGAGCCCGGCACCAACCCCGCGGAGGTCGCCCGCGCCTGGGTGGCCGCCGGTGTGCAGGCCGATGCACGGCTCCTCTACCAGTGGTTCCGCTGGTCCGGCCAGGCCAAGCAGATCCGCGCCGGCAGCTACGAGGTGCACGCCGGCGCGACGCCGCGGCAGTTGCTGGACAAGATGGTGCGTGGCGATCAGGTGCTGGAGCAGTTGCGGCTCATCGAGGGCTGGAACTGGCGCCAGGTCAGGGCGGCACTGGCCGCCGCCCCGTCTCTGAAGCCCAGGACCGCGGGCATGAGCGACGCTGACATCATGGTCGCGATGGGCGAGCCGGGCGTCGCGCCCGAAGGCCGCTTCTTCCCCGACACCTACGCCTACAGCCGCGGTGTCAGCGACCTGACCGTGCTCAAGCGCGCCCACGCTGCGATGCAGCACCGCCTGGCCTTCGCCTGGAGCAAGCGTGCGGCCGCGCTGCCGTTTAAGTCCGCCGACGAGGCCCTGATCCTGGCCTCCATCGTGGAGAAGGAAACCGGCACCCCGGTCGACCGCAGCCGCGTCGCTGCCGTGTTCGTCAACCGGCTGCGCGTGGGCATGCCGCTGCAGACCGATCCCACCGTCATCTATGGCCTGGGCGAGACCTTTGACGGCAACCTGAGGAAGCGCGACCTGCTGGCCGACACGCCTTTTAACACCTACACACGCGGCGGTCTGCCGCCCACGCCCATCGCCATGCCCGGCGCGGCCTCGCTGCAGGCAGCGCTGAACCCGGCACCCGTCAAGTCGCTGTACTTCGTGTCGCGCGGCGACGGCAGCAGCGAATTCAGCGACGACCTTGCCGCGCACAATCGCGCGGTCAACAAATACCAACGCGGCGGCAAGTGACCGGCAGATTCATCAGTTTTGAAGGCATCGACGGTGCCGGCAAGTCCACCCACATCCAGGCCGTGGCCGACTGGTTCCGCGCCCGCGGCGCCGATGTGCAGATGAGCCGGGAACCCGGCGGCACGCCGCTGGCCGAGACGCTGCGCGACATCGTGCTTAAGGAACCCATGGGTTCGCTGACCGAGCTGCTGCTGATGTTCGCCGGCCGGCGCGACCACGTCGAGACGGTCATCAAGCCCGCGCTGGCTGCCGGCAGGACGCTGCTGTGCGACCGTTTCACCGACGCGAGCTTTGCCTATCAGGGCGGCGGGCGTGGCCTGCCGTTGAGCGTGCTGAACCCGCTGTCGGACTGGGTGCAGGAAGGCACCGAGCCCGAGCTGACGCTGTGGTTCGACCTGCCCGCCGGTCAGGCCGCCGCCCGCCGCGCCAGCGCGCGCGAGGCCGACCGCATCGAGCAGCAGGACCTGGACTTCTTCGAGCGCGTGCGCACCGGCTACGCCGCCCGAGCGGTTCAGGCGCCGCGGCGCATCGTGCGCATTGACGCCAGCGGCACGGTTGAGCAGGTCGGTGCAGCGGTGTTGGCCGTGTTGGCTGATCGTTACCCCGAATGCTGAACGCCGATCTCCCCTGGCTGCAGACCCCCCTGACTGATGCGCTGCAGCGAGCCCGCTCGCATGCGCTGCTGGTGCAGGGCCCGGCCGGCGTCGGCCAGCTCGAACTCGCCGTCAAGCTCGCGCAGAGCTGGCTGTGCGAGGCCGCAGCACCTGGCCAGCCGGCCTGCAACCACTGCGCCAGCTGCAAGCTGTTCGCGAGCGGAACGCACCCGGACTTCCAGCTGCTGCTGCCGGAGGCGCTGGATGCGTCGGCGCGCGAGTCGCTGGGGCTGCCGTTCGAGGAGGCCGAGGCCCCCAAGGCCGGCAAGGCCAAGCCCAGCCGCGAGATCAAGGTCGACGCCGTTCGCAACCTGCTGTCCTTCGCCCAGGCCACGTCGGCCCGCGGCCGCGCCAAGGTGGTGGTCATCTTCCCGGCCGAGGCGCTGAATGGCATCGCGGCCAATGCGCTGCTGAAGACGCTGGAGGAGCCGTCCGGCGTGCTGCGCTTCGCGCTGGCCAGCCATGACAGCGCCAGCCTGCTGCCCACCATCCGAAGCCGCTGCCAGCCGGTGCCGCTGCACTTGCCGCCGCGGGATGCCGCGCTGGCCTGGCTGGCGTCCAAGGGCGTCGACGCGGCCGAGGGCTTGCTGGACGCCACTGGCGGCCGGCCGCAACAGGCGCTGGCCTGGTCCGAGGCGGGAGTGACCGATGCCATCTGGCAGGCTATCCCCAAGCGTGTCGCCCGGGGCGAGGTGGCGGCGCTGTCCGACTGGGGCCCGCCGCGTGCCATCGACGCGCTGCAGCGCCTGTGCCACGACCTGCTGCGCCGCAGCCATGGGCAGCCGGGCCAGTTTTTCGCGGCTGCGGCCCTGCCGTCGCCCCGGCGTGCGGCGCCGCTGCTGGCCTGGGACGCCGAACTGCGTCGCGCCGCCCGCCATGCCGAGCATCCGCTGAACGCCGGCCTGTGGATAGAAGCGCTGGTGGCGCAAGCCCGCGCGGCGATCGCGGCGGCCGCGCGATGAATACACTGCGAGCATGAGTGACGCCACCTCCAAGCAAGGCCCGAACACGCAATTCCAGCCCAGCCAGCTGGGCGGCGCGCTGCCGCTGCCCTCCGTTGGCGGCACGCCCGGCTCGGGGGCTCGCCCCAGCGTCATCCAGCTCGTCTTCCGCGAAAAGTCGGCGCTCTACGCTGCCTACATCCCTGCGTTCACCGAGGGCGGCCTGTTCGTTCCGACCACGCGCGACTACAAGCTGGGTGAGGACGTCTATCTGCTGCTGGCTCTACCCGAGGACAACCAGCGCTACCCGGTGGCCGGCAAGGTCGCCTGGCTGACGCCAGCCAATGCGTCCGGCGGCCGCACCCAGGGCGTGGGCGTGCGCTTCCCCGGCGACGAGAAGACGCGGCTGATTCGCGTGCGCATCGAGGAAGTCCTCGGTACGGCCATCTCGTCGAGTAAGCCGACGCAGACGCTGTAGCCGTCGATGTTCATCGATTCGCATTGCCACCTCAGCTTCCCGGAGCTGAGGAAGAACCTGCCGGCGATTCTGTCCGACATGCGCACCGCGCAGGTCGACCAGGCCATCTGCATCTGCACGCAGATGGAGGAGTTCGAGGCCGTGCATGCGCTGGCGCTGGAGAACGCCACGCTGTGGGCCACGGTCGGCGTGCATCCCGATACCGAGGACATGCGCGAGCCCGACGTGACCGAACTGGTCCGGCTGGCCGCGTTGCCGCGCGTCGTCGCCATCGGTGAGACCGGGCTGGACTACTACCGGCTGAACGGCCGCAGCATCGACGACATGGCATGGCAGCGCGAGCGCTTCCGCACCCACATTCGTGCGGCCAGGCAGGCCGGGAAGCCCCTCGTTATCCACACCCGTTCCAGCGCCGCCGACACGCTTCGCGTGCTGGACGAGGAGGGCGGTGAGGCGGCTGGTGGCGTCTTCCACTGCTTCACCGAGACGGCCGATGTCGCGTTGGCGGCTGTCGAGCGGGGCTACTACATCTCTTTCTCCGGCATCGTCAGCTTCAAGAACGCACAAGACCTGCGCGACCTGCTCAAGCTGCTGCCGCTTGACCGCGTGCTGATCGAGACCGACAGCCCCTACCTGGCGCCGGTGCCCTTCCGCGGCAAGACCAATTCGCCGGCCTATGTGGCCCATGTGGCGAAGGCCGTGGCGGACGCCGTTGGCCTGCCCGTGCCCGAACTGGCCGCGATCACGACGGCGAACACGCGGCGGCTGTTCCGATTGCCGGAGGCGGCATGAAGGTCTTGCTGATGGTGCTGGCGCTGGCCGTGGCTTCGTCGGCACGGGCCGAGCCCATCGACGATCTGGTCATCGCCGCCGAGCTGAACGAGCCGCGCGCCGTACTGAGCCTTCTGCTCAAGGGCGTGGATCCGAACCAGGTCGACGCGCGCGGGCGCACCGCTATCTTCACGGCCGTGCGCGAGGGCTCGCAGCGCGCGCTGGAGAGTCTGCTTTCGTCGCCCCAGACCCAGGTGGATAACGTCAACGCCAAGGGCGAGACGCCGCTGATGATCGCGGCCATCCGTGGTTCGCTGCCGGCCGTGAAGGCGCTGGTCAAGCGCGGTGCGGCCGTCAACCGCCCGGGCTGGACGCCGCTGCACTACGCCTGCAGCGGGCCCGACAACGGCGTGGCCACCTTCCTGATTGCGCAGGGCGCCGAGATCAACGCGCGCTCAGAGAACGGCACCACGCCCTTGATGAT
>JACPYV010000069.1 GCA_016195825.1 Burkholderiales bacterium | reverse complement strand
GCCGCCGGAATGGGCGTGGTGGCTGGGCACGAGGAACAGCCCAGCGTCCTGCGTCACCTGCAGGCCGTCAGCGCTGTTGGCGATGGCGACAACCAGGCTGTCGGGCGTGGGCGGCGCGTCGCTGGACACGGCGCGCACCTGGACTTGCACGTACCAGATGGTCGGCTGCTCGCCCAGCTGTGTGTCAGGGTCGCCGGCCTCGCTGGCCTGGAGCTCGATGCGGTATTCGCCGCTGCCAGGCAGGGGCAGCGTCGCTCCCTCGGCCAGCGCCAGGCGCAGCCCGCTGGACGAGAAGGCCAGCCCCGGGCTCACCGCGACCGAGCCGTCGGCCACGCTGGCCCGCAGCCCGTAGGCGATGCGGCCGAAGCCGAGCGTGCCGCGCAGGTCCAGCACCGCCTGCCGGAGCGCGTCCTGCAGGTGGTTGAGGTGCTGCGGCGTCACCCGCAGACCGTCGACGAACGTGGTGCGTGGATCGGAGGTCATGTCGGCTCGCTCGTTGGGTGGCGGCTAGGCGGGCTGCCGGTACAGCAGCTTGGCCGCGGTGATCGTGTACGTGCCGGGCGCTGCGGCGCGGATGACCAGCGGGAGGCTGGGCGATGTGCCTGCGGCCACGGCACCCGCCAGCGGCGGGTCGAAGCTGGCACGCGACACCACGCCGGCCTGCGTTGGCGTGCAAGGGCTCAGTGCCGGTCCGTTGGCCGCGGGCGTGCCCAGCCGGGGCGTGAGTGCCGCGATCGGCTGGCCTGCAGGGGCCTCGCCGATCAGCCGTAGTGCGCCGCAGATGGCCGCGGGCGCGATGGCTCCGCCTTCGACGGCCGGCGGTCCCACCTTGGCGACGATGGCCCGGTACGGCGGCCCCGGGCTGGCGCGGCGGATCAGCACGTTGCGAGGCACCGGTGCGGGCTGGCCGGGCACGACGGGATCTTCAGCGCGGGGCACCGCCAGCGGCCAGGCGAGCCGGCCGCGGGTGGCTGTCAACTCAACCCACAGCGGCGCGTCGCCGCGCGGCTTGCAGGGCTGCAGCAGTTCCAGAGTCACCCATGCCGGTGCGGTGCCTGCCGGCAGGGTCACCGGCTTGAAGGGCAGTGGGCTTGCCGCCGAGTCGGGTACGTCGCCGCCGCCGATGCGCAGCACGCCCGCCAGTTCGGCATCGCCGCCCAAGGCGGCCAGCGGCAGGCGCAGGCCGGTCAGCGTCGCCAGCCGGGCCGCGTCGGCGCTGGGCAGGCGCGCGGCGACGGCGTGCAGTGGGTCGAGCAGCAGGCGCGCGACGTCGCCCGTGGCGGGGCCAACGGCCGGCAGCACGCGCCCCGGGCCGATGCGCCCCTGGATCGCCAGTTCGCAGCCCACCAGCTGCCAGCCACCGGCGCCAGCCGGCAGCTGCAGGGTGACCGGCCAGTCGCCTTCCGCCGCCGCCTCCAACGGCAGGCCGCCGGCCGGCAGCGTGACCTGATGCACCTGCACGTAGGAGACCTGCACCTGCAGGCTTTGCACGCAGGGCGCGGCGGTGCGCAAGGTAACGGCCAGCGCGAGGTCGCCGGTCGTCGTCGCCTGCGCGATGGCGGCCTGCAGCGCCGCCGCGAGGTCGACGGTCTCGCCGAAGACGGCATGGCCCTGCCCGTCGTCGGCCAGGCGCACCGGGCCCGGTCGGCTCCAGACGCGCCGGCCGCCGACTTCCAGCTCGGGGTCGGCCGGCGCGCCGGGCAGCACCAGTACGCCGTCCGTGGCCAGGTCGGCCGGCTGCACGCTGCGGTCGAAGCTGACGCGCAGCCGCTCGGTCATCACCTCGTCCTTGGCGGCGTTGTGCGTGCCGTCCTCGCTGGCGAACCAGTTGCCGAAGCGCGTACCCTGCCAGGCCTGGACCTGGGTCATCTTCGCGGCCGCGTAGCGCAGGCCTGCCACCGTGCGCAGGCCACCCAGATCGACGATGAGCACGGCGGACGACTCGGCGCGCACCTGCGCCGCGTCGCCCACCGACACGCGGTCGGCCGGGCCCACGCTGAGCACCGCGCTGGCGGCGGTGATGACCGCGTCAGTGGGCAGGCTCAGGTCCTGCGTGACGCTCGCGGTGCCGTAGACGCTGCCGCCGACGATGGCGTTCTCGACCCGCGCCGCGGAGAACCCGCCGGCGTAGGCCCAGTCCTCGGTCAGCTGCTTGGCGACGAGCATGGGGGGTCAGCCGTTGAAGGTGTAGGCCGCCTGCAGGCCGGTCATGAAGGCAGCGAAGTCCTGGCCGGCGGTGTCGGTCACCTGCACGCCCTTCGCGGCCGCCTTGCGCTGCACCGTGGCGACGTCGGCCGCTGGCGTCGGCGCACCGATCGCGGCATTGGCGACGATGTTCTTCAGCTCGGCGTCGTCGGCGAGGAAGCGGGTGTAGAGCGACGCCATGGTCTCCTGCTGCAGCGCCGCGTAGATGCCGTCCACCACGCTCAGCGGGATGCGCGTCGCCTCGGCGAGCACGAGGTTGATGGCCGTGCCCCGGCTCACGGGTGTCCCCGGCACGATGCTCTGCGTGACCACCCGGCTGACCAACGGGCGGTAGCCGACCAGCACGCCGCTGATCTTGTCCTGGTTGACCAGGATCTGCGCTACCGGCTTGCCGTCGCGCACGATGTTGGCGCGCTGGGCCGCGTTGACGTCGGTCTCGATGAGCAGTTCCTGCGTTTTCGCCTGGAAGGCGAAGGCCTGGTTGAAGATGAGATTGGCCATGAAGAACCTCTGGGTGGAATTCAGGTCTTGATCGTGGTGGTGCCGACCTTGAGGCCCAGGCCTTCGAGGGCCTTGGTCGCTTCGGCGAGGCTGAGGCCGGAGAGGTTGGGCATCACGACGACCGATTCCTGCTGGAAGCTGGCCGCCAGTACCAGCCGCGCGCGGCCGGTGGACGGGACGACGATGCTGCCGGCCGGCGGCTGCTGGGCCAGCACAGGCACGTTGGCGCTGGCGGGCGGCAGGCTGGTCTTGGGCAGCTCCTGGCCCGCGGCGTCGAGCACCAGGTCGAGGACGATGCCGGCTGCGGCAAGGGCCGTCAGCGCCTGCGAGGCCGGCATCGCGAACAGGTCCGGCATTGCGACACCTGCCGGCACGAGGTTCACCGATAGCGTGGCCTCGATCGGCACGGTGACGGCGATCGCCTGGCTGACGAAGCCGGGCGCCGACACGTGCAGCGTCCAGCTGCCCTCGGTGACACCCGTGACCGTGTGCGCGAGCACGCCGGGGTAGGGAGGTACGGCCGTCACCGGGCGGCCTTCGCCGCCGGGAACGGCCAGCACGACGGCCCCCGGCACCGGCTGGCCGTTGCTGGCCACCTGCACCCGGACGGTGGCGCCGCCCAGGGCGTTGACGGCATCGAACAAGCTGCCCAGGGCGGCGGTGATCTCGTTCCAGGCCTGGGCTGTGATGGGCTTGCCGGGCAGGGCAGTCGAGAGGGCGGGTTTGACCAGTGACATGGGTGGATCCTGGTTGGTCGGTGAGCGATGGCAGGCTCAGGCGCCTGGCGGCATGGGAATGGACCACAGCCGCGTGCCGACGATGACGGTGCCTTCCGGGTCGGTGCTGCCGGGGTTGCGCAACAAGCCATCGCCGAGCGTCCAGCGGTCCTCGGCGTAGGCCACGCTGAGCTGGATGCCGGCGGCACGGTGGCGGTCCAGCAGCAGGCGCAGGCGTTCGGTGACGGGCAGTGCGATGCCGTCGTCGAGGTGGCGCAGACGCGCGGGAATCCACAACCGGCAGGCGAAAGGCTCGCGCTCCTGCCACGCGAAGCCGAGCGCGAGCACCGGGTCAGCCGTGGCGGCGTCTGCGAACAGTGAGGCGTCGAATAGGCCGGCCTCGGCGATGGTGATGGCCGGCCGTGCCGGCGGCGGCAGCTCGCTGCCGAAAGACGCCTCGCGCACGAAGACGCGAAAGCGTGTCTCGCCCACGGCCAGGCTGGCCGGTGGCACCGCGCCGCCGGCGTGCGGGAAGATGGCGTCCGGCGCCAGCGCGTCGGTCAGCGGGCGCGTCGTGACAAAGGTTGCAGTGCAGTCGGGCAGGGGCGCGCCGGGATCGGCGCCGACGTCGCTGAACAAGGCGTCCCTGGGGTGCGTGGCGGTCGCATCGGCGAAGACGCCGCCGTCGAAGGCGAAGCAGCGGCGGCCGACCTCCACGCCGTCCAGCGTGACCCGCCCGGCGGCGGAGAAGACAAGCGTGCTGCCGTCCGGCACGCTGCCGGTGAAGACCAGGCCGTGCCCCGCGTCGACCTGCACGACCATAGGCCAGACGGTGCTGTCGCCGCGGCCGACCACGCTGACCGACACCGGCACCGGGTCGAAGCCAGTGCGCGCGAGGGTCACCAGGTCGGCGTGATGGCGCGGCTCGGGGTCTAGCGTGGTGGGCGAGAACGGGTTCTCCTCAAGCGCCAGGAGGTCGTCGAGCGGAACCAGCAGCTTGGGCGGCGGCGCTGGCTGGCCGCTGCCAGCGGGCGGCTGCAGCTGGGCCAGGCGCAGGCGGTCGGCGGCGAGGCCGAGATGCCAGTAGCCGTCGGCGCTGTGGGCGAGACCGTCGCGCGTGCCGGGCTCGGGCTTCAGCGCCAGGCCCAGGTAGGCCGCTGCCGCTGCGAGGATGGCGCCCACCGTGCCGTTGCCGCCGCGGTGGTCAGCGATGACGGCCGTGAACAGGCCGCGCGCCTGCTCCAGGCGAGACGCGTGGCGGTTCGTGTCGCGCACCGCGTCGGCCATGCGCCGGGCCGCGCGGGCCTCGTCGGCCTCGCCGGGCCAGGCCGGCCAGGGGTCCGCCGCCAGACCGAGCAGCTCTGGCAGCGTCTGGCGGGCGGCGGTGCGCGCAGCGGCGTCTGCGTCGGCCAAGCCCGCGGCTAGGCTTGCCAGCGCCGTGAACCGGCGGTCCAGCAGGTCGAGCTGGCTTTCGCCGAGGCGATGCAGGGCGACCAGCAGCAGCAGGTCGCGCCGCTCGTCCGCTGCGCCGTAGCGGTGCGCCGTGCGCACGCGGCCGAGCTGGCCAGTTTGCCGATCCAGGTCGGCCGCCAGCGTGGACACCAGTTCGCCGGCCAGCGTGCCGGGCTCGTCCAGCGCCAGGTGGCGCGGGAAGCGGCCCAGGATGGCCCGCGTGCGGAAGGGCAGGGTCGGGGTCATGGCTCAGGTGCTCGACGTGGGTTCGACCACGCTGAGCGAGCGGACCCAGGGCTGTTGGTCGTCAGCCAGCGCCAGGGGCAGGTTGAGCTTCACGACCTCCAGCCCTTCGTCGACGAATTCCGCGGCGTAGGAAATGTCGTCCACCGAATAGGTCGGCGTGTCGGTCAGCGCGCCCAGCAGCGAGGCCGGGGCTATCAGCGGCGGTGCGCCAGCCAGGAAGCTGGCGAGCCGTGCATTGATGTTCTCTCGGATGGTGGCGAGCGCCGAGGCCGGGTCAGCCGTCAGCGCGAGGCCCAGGCGGTGCACCTCGATGGTCAGGTCCAGCGCAACCAGCGCACCGCGCACGACGACGACGTTCTCGTCCAGGCGCGGGCGCGTCGTGGCCGGTGGCAGCAGGTTGCGCCGGCCTGTCTTGGCGCCGCCGTCGACGAAGGGGTAGAGGTCGAAGGAGACGTCGAGCACGCCGTCCACAGCCATCGCCGCAGCGGCCAGGCGGTTGTAGATGACCGCCGAGCCGATGCCCAGCTCGCGGACCGCGGCGCCCAGGGCGTCGGCCACCGCGATGCGCAACGCCTCCTTCTGCGCGGCGGTCAACGCGGCGCTGGCGGGCGTCACCGTCGCGCTGATGCCGAGCGGGTACCAGACATCGTCGCTGACACCCGGGCCGGGCGGCGTGCTGGTGGGGTCCATGCCGCCTCCGCCGCCGGGCGCCACCACGGCTGGCGGCGGCACCTTGAGGTTGTGCACGACCTTGATGCCGGCCGGCCGCCGCGCGGTGATCGCGTCGAGAGCCTGGCGGGCACCCTCGGCATCGATGTCGGCGGCGATG
>JACPYV010000034.1 GCA_016195825.1 Burkholderiales bacterium | reverse complement strand
TGGTGGGCGGTGCAGGGTTCGAACCTGCGACCCCTGCCGTGTGAAGGCAGTGCTCTACCGCTGAGCTAACCGCCCTGAATTGCTTTGCAGCCCGCTTTCCGGGAAGCCAGCGATTATGCCACGGATTGGGCGGGTTCCAATACACGCCATTTGCAAGCGCCACCGGCCGCCTTGTCCAGGTCAGTCAGCAGCTTGGCATGGGCCGCTACCTCGGCATCGCTGGCGCGCAGCACGGGCAGCTCAAAGCGGCTCAGGTCCACGGCCTCGACGGCGGCATGGCTGTCACCGCCACTCGAGTCGCCGTGCTCGTCCATGAGCAGCGCGTCCTGGCCGCGCGTCAAGCGGATGTAGACGTCGGCCAGCAGCTCGGCGTCCAGCAGCGCGCCGTGCAGCACGCGCTTGGTGTTGTCGACCTCCAGGCGGCGGCACAGCGCGTCCAGCGAATTGGCCTTGCCGGGGAAGAGGTCACGCGCCATCAGCAGCGTGTCGCGCACGCTGCCGACGTGGTCGGTCAGCACACCACGGCGCAGGCGCTTCAGCTCGGCGTTGATGAAGCCGATGTCGAAGGGCGCGTTGTGGATCACCAGTTCGGCACCGGCCAGGAAGTCCAGCAGTTGGTCGACGATCTCGGCGAACTTGGGCTTATCGGACAGGAAGGCCTCGGTCAGCCCGTGCACGCGCAGTGCGTCCTCATGGCTGGCGCGCTCGGGGTTGATGTAGAGGTGCAGGTTGTTGCCGGTGAGCTGCCGGTTGAGCATCTCCACGCAGCCAATTTCGATGACGCGGTCGCCCTTGTCCGCGTCCAGGCCGGTGGTTTCGGTGTCGAAGAAGATCTGTCTCATGTCAGTGGGCGCCCGGCCATCCGAAGCCAATGACGCACCCCTCGGGGGGCAGCGAGCAAAGCGAGCGCGGGGGTTTCATTTATGCGGGTCTGGCGTTGCGTTTCGTTGCCCACGCAAAGATGGCAGCGCCGGCCAGGATCATGGGCAGGCTCAGCCACTGGCCCTGGCTCCAGTTCAACGCGCGCAGTCCCAGGAAGTCGTCTGGCTCGCGGAAGTATTCGGCCAGGAAGCGGAACACCCCGTAGCCCATCATGAAGACGCCTGAGATCTGGCCGGTCGCGCGCGGTTTGCGGGCATAGAACCACAGGATGATGAAGAGCAGGAGGCCCTCGCCAGCCGCTTGGTAGAGCTGGGACGGGTGGCGGGCCAGGCCGCCGTCGTTGGCCTGCGGGAAGACCATGGCCCAGGGCAGATCGGCCGGGGCCGGCCGCCCCCACAGCTCGCCGTTGATGAAGTTGCCCAGCCGCACGGCCATGATGCCGGTGGGCACGCAGGGGGCGATCAGGTCGGACACCTCGAAGAAGCCACGCCCGCGCCGGCGCCCGAACAGCCCCAGGCCGAGCAGCACGCCCAGCAGCCCGCCATGGAAGGACATGCCACCCTTCCAGACCGCGAACACTTCGGCGAGGTGGTCGACGTAGTAGTCCGGCTTGTAGAACAGGCAATAGCCCAGGCGCCCGCCCAGCACGACGCCCAGCACGCCGTAGAACAACACATCGTCGACGTCCTGCCGGGTCCAGCCCACGGCCGCATGCTGCGGCATGCGCGCACGCCGGCTGGCCAGCCACAGGAAGAGGCCGAAGGCGATCAGGTAGGTGACGCCGTACCAATGCACGGCCAGCGGGCCGAGACGGAGGGCGATGGGGTCGAACTGGGGGTGAACCAGCATGGCTCGGGAGGGAAAGCGGAAGCGGCGCGCATCATAGCCAGCGCCTTCCCGCCGGGTTCCGAAGCGGCCTCAGGCCAGGCCGGCCAGCAGCTTCTTCGCTTCCTCGACATTGCGCGGGTTGGCGCGCTTGTTCTGCACGAAGCGCTCCAGCGCGATCTTGGCCGCGGCCTTGTCGCCCTTGGCGATGAGGGCCTGACCCAGGCGATGGTCGATTGGCATGCGCTCGGCGCCTTCCAGCGCCCGCGCGCGCTCCAGCGCCTTGACGGCCTCGTCTGGCTGGCCCATTTCGACCAGCACGCGGCCCAGTCCATAGGGGCCCGCCGCATGGGCCGGATAGTCGCGCTGCAAGGCCTCAAAGATGCCACGGGCCTTGGGCAGATTCTTCTGCTCCATGAACTCGAAGCCCAGCCGCTGCCAATTGCCGCGCAGCTCGCGCGCCACGGTGCGGTCGTCGCCTGTCTTCACGCTGGCCAGCTCGCGCTCGGCGCCGGCCCAGTCCTTGTCGTTCATGGCCAGCAGCGCGCGCAGCAGCTTGGCCTGCTCCGGCTGGCGCGGCTGCACCTCGGTGGCCAGTTCCTTAGCCTTGGCCGTGCTGCCACCGGCAAAGCCGGGCGCCATCAGATAGAACTGCGTCAGGCCGCTGCGCGCCTCGAAGAGCTGCGGGTCCAGCTCGACGGCCTTGGCGAACTGCTCCTTGGTCTTGGTGGCCAGGCCGGGCATCTTGAAGACGCTGGCGGTCATGGCCTGCTGGCCGTAGACGCGGCCCAGCGCGTAGCTGCAGATGGCCTGGGGGCGCTTGTCGGCACAGGCCTGCAGCGCCGGCACCGCGGCCTCCAGCCGCGCACCGTCGTTGTCATCCACGGCGGCCAGCGCCAGCGCCACGGCAGCCTGGTCGTCGTCCGGCTGCGCCTTGGCGCGGGCCTGCGCGGCGCGGGCCAGGTCGACAGACTTGCCGGCGTCCAGCCAGGCTTGCCACTGCGGGTCCTTTAGCAGGTCGGCCTGGGCGGCGCCGGCCAGCAGGGCCAGCGCTAGAGGGATGAGGCGAAACGTCATGCAGCGATCTCCAAAGGGGTGCGAGTTGAACGCGGGAGGCCAGAGCGTCGATGCCCGGGTTTGCACCAATGACTTCAGGCATGGTAGCGGCGCACGTGGTCCACGAAGCGCGCTACGACAGGCGGCGCATCGGTGCGCCAGATCAGGCTGGTCTCTACTTCGGGGGCACCCGCCATGGCACGGTAGACGACACCGGCGCGCTGCAGGCCTTGAAGGCTGGCCGGTACCCATGCCACGCCGATGGCGGCCGACACCAGGTTGATGATGGTCTGCATCTGGATGGCCTCTTGGGCGATAGCGTCGCTGCCATGGTGGGCCAGGATGGCGTCGTACAGCGATGGCGCGACATCACGAGGAAAGACGATGAGCGGCGCGGCCAAGCACTGGGCGTCGCTGGGCTCCTGGTTACTGCTGGGCAGCGCCAGCACCAGCGGCTCGACGCCGACTGACAGGCGCTCGAAGCCAGACGGCGCCTGGCCGGGCGTGTGGATGACGAAGCCGGCGTCGATGCTGCCGATGGCGAACTCGTGCAGATGCACGTCCAACGTGGCCTCGCGCAGCGCCAGCGCCACCTGCGGGCAGGCCTCGCGGAACGACCGCAGCCACTGTGGCAGGCCGCCGAAGCCGACCGTCGACACGAAACCCAGCCGCAGGCGCCCGGCCAGACCGTCGGCCACGGCGCGGATCTCGCCCGGCAGCGCGGACGCATCGGCCAGCAGGCGCTGCGCGCTGGCCTGCAACGCAGCGCCGGCAGGCGTCAGGCGCACGCTGCGGCTCGTGCGCTCGAACAGCGGCGTGCCGAGCTGGGCCTCCAGTTTGCGCACGGCCTGGGTCAACGGCGGCTGGCTCATGTGCAGTGCTTGAGCGGCGCGGCCGAAGTGCAGCAGCTCGGCCACGGCAAGGAATTGCTGGAGGGGGCGAAGTTCGATCATTGATTCACATCAAGTATCAATAGCGATTGAACAATATATTTGAACATCCTGACGCGTCGCGCCACACTGCCGCATCGATCAGGAGACACCAATGAGCTTCAACCGCCGCAGCAAGAACATCACCGAGGGCGTGGCTCGCGCGCCCAATCGTTCCATGTACTACGGCATGGGCTACCAGGAAACCGATTTCGGCAAGCCGATGATCGGCATCGCCAACGGGCATTCCACGATCACGCCCTGCAACTCCGGCCTGCAGAAGCTCGCCGACGCCGCCGTCGTCGGCCTCAAGGCGGCCGGTGCCAACGCGCAGCTGTTCGGCACTCCGACCATCTCCGACGGCATGGCCATGGGCACCGAGGGCATGAAGTACAGCCTGGTGTCGCGCGAGGTCATCTCCGACTGCGTGGAGACCTGCGTGGGTGGCCAGTGGCTGGACGGCGTCATGGTCATCGGCGGCTGTGACAAGAACATGCCTGGCGGCATGATGGGCATGCTGCGCGCCAACGTGCCGGCCATCTACATCTACGGCGGCACCATCAAGCCGGGCCACTACAAGGGCCAGGACCTCAACATCGTTAGCGTCTTCGAGGCCGTGGGCCAGTTCAGCGCCGGCAAGATGAGCGAGGAAGACTTCTGCCAGATCGAGAAGCGCGCCATCCCCGGCAGTGGCTCCTGCGGCGGCATGTACACGGCCAACACCATGAGTTCGGCCTTCGAGGCGCTGGGCATGAGCCTGCCCTACTCGTCCAGCATGTCCAACGTCGAGGACGAGGTGGTTGAGAACACGAAGAAGGCGGCCGTCTACCTGGTTGAGGCCGTCAAGGCCGACCTGAAGCCGCGCGACATCGTCACCAAGAAGTCCATCGAAAATGCCGTCGCGGTCATCATGGCCACGGGCGGTTCGACCAACGCGGTGCTGCACTTCCTGGCCATCGCCCACGCGGCCGAGGTGGACTGGACCATCGACGACTTCGAGCGCATGCGTAAGAAGATCCCCGTGCTGTGCAACCTCAAGCCCAGCGGCAAGTACCTGGCCGTGGACCTGCACAAGGCCGGCGGCGTGCCCGCCGTCATGAAGGAACTGCTGACTGCCGGGCTGCTGCACGGCGACTGCATCACCATCACCGGCAAAACCGTGGCCGAAAACCTGGCCGACGTGCCGGCCCTGAGCGCCGAACAGGACGTCATCCAGCCCGTCGCCAAGCCCATCTATTCGGAAGGTCACCTGGCCATCCTGAGGGGCAACCTGAGCCCCGAAGGCTGCGTGGCCAAGATCACCGGCCTGAAGACGCCGGTGATGACCGGCCCGGCGCGCGTCTTCGACGATGAGCAGAGCGCGCTGGCGGCCATCATGGCCAACAAAATCGTGGCCGGCGACGTGATGGTGCTGCGCTACCTCGGCCCCAAGGGCGGCCCCGGCATGCCAGAGATGCTGGCCCCCACCGGCGCGTTGATCGGCCAGGGTCTGGGCGAAAGCGTGGGCCTCATCACTGATGGTCGCTTCTCTGGCGGCACCTGGGGCATGGTCGTGGGCCATGTCGCACCCGAGGCCTACGAGGGCGGCGTCATCGCGCTGGTTCAGGAAGGCGACTCCATCACCATCGACGCCCACCGGCTGGTGCTGAGCCTCAACGTCGGCGATGACGAGTTGGCCACGCGCCGCGCAGCCTGGGTGAAGCCAGCGCCGCGCTACACCCGCGGCGTGCTGGCGAAGTTTGCGAAAAACGCCTCCAGCGCCAGTTCGGGGGCGGTGCTGGACCTCTTCGAGTAAGCCATTGCAACCTGCCGCGTCAGGCTCGGCAGCGGAGCGGGCGGCACCGGGTCCGGTGGGCTCGCAGGCTCCAAACGCCTGCGTCAAGCCGCCCGGGCCATCACCGTTTCTTCTTCGCCCCGGGCTTGAACTGCCCAAGTGCCTCCATCTGCTGCTCGCGCCGTGCGGCCTTCTTCGCGTCCATCGAGTCCATGACCTTGCGTTGCGTCAAACCACTGGCGTCCGCCCAGGCCCACCATACGACGGCCAACGCAAACGGCGACAGCACGATCAACCAGGCCCAAACGGCGTCCTGATGAAACTGCACCCAGCCGCCCAGACGCAACACAATGAAGAGCACACCGATCAACACGAATGCCATGCGGCATCTCCTTCAGGTATCTTTACGGTCACTGTAGTCCAACGCCCCGAAAGGTTTGCATGAAAGTCCTGATCCTCAGCCTCGCACTGATCGCCCCCGCCGCCTTTGCCAACCAGGAACTTGCGCAGAAGAAGAACTGCATGGCCTGCCATGCGCTCGACAAGAAGCTCGTCGGCCCCGCCTACAAGGACGTGGCCGCCAAGTACGCCAAGGACAAGGACGCGTCGAAGAAGCTGGCCGAGAAGATCATCAAGGGCGGCTCGGGCGTCTGGGGCCCGGTGCCCATGCCCCCCAACACGCAGGTCAGCCCGGCTGAGGCCGAAACGCTGGCCAAATGGGTGCTGACAATCAAGTGACCGGCACCCCCGGGTGACATCGAACAGGCCCTGCGGGGCCTGTTTTCATGGGCGCCGACATGGGGCGTGAGCCGAAGGGCTGCGTTCCTGACGCGGGGCTTCATGGGCGTTTAACGGCCGCTGCGAAGAATCGTGGCGCGCAGGCCGTTCT